>JAGWSV010000149.1 GCA_028869315.1 Rhodospirillales bacterium
CGCGCGGAACGGTCCGGCGCGCCGGGGGACCCGGAAGCGACGCCGAGCGCCGTTCCGGTCATCCGCTCGATCGCCCGCAGCACGCTCCGCTCGGCCGGATCGCAGAACGAGATCGCGACCCCGCTCGCCCCGGCCCGCGCGGTGCGGCCGATCCGGTGCACATAGTCCTCGGCCTGCACCGGCAGGTCGTAGTTGATCACGTGCGACACGCCGGTCACGTCGATCCCGCGCGCGGCGATATCGGTGGCCACCAGCACCCGCGCGCGGCCGCTGCGGAAGCGGTCGAGCGCCCGCACCCGTTGCGGCTGGCTCTTGTTGCCGTGCAGCGCCGTCACCGCGACGCCGCCGGCTTCCAGCCCTTCGGCCACGCGATCCGCGCCGTGCTTGGTGCGGGTGAACACGATCACCCGTTCCAATGCCGGGTCGCCGAGCAACTGCCCCAGCAGCGCCCGCTTGGCCGGCGTCGGGACGAAGTGGACGAGCTGCTCGATCTTGGGGACCGTTGCCGGCGCGGCGGCGATCGCCACCCGGACCGGATCCTTCAGCAGCCCCTCGGCCAGCTGCGCCACTTCGCGCGGCATGGTGGCCGAGAACAGCGCCGCCTGCCGCACCTGCGGCAGCGCGGCGACGACCCGGCGAATGTCGCGGATGAAGCCGAGATCCAGCATGCGGTCGGCTTCGTCGAGCACGAAGTAGCGCACCATGTGCAGCTTCAGCTCGCCGGTCGCGAGCAGGTCGCAGACCCGCCCGGGCGTGCCGACGACGATATCGACGCCGGGACGCATCCGCTGCACCTGGGCGTGCCGCGAGCAGCCGCCCAGGATCGGAAGGATGCGCAGCCGCTGGCCTTCGCCAAGGCCGCGCAGGCTCTCCTCGATCTGCAACGCGAGCTCGCGCGTGGGCGCGAGGATCAGCGCCGTCGTGGTCTGCGGCTGCGGCCGGCTCGGCGCGGTGGCGAGCTGGTGCAGGATCGGCAGGGCGAAGGCCGCGGTCTTGCCGGAGCCGGTCTGCGCGATCCCGAGCAGGTCGCGCCCGGCCAGCAGCGGCGGAATCGCGTCCGCCTGGATCGGGGTGGGGGTCTGAAAGCCGAGCCGGTCGATGGCGCGCAGCAGCGGCGCGGCGAGATCGAGCGCCGCAAACGAGGTCGATGACACGATAAAGGTAAGCTCCAGCGCTGCCGCAGGCGGTTGCCCGGCAGATGCGCCTGATGGTCCGCCGGCCCGCGCGACGTTGGGGCGAACGAGATAAAGGGAGCGTCCCGCGCAGGGCAGGCCAAACCGGCCGGCGCCCATCGCGCGATCACGAAACGCAACCGGCATATGGCCCAGGCCGGCGGCCGGCGCAAGGGCCGCGCCGCCCCTGCGTGCGGCCCGGATCGGATATCGGGCGCCGGCCCGCAGGGGGGCGCGGCCATCTTGCGTCCGCGCGGGCCGCGCCCGATACAGACACGATGAGCGAGATCAAGACACGATGAGCGAGACCACGACCGAACCCGCCGCGGCCGCCGACGCCGCGCCCCGCTACGACTTCGCCGCCGCCGAACCGCGCTGGCAGGCGGCCTGGGCCGCGCGCGGCTGCTTCCGCGTCGCCGACCTGCCGGCTGACGGCAAGCCCAAATACTACGTGCTGGAGATGTTCCCCTACCCCTCCGGCAAGATCCACATGGGGCATGTGCGGAACTACACGCTGGGCGACGTGGTGGCGCGCTACAAGCGCGCCCGCGGCTGTTCGGTGCTGCACCCGATGGGCTGGGACGCGTTCGGCCTGCCGGCCGAGAACGCGGCGCGGGAACGCGGCATCCACCCGGCGAAATGGACCTGGGACAACATCGCCAACATGCGCGGCGAGCTGCAGCGCATGGGCCTGTCGCTGGACTGGGAGCGGGAATTCGCCACCTGCGACCCGGCCTATTACGGCCACCAGCAGAAGCTGTTCCTCGATTTCCTGCGTGCCGGGCTGGTCGAGCGCAAGGAAAGCTGGGTCAACTGGGACCCGGTGGACGGCACCGTGCTCGCCAACGAGCAGGTGATCGACGGCCGCGGCTGGCGCTCCGGCGCGCCGGTGGAAAAGAAGCAGCTCAGCCAGTGGTTCCTGCGCATCACGCAACATGCGCCGGAACTGCTGGCGGCGCTGGACACGCTGGAGCGCTGGCCGGAACGGGTGCGGACGATGCAGGCGAACTGGATCGGACGCAGCGAAGGCGCGCGCTTGGCCTTTCCGCTCGCCGCGCCGGTCGATCGGATCGAAACGGTGGAGGTCTACACCACCCGCCCGGACACCTTGTTCGGCATGTCGTTCCTGGCCGTCGCGCCGGAACATCCGCTGGCCGCGGCGATCGCCGCCACCGATCCGGCCGCCGCCGCCTTCGTCGCCGAGTGCCGCCGCCAGGGCACCAGCGAAGCGACGATCGAGACGGCGGAGAAACAGGGCTACGACACCGGGCTGCGGGTCCGGCATCCCTTCCTGGCGGATGTGACGTTCCCGGTCTGGATCGCCAATTTCGTGCTGATGGAATACGGCACCGGGGCGATCTTCGGTTGCCCGGCGCATGACCAGCGCGACCTCGACTTCGCCCGCAAATACGGCCTGCCGGTGCGCCCGGTGGTCCTGCCGGCGGGCGAGGACCCGGCGGGCTTCGCCGTCGGCGACACCGCCTATGTCGGGCCCGGCGCCGCGTTCAACTCCGGCTTCCTCGACGGGCTGTCGGTCGCGGCGGCCAAGCGCGCCGCGATCGACGCGCTGGAACGCGCCGGCCAGGGCAAGGGCGAAGTGAACTGGCGGCTGCGGGACTGGGGCGTGTCGCGCCAGCGCTACTGGGGCTGCCCGATCCCGGTGATCCACTGCGCCGCCTGCGGCGTGGTGCCGGTGCCCGACGACCAGCTTCCCGTGCGCCTGCCGGAGGACGTGACCTTCGACCGGCCCGGCAACCCGCTCGATCACCACCCGAGCTGGAAACACGTCCCCTGCCCGGCCTGCGGCGCCCCGGCGCGGCGCGAGACCGACACGTTCGACACGTTCGTCGACAGCTCCTGGTATTTCGCCCGCTACTGCAGCCCGGGCGCGGCGGTGCCGGTGGACCGCGCCGCGGTCGATCACTGGCTGCCGGTGGACCAGTATATCGGCGGCATTGAGCACGCGATCCTGCACCTGCTCTATTCCCGCTTCTTCACCCGCGCCATGCGCGACACCGGCCATCTCGCGGTGGCGGAGCCGTTCGCCGGCCTGTTCACCCAAGGCATGGTCACGCACGAGAGCTACCGCGGCGCCGACGGCGCCTGGCTCTATCCCGATGACGTGGACCGCCAGCCGGACGGCAGCGCGGTGCACCGCGTCACCGGCGCCCCGGTCACCGTCGGCCGGGTGGAGGCGATGAGCAAGTCGAAGCGCAACACGGTCGATCCCGGTGCCATCATCGCCCGCTACGGCGCCGACACCGCGCGCTGGTTCATCCTGTCCGACAACCCGCCCGAGCGCGACATGGAATGGACCGAGGCCGGCGTCGCCGGCGCCTTCCGGTTCACCCAGCGCATCGCCCGGCTGGCCGACGCGGTGCAGGCGCTGCCCGCCGGCGCCCGCCCCGACGGCTCTGGCCCCGACGGCTTCGGCCCCGCCGCGCTCGGCCTGCGCCGCGCCACCCACCGCACCATCGCCGCGGTGACCGAGGCGCTGGAAAGCTTCGCCTTCAACGTCGCGGTCGCCCGCCTGCATGAATTCGCCAACGCGATCGCCGAAGCGGAGCGCGCCGGCGCCGCGGCCGACCGGGCGGCGCATGATCTCGCCTGGGCCCGGCGCGAGGCCGTGACGACCCTGGCGCGGCTGGTCGCCCCGATGATGCCGCATCTGGCCGAGGAGGTGCAGGCGCGGCTCGATCCCGCGGCCCCGCTGGTGGCCGAGCAGCCCTGGCCGGAGGCCGATCCGGCCCTGCTCGCGGCCGAAAGCGTGACCATCGCGGTGCAGGTGAACGGCAAGCTGCGCGGCTCGGTCGTGCTCGCGCCCGATACGCCCCGCGACGCGGCGCTGGCGGCGGCCCGGGCGGAGCCGAACGTCGCCCGCGCGCTGGAAGGCCGGCGCATCGCCAAGGAGATCCACGTGCCGAACCGGATCGTCAATTTCGTGCTGGGCGGATGAGCGTCCGGCGGCGCGCGCTGTTCGGTCTGCTGGCTGCGGCGCCGCTCGCCGGCTGCGGCTTCCAGCCCGTCTACATGCCCACCGCCAGCGGCGCGCCGGGGCCGGCCGCGCGGGAGCTTGCGACGATCCACGTCGCGCTGATCCCGGACCGGCCGGGGCAGCTGCTGCGCCAGGCGCTGCAGCAGCGCCTGCACGGCGCCGACGCCAGCACGCCGCGCCGCTACACGCTGACCGTGACCTACTGGATCTCCGGCCAGGGGATCGGCATCCTGCCCGGCACGATCGCCACCCGGATCCGCATGATCGGCAACGCCAACTGGGTGCTTTCCCGCAACGACCCCGCGCACTCCCGCGTCGCGTCCGGGTATTCGCGGGCGCTCGACGCGGTGAACGTGTTCGACCAGCAATATTTTGCTTCCGACCTGGAGACCTCCACGGTCTATCACCACCTGGCGAACGAGATCGCCGACCAGATCACCCTGCGGCTGGCCAGTCTGTTCCGCACCCGCGCCGCCGAGCGGGTCGCCGGCTGACGCGGCGATGAAGCTCGATGCCCGCCGGGCCGCCGCGTTCCTCCGCGATCCCGGCGACTGCCGGGTGGTGGTGCTGTTCGGCGAGGATACCGGCCTGATCCGCGAGCGGGCGCAGGCGCTGACCCGGCTGGTGGCCGGCGCGCTCGACGATCCGTTCCGGGTGGTCGAACTGGCGCGGGAAGACCTCGCGCGGCTGCCGGACGAAGCGGCCAGCCTGTCCCTGACCGGCGGGCGCCGGGTGGTGCGGATGCGCGAGGCCACGGATGCGGCGACCGAGGCCGTGAAAGCCGCTCTGGCCGGCCCCGGGCAGGCGCTGGTGGTGCTGGAGGCCCCCGGCCTCGCCAGCCGGTCCCGGTTGCGCACGGCGGTGGAGGGCGCCGCGGACGGCGTCGCGATCGGCTGCTACCCGGACGAAGGACGCAGCCTGGAAGAGACGATCCGCACCAGCCTGACCGACGCGGGCGTGACCGCCGAGCCCGAGGCGCTTTCCTGGCTGGCCGGCCAGCTGGGGGCCGACCGGGCGGCCACCCGCCAGGAGCTCGAAAAGCTGGCGCTCTATGCGGGACCGGGCGGCCGGGTCGACCTGGCCGCCGCGATGGCCTCGATCGGCGACATGGCGGGGCTGTCGCTGGACGACGCGCTGTTCGCCGCCACCGCCGGCGAGGTGGCCCGCGCGGACCGGGCGCTGGAACTGGCGATCGCCGAGGGGGCCAATGCGGTCGGCGTGCTCCGCGCCACCTTGATGCATCTGCAACGGCTCCATCGCGCGCGGCTTGCCGTCGATGCCGGGCAGAGCCCGGCGGAGGCGGCGCGCTCGGCCCGACCGCCGGTGTTCTTCCGCCGGGTCGATCCGTTCGCCCGCGCGCTGGGGCGATGGCCGGAGGCCAGCTTGCGGGCCGCGATGACCGCGGTGGCGGAGGCCGAGCGGGGATGCAAGCGCACCGGCGCGCCGGATGGGGCGATCTGCCGGCACATGGTCCTGACCCTGGCCCGCCAGGCGGCAAGCCGCGCCAGCGCCGCCGGCCGGCGGTAGCCGGCATGGGCGCGCGGCGCCGGACCGAACGCCGCGAACGGCGAAACGGCGGCGGTTGCGGCCCGCGCCCGGCCGCTGGTATCCGGCAGGGCCCGGGTATACTGCATGCGGGGCCGCCCCCGAACCGCGCGTAACCCGGCGGCCGCGGGAAGCCGGGACCATCAGCCAAGGGAGAGCCGGATGCCAGTCGCGACGCGCTACGTCTTCATCGTGAGCATGGATGTCAGCCCCGAAAAGGAAGCGCTCTTCAACGAGGTCTACGACCAGGAGCACGTGCCCAGCCTGCTGAAGGTGCCGGGGGTCCGCGCGGTGACGCGGTTGCGCACCGAGCCGGCGCGCTTCGTGCTCGGCGGCGCGGCGAAGGAACTGACCGGCGCGGGCGCACCGCGATACGTCGCGATCTACGAGATCGACAGCCCCGACGTGCTCACCAGCGCGGCCTGGGCGGCGGCCAGCGAAACGGGCCGCTGGCCCGCGGAGGTGCGGCCGTACACGAGCAACCGCCACCACATCGTGCGCGCCGTGGTCTAGCGGTCCGGCGGGAGACGCGGTCGCCGCGCATCGGCGCGCGGCATCCTTGCCTGCGATCGGCGGCCGGTCCCTGGAGCCCGGCGGCATAGCAGGGGCAGGACGCGCGCGCCCGGCCGCCGATATGCGCGCGCGGGCGCGGCGGGCGACGCAAACCGGGGGGTGCCGCAATGGACCCCCTGAAAGAACGGCCACCCTGAAGAAGGCGGCCATCGAACGGAGAGAGGGGACGACATGCCGACCGAACCAGCCGCCCTGCCGCTCGGCCACCTGCCCGGGACGCGCTATCCGGATGCGCGGATCGAGGTGCTGGACAAGCGCTTCCGCCGCCAGGGCAATGCCGCGATCGAACGGATCGCGACCGGGTTCCGCTGGTCCGAAGGACCGGTCTATTTCCGCGATGGCGGCTACCTGCTCTGGAGCGACATTCCCAACAACCGGATCATGCGCTGGCTCGAAGAAGACGGCCACGTAAGCGTGTTCCGCAGCCCGTCGAACTATTCCAACGGCAACACCCGCGACCGGGAGGGGCGGCTCGTCACCTGCGAGCACGACACGCGCCGCGTCACCCGCACCGAATTGAACGGACGCATCACGATCCTGGCCGACCGTTACGAGGGCAAGGCGCTGAACGGGCCGAACGACATCGTGGTGGCGTCGGACGGGGCGGTCTGGTTCACCGATCCGGGCTACGGGATCGACGGCGACTACGAAGGCCACAAGGACGTTGCCGAGCTTCCCGGCCACGTCTACCGGCTCGATCCCAACTCCGGGCGCCTCGCGGTGGTGGCGGGCGATTTCATGCGGCCGAACGGGATCGCCTTCTCGCCGGACGAGACGCAGCTTTACGTCGTCGACACCGGGATCACGCATGGCGGCCCGTCGCACATCCGCCGCTTCGACGTGGAGGGCGAACGTTTGCGCAACGACCGCATCTTCGCGGAGGATTTCGCGCCCGGCATGACCGACGGCCTGCGCACCGACACGGAAGGCAATGTCTGGTGCAGCATGGGATGGGCCGATCCGTCCGAAGACGGTGTGCGCTGCTACGCGCCGGACGGCGACCTGCTCGGCAAGATCCATCTCCCGGAAGCCTGCGCGAATCTGTGCTTCGGCGGCAGCAAGCGGAACCGCCTGTTCATGGCGGCCAGCACCTCGATCTATGCGCTGTACGTCGATGCGCGGGGGGCGATGCTCCCCTGACGGCAGCGGCGGGCCCGCCCCGGTTTGGACACGCGCGCCCGGCGCGCTATGCTCGCCGCCGTCCGGGGCCGCGACCTGGAACGGGTGCCAAGAAACCATCAACGGGAGGACAACGATGACAGGAGCCATCGCGCGCCGCACGCTGCTTGCCGCGTCCGGCACCGGCCTGCTCGCCGCGGCGCTGCCGCACCAGGCCGGCGCCGCCGACCGGAAGCTGAAGATCGCGCTCTCCAATTCCTATATCGGGAACAAGTGGCGCATCGAGATGGAGAACCTGTTCAAGGCGGCGCTGCAGATGGAGCCGTACAAGAGCCAGGTGGAAGGAACCTGGTTCAACTCGGGCAACAACGTCAGCCAGGAGAGCCAGCAGATCAGCGGCCTGATCGGCGAGCGGGTGGACGCCATCCTGGTCGATGCCGCCTCGCCCACCGGGCTGAACGGCATACTGCAGCAGGCAAACGCGCGCGGCATCCTGGTCGTCTCCTATGACAATGTCGTGACCACGCCGGCGGCGATCAAGGTCAACACCGACCAGTTCGCCTTCGGCAAGAAGCTGGCGGAGTTCCTGGTGCAGAAGATGCACGGCAAGGGCAACGTCATCATGGTCACCGGGGTGCCGGGCACGTTCGTCGACCAGCAGCGCAACGCCGGCGCCGATGCGGTATGGAAGCAGCACCCGGACATCAAGGTGGTCAACCGCTACACCGGGATGTGGGACTCCTCGACCGCCGAACGGAATACCGCGTCGATCCTGCCCAGCCTGCCGAAGATCGACGGGATCTGGTGCCAGGGCGGCACCGACGGCGTGCTGAAGGCGTTCATCGCCGCGAAACGCACCCCGCTGCCGCCCACCGCGGGCGAGGCGGAGAACGGCTTCCGCAAGTTCATGACCGGCTACATGGGCGAGAAGGTCGATGGGCTCTCGATCGGCCAGCCGCCCTACCTGGTGCTCGTCGCACTGGAACTCGCCCGGCGCATCCTGCAGAAATCCTACCCGCGCAAGGACATCACCATCCCGTTCCCGTTCGTGACCACCGGAACCGTGAAGACGGGAGAGACGGTGTTCCCGCATCTGCCGGATAGTTTCTTCGCGGACTTCACCGATAGCGGGCCCGACGCGACGGTGAAGATCTGCGTCGACGCCGCGCTCAAGGGCACGCCCTGCCCGGGCCACCTGCACGTCCGCCTGCCGAAAGCATGAGTGCGGCGGCGGCCGCGGCGGCGGAATCGGTCGCGGCGGTCGCCGCGCGCGAGGTGAGCAAGGCGTTCGGCGGCGTGCAGGCGCTGCGCTCGGCGCCCTTTGCGGCCGCCGCCGGGGAGGTGCACGCGCTGGTGGGCGAGAACGGGGCCGGCAAGTCGACCCTGATCAAGCTGCTGGGCGGCCGGCTGCCCCCCGACAGCGGCGCCATCCTGCTCGGGGGCACGCCGGTGCGCCTCTCCGGCACCGCCGATGCGGCCCGCCACGGGATCGGTACCGTCTTCCAGGAACTCACCCTGCTGCCCTGGATGACGGTCGCCGAGAACCTGCTGATCGGGCGCGAGCCGCGCCGCGCGCTCGGGCCGATCCGCCGCGGCGCGATGGCGCCGCGGGCGGAGGCGGTGCTCGCCGGCCTCGGCATCACCCATATCGACCCGCGCGCGCTCGCCTCCGAGATTTCGCTCGCCGAGCGGCAGATCGTCGAGATCGCCCGGGTCATCATCCGCCGCCCGCATATCCTGCTGCTGGACGAGCCGACCTCCTCGCTCGTCGAGCGCGAGGTCGCCTGGCTGTTCGCGCGGATCCGCGACCTCAGCGCGGCCGGCACCGCCGTCGTGTTCACCTCGCACCGCTGGAACGAGATCACCTCGATTGCGGACCGCATCACCATCTTCCGCAACGGCGCCGAGGTCGGCACGTTCGACGCGATCGACGAGGACGAGGCGATCACCCTGATGACCGGCCGGCGGGTGGAGGCGCTCTACCCGCCCCTGCCGCCGGTCCCGGCGGATGCGCCGGCGGTGCTGGAGGTGGCGAACGCAAGCCTCGACGGCGGGTCGGAGCTCGGCTTCTCGCTCGCGGCCGGCGAGATCCTCGGCATCGGCGGTCTCGCGGGCCAGGGGCACCGGGAGCTGTTCCTCGGCCTGTTCGGCGCTCCGCCGCTGCCACGGGCGCGGGTCACCGTCGGCGGCGCGCGTACCACGATCGCCCGGCCGGCCGATGCGATCCACGCCGGGCTCGGCATCGCCCTCGTGCCGGAAGACCGCAAGGGCGAAGGGCTGCTGCTGCCGCTTTCCGTGCGCGACAACCTCACCTTGCCGATCCTCGGCCGGCTGTCGCGCCTCGGCGTCATCCGCGGGGCGGCGGAACGGCGCATGAGCCGCGAGATCATCGCCCGGCTCGGCATCCGCACCCCGGGGCCGGCGCAGCCGGTGGGCGCGCTCTCGGGCGGCAACCAGCAGAAGGTCCTGCTCGGGCGCTGGCTGCTGGCCGATTCGCGCATCCTGCTGTTCTACGACGTCACCCGCGGCGTCGACGTCGCCACCAAGCACGAAATCTACGAGCTCATGATGCGCCTGGCCGGCGAGGGACGCGCGATCCTGTTCTATTCGTCGGACACCGAGGAGCTCGCGCATCTCTGCCACCGGGTGCTGGTGCTGCGGGGCGGGCGCATCGCGACCGAGCTGCGTCCGCCGGATCTCGCCGCCGAGGCGATCGTGGCCGCCGCGATGCGTGACGCCGATGCCGGCTGACCCGACGAGCCGGCCCGCCGCGCACCGGCGCCGCCCGCGCGCGGCGCATATCCTCGGGCAGAATTCCGGCCTCATCCTCGCCGCCGCGATCCTGCTTCTCAGCATCATCGTGTTCGCCGGCATGTTCGCCGTCCAGCAGGGCCGGCTGCCGGGCGATTTCGAGATCACCTCGACCGTCAACAACACGATGCCGCTGGCGCTGGCCGCGATCGGCCAGACCATCGTGGTGCTGACCCGCGGCATCGACCTGTCGGTCGGCGGGGTGATCGACCTCACCAACGCGCTGGCGGCGATCTTCCTCGCCGGCAGCATCCTGCACATGATCGTCGTTTCGCTGCTGATCGTTCTGGCCGGCGCCGCGGCGGGGCTGATCAACGGCCTGCTGGTCGGGCTCGGGCGGTTGCAGCCGATCGTCGTCACCCTGGCAACCCTGTCGATCTTCCAGGGTCTCGCGATCCGCGTGCTGCCGCAGCCGGGGGGCGCGGTGCCGGCCGGCTACACCAGCTTCCTGGTGAACACCAACCGGCCGACCGCGCTGGTGTTCCTCGCGCTGGCCGCGCTTGGCTGGATGGGCTTGCGCCGCTCGCGCCTCGGGGTCAATCTGTTCGCGATCGGCAATGATCCGCAGGCGGCGATCGCGCTCGGCGTGAAGGCGGTGCGGACGCGGATCGTCGCCTACACGATCGCCGGCGCGCTCTACGCCGTCGCGGGGATCTTCCTCGCGGCCAACGCCACCGCCGGCGACGCGACGACCGGCGACGGCTACACCCTGACCTCGATCGTCGCGGTGGTGCTCGGCGGGGTCAGCCTGTTCGGCGGCCGGGGCAGCGCGGTGGGGGCGATCTGCGGCGCCTTCATCACCACGATGATCGTCAACATCCTGTTCTTCGCGCATATCGACCCGCTGTACCAGTCCTTCTACGAGGGCCTGTTCCTGGTCATCGCGGTGGTGTTCGGCGGGTTGATCGGGCGCCTGGTGCGGAGCGGCCGATGAAACGCCTGGCGCTTTCCCGCGACGCGCTGCGGGTGCTCGCCGCCTACGGTGCCGCGGTGCTGCTGTTCGTCATCGGCGCCTTCGTCCATCCCGGCTTCGCCAGCTTCCAGAGCGTCACCTCCATCCTGCTCGTCGCCTCGTTTGTCGGGCTGGTGGCGGCCGGGCAGTGCTTCGTGATCCTGATCGGCGGCATCGACCTGTCGGTGCCATGGGTGTTGAACGCCGCCGCCATCCTGCTGACCACCGCCTCGCTCGGCCAGGACGGGCGGGCGCTGTATGCGGTGTCGCTGACCCTGGGAATGGGCGCGCTCGCCGGGCTGGCGAACGGCATCGGGGTGGTCTGGCTCGGGGTGCCGGCGGTGGTGATGACGCTCGCCATGAACGGCATCATCGAGGGGCTGGCGCTCGGACTGAGCGGCGGCATGACCTGCGCCGCCTGCGCCTCCTACGCACCGCCGGCGATCGCGGCGGCGGTGCACGGGACGTGGCTCGGCATACCGGCCGCGCTCTGGCTGTGGCTGGCGGTGATCGTGGTGGTGTCGTTCGTGCTGAGCCTGACCCGGTTCGGCCGCGCCACCTACGCGATCGGCAACAATCCGCGCGCCGCCTTCCTCGCCGGCGTGAACGTGAGCGTAACGGTGGTGTTCCTCTACGCGCTGAGCGGGGTGTTCTCCGCGCTCGCCGGCATTCTGCTGGCGGGGTTCGGCGGCCAGGCCTCGCTGGGAATGGGCACGCCCTATCTGTTCCAGTCGATCGCCGCGGTGGTGATCGGCGGCGTCAGCATCCTGGGCGGGCGCGGCACCTATCTGGGCGCGGCCGCCGGCGCGGCGAGCCTGACCGCACTGGTAAGCGTGCTGCTCGCCCTGAACATGCCCGAGTACGGCCGCAGCATCATCTACGGCGTGGTCATCCTGGTCCTGCTGCTGCTCTACGGCCGCGAACAGCGGGAGTGACCGCCGATCGGCCCTGCCGCGCCGCGAGCGGTGGTCCAAGCGCCCGCCACAGCAGGCCTGTCACCGGACGCCCGTCGCGGCCGCGCCGGCGGCCGAGAGTGACAGCGGGACCGCTTCCGTCGCATCACCGCCGGGCACGCCGACAGCGAAGGAACGCAGGTGACGGCCGAGACGGATACCCAGCCGGGCTCCCAGCCGGACCCCCAGCCGGACCCCCAGCGGGACACTCAGCGGGACACTCAGCGGGAGCCCCAGGGGGAGCCCCAGCGGGAGCCGAATCCGGGCACCGCGCGCACGCGGCTGCCGGGTGCGATCTGGGCGCTCGGCTTCGTCAGCCTGCTGATGGATATCTCCTCGGAGATGATCCATGCGCTGCTGCCGGTGTTCCTGGTCGTCACCCTTGGCGCCGGCACCGAAATGGTCGGGCTGATCGAGGGCGTCGGCGAAGGCACCGCCTCGATCACCAAGCTGTTCTCCGGCTGGCTCAGCGACCGGCTGGGCAAGCGCAAGGCGCTGGCGGTGGCGGGCTATGCGATGGGCGCGCTGTCCAAGCCCGTGTTCGCGCTCGCGCCCGCCGCCGGCTGGGTGCTTGGCGCGCGCTTCGCCGACCGGGTCGGCAAGGGCGTGCGCGGGGCGCCGCGCGACGCGCTGGTGGGCGATCTCGCCCCGCCGGGCATGAGCGGGGCGGCGTTCGGCCTGCGCCAGTCGCTCGACACGGTCGGCGCCTTCCTGGGCCCGCTGCTGGCGGTGCTGCTGATGGCGGCGAGCGGCAACGACATCCGCCTGGTGTTCTGGCTGGCGCTGCCGCCGGGCCTCGCGGCGGTGGCGCTGCTGGCGGTGGCGGTGCGCGACCCGCCGCGCACCCCCCAGCAGCGCGGCGTCCGCGTGGCGCGCGCGCCCTTGCGCCGCAGCGAGTTGGCGCTGCTCGGCCCGCGGTTTCGCGCGCTCACCTTGGCCGGATCGGTCCTCACCCTGGCCCGCTTCGGCGAGGCGTTCCTGGTGCTGCGCGCCCGCAGCCTCGGCCTGCCGCTGGCGCTGACCCCGCTGGTGCTCGTCGTGATGAACGTGGTCTACGGCCTCGCCGCCTATCCCGCCGGCCGTCTGGCCGACCGGCTCGACCGGCGCGGCGTGCTGGCGGCCGGGTTCGGCGTGCTGGTGG
Source organism: Rhodospirillales bacterium (assembly GCA_028869315.1). Taxonomy (GTDB): domain Bacteria; phylum Pseudomonadota; class Alphaproteobacteria; order Acetobacterales; family Acetobacteraceae; genus JAJZVS01. The sequence goes on from JAGWSV010000149.1 coordinate 13,262, forward strand.
CGGCGGATCTCGCGCTCGGCCTCGCACCGGGATTGCTCGTCGGCATGGCGGGGATCGCCTTGTTCGGCCTGCACATGGGCCTCACGCAGGGGGTGTTGGCGGCCCTGGTCTCCGACGCCGCGCCGGCCGAGGCCCGCGGCACCGCGTTCGGGGTGTTCCACCTGGCCAGCGGGCTGGCGCTGCTGGCGGCGAGCCTGCTGGCCGGGTTCGCCTGGCAGGTGGTGGGGCCGGCCGCCACCTTCCTCGCCAGCGCCGCCTTCGCCGTCACCGGCCTCGCGCTGCTGTATGCGCTGGTGCGCGGCTGAGGCATCGTCGGCAAACACGTGCGCCGGCCTGCGCTGGCCCGGTCCTGACCGGGACGCGGGCGGGTCTGGCTGCGCCAGCCCGCTTCGTCGCGCGACCCGCCGGTCATGCGGGCCGCGCACGCCCCCTTTCCGTGCGGAAGGGCGCGCGCGGAGCAGGGAATCGCCGGCGCAAGGCCCTGACGCGCGATCGACGCCGGGTGCCGCCGCATGCGGCGCTACCGCCCCCCTGCCCGGCCGTGCTACCCCTGCCCCGCTCGCACTGCCGCGGCGGGGGGGCACGCGCATGGAGAGAACGGAAAACTGGCTGGGGCTGGCTGGCCGCATCGCCGTCGTCACCGGCGCGGGCGGCGGGCTGGGGCGCGCCATCGCCGCCACCCTCGCCACGGCCGGCGCGCGGCTGGTGCTGCTCGACCGCGACGCCATCGGGTGCGAGGAGGCCGCCGCCGCCCTGCGCGCCCGCGGCGCGGAGGCGACGGCGATGAAGTGCGACGTGACCGACCCGGAAGACGTCGCCGCCGCCGCCGACCACACCGCCGCCACCCTCGGTCCCTGCCAGGTGCTGGTGAACAACGCCGGCCTGCTCCGCCCGGGCCCGATCGCGAGCCTCACGCTGGAGGAGTGGAACCGGCTGATCTCGGTGAACCTCACCGGCTATTTCCTGTGCGCCAAGGCGTTCGGCCGGCAGATGCTGGAGCGGAAGCAGGGCGCGATCGTGCACGTCGCCTCGATCGCCGGGCGGCATCCGCAGCCCTGGTCGGGCGCCTATTCGGTCAGCAAGGCCGGGGTGGTGATGCTGGCCCGGCAACTGGCGCTGGAATGGGGCCCGTCCGGGGTGCGCAGCAACGTGGTCAGCCCCGGCCTCGTGCGCACGCCGATGACCGATGCGTACTACCGCATCCCCGAAGTCGCGGAGCGGCGCGCCGGCATCGTGCCGCTGCGCCGGGTGGCCAGCCCGCAGGACATCGCCGACCTCGTTGCATTCCTGGCGAGCGACCGCGCCGGCTACGTGAACGGCGAGGACGTCTGCTGCGACGGCGGCTTCGGCCGCGTGCTGATGGGCCTGGTGCCGCGCCCGGGCTTCGAGCCGCGCGACCCGGCGGAAGGCTAGGCCGCCGGCGCTTGACCCCGCCCGGGGCCGCGCTATGCCTTGCGGCTTCTGTAGCCAGCCGGAGGAAACACCGATGCGCGCCTGGGCCGTGGTCGAAAACGGAGCGCCGCTGAAGGAAATCGAAATGCCGACCCCGGAGCCGAAAGGCACCGAGGTCCTGGTCGAGGTCACCCATTGCGGCGTCTGCCACTCCGACCTGCACATCTGGGAAGGCTATTACGACCTCGGCGGCGGCAAGCAGATGTCGCTGAAGGACCGCGGCGTGACCCTGCCGCTGGCGATGGGCCACGAGATCGTCGGCCGGGTGGCGAAGCTGGGCCCGGACGCGACCGGGGTGAAGGTCGGCGACCTGCGCATCGTCTATCCCTGGGTCGGCTGCGGCAGCTGCGATTTCTGCCGCTCCGACGAGGACAACATGTGCCTCAACCAGCGCAGCATGGGCGTGTTCCAGAACGGCGGCTACGGCACCCACGTGGTCGCGCCGCACCCGCGCCACCTGGTCGATCCCGGCACGCTCGATCCGGCGATCGCGGCCACCTATGCCTGCTCCGGCATCACCGTCTACTCGGCGATCCGCAAGGTCATGCCGCTGCCGGCCGACGAGGCGATCGTGGTGGTCGGCGCCGGCGGGCTCGGGATGAACGCCATCGCCGTGCTGCGCGCGCTCAAGCACCGCAACATCATCGTGGTGGACATCAGCGCGGAGAAGCGCGCGGCGGCGCTGGCCGAAGGGGCGACCAAGGTGGTGGACGGCAACGGGCCGGACGTCGCCAAGCGCATCATGGAGGCCGCCGGCGGGCAGGTGCTCGCCGTGATCGACCTGGTGAACGGCACGCAGACCGCGCGCTTCGCCTTCGACGCGCTGCGCAAGGGCGGCCGGCTGGTGCAGGTCGGGCTGTTCGGCGGCGAGCTCATGCTGCCGCTGCCGCTGATGGCGATCCGTGCGCTGACCGTGCGCGGCAGCTATGTCGGCAGCCCGAAGGAGCTGCGCGAACTGGTGAAGCTGGCGCAGGACGGCGCGCTGCCGCCGATCCCGGTGGCGACCGTGCCGCAGAGCCAGGCCAACGACGC
>JAGWSV010000150.1 GCA_028869315.1 Rhodospirillales bacterium
GCGCGGCCGGCTGTGCCGCGTCGCCGGCCGCTGCGGCGCCGCTCGCCGTGCCGCCCGGTGCGGCGACGGTCTCCTCCGGTGCGCCCGCCGCCGCCGCTGGCGGGGTGCCGCCGACGCCGACGCCGACGGTCTGCGCGCCGGCGCGGCTGGCCGGCACCGTACTGGTGCGCACCGCGACGATTCGGATTCCCAACCGGTTCCCGACCTCGGTGCAGACCATTCCGGTCCGCTGGGCCGGGCAGACGGCGCGGGCGCAGCACGCCGCGCCGGCCGCGCCGCTGCCGGACGTGGCGCTGGCGCTGACCATCCGCGCCCCGCAGCAGATCTTCGTGCGCGGGCGCGGCCTCAACGCGGAACTGGGCGGGACCGTGCGCATCGGCGGCACCCTGGCGCAAATGCAGCCGAGCGGCGGGTTCAAGATGATCCGCGGCGGGTTCAACCTGGCCGGCGAGACCTTGGCCTTCACCTCGGGCACGATCCGCTTCCAGGGCGCCAGCCTCGCCGATCCGTCCCTGGATCTGGTGGCGAGCGCGGCGAGCGGGGATTCGCTGACGATCGGCGGCACCGCATCGAAACCCAGCATCACCCTGTCGTCGCCGAGCGGCCTGCCGCCGGGGGAGATCATGTCCGAACTGCTGTTCCACACCGGTTCCGGCAGCCTGAGCCCGGTGCAACTGGCCTCGGTGGCGGCGGGGCTGGCGGAAGTGTCGGGCGGCGGCTCGGTGCCGAACCCGCTGGAGTCGTTGCGTGGCGCGCTCGGCCTGGACCAGCTTGGGGTCGGCACCGGGGCGAGCGGCGCGCCGACCTTGCGCGCCGGGCGCTATGTCGGCCGCCGGCTCTATGTGGGCGCCGAGCAGGGAACCGGCCAGCAGAGCTCCCAGGCCACGGTGACCTACGACCTTACCAAGCGGCTGCAACTGAAGGCCACGGCGGGCACCGGGCAGACGACGTCGGCGATCGGGGCCGTCGGCCAGGCCGCGGGGGAAAGCGTCGGAATTCGCTACCAGGTGCAGTACTGAGGGTCGTTCCGGCTGATTTATGCGACCAAGGAGCGAACGACACCGGCTACAGCGTGAACGATTGGTGCAGCTCCGGCATCTCCACCCGCCCCGGCAGCAGCCCGGCGAATTTCGCCATCGCCTCGCGCTCGCCATGCACTAGGAACGTCGTCGTCCCCCCGCCCACCGCGCGGCGCCAATCCAGCAGTTCCTGCTGGTCGGCGTGGCCGGAGAAGCCGTTGATCGTGTGCACCCGCGCCCGCACCGGAATCTCCTCTCCGAACAGGTGGACCGTGCGCGCGCCGTCGATGATCTTGCGCGCCAGGGTGCCCACGGCGGCGAAGCCGACGAACACGATGCCGGCCTCGCCGCGCCACAGATTGTGCTTCAGGTGGTGGCGCACCCGCCCGCCGGTGCACATGCCGGAGCCCGCCATGATGATCGCGCCACCGGCAATCCGGTTCAGCTCCATCGATTCGGACGCGTCGCGCAGGAAGTGCAGCCCCGGCACGCGGAACGGGTCCTGGCCGTGGCGGAACAGCTCCGCCAGCACCGGGCCGTAGGCTTCCGGATGGCGCTCGAAGATCTCGGTCGCCGAGATCGCCATCGGCGAATCGAGGAAGACCTGCACCGAGGCTTGCAGCTTGCGGGCGGCGATGCCGGCACGGATGGCGTAAAGAATCTCCTGCGTCCGTTCCAAGGCGAAGGTCGGCACGATCACGTTGCCGCCGCGGGCGAAGGTATCCTGGATCGCTGCGTGGAACTCGTCCACCGAGGCCTGGTAGGAGCGGTGGCGGCGGTCGCCGTAAGTGGTTTCCATCACCACGAAATCCGCGGCGGCCGGCGGCGTGGCCGGACCGAGCAGCGGCCGGCCGGCGCCGCCGAGGTCGCCGGAAAACAGGATGGTGCGGGTCGTGCCGTCCTCCTGCGCGTCCACCAGCACGCTGGCCGAGCCCAGGATGTGCCCGGCGTCGTGGAACGTCGCGTGCAGGCCCTTGGCGAGCGCGATGGGCTGACCGTAGGTCGCGGGGCGCCCGAACCGGTCGAGCGCGTCGAGTGCGTCCATCAGCGTATAGAGCGGCGTGGTTTCGCCGCGATGCCCGCCGCGCTGGCGTTGGCGCGCGTGCCGCCGCGCTTCTTCTTCCTGGAGATGCGCCGAATCGAGCAGCACCAGCCGGGTGAGGTCGCGGGTCGCGCCGGTCGCGATGATCTCGCCGCGGAAGCCCTGCTTCACCAGCAACGGCAGGCGCCCGCAGTGATCGAGATGCGCGTGGGTAAGCAGCACCGCGTCGATCGACGCGGGATCGAAACCGAACGGGGCCGCGTTCTCCCGCTCCAGCTCGTGGCCTCCCTGTAACAGGCCACAATCGATCAGGATGCGCTTGCCACAGGATTCCAGCAGGTGGCAGGAGCCGGTGACGGTGCGCGCCGCGCCGTGGATCGAGAGTTTCATCGCCACTCCTCCTTGTCGCCTGGCGCGGACGCGCCGCAACCGCCCCGCCGCGCCTGTCGGCCGACCCGGTGCGGAGGCACCGTCTTCATCGACGAGCCGGGACGCGACATGCCGTGCGAAAAATACCGGAGAGCATGAAAAGCCTCCTACTTCGGCGGCCGGTGCAGGATCGCGATCTCGAAATCGTCCACCCGAATGATGCGTGCCGGCGCGCCGTAGGTGGCGGTGACGGTGCTGGCATTCACGTTATGCCAGGGGTCGCCGTCGCGCCAGATCACGAACATCGGTTTTCTCGCCGGGTCGTACCATCGCTCCGTCGCCAGCCAGAGGTAGGGTTGCAGCCGCCTCCCCCCCGGCAGCGCCTGGACGGCGCGCACGGCGACCTTGCCCTGCGTGAGCGCGGTGACGATCGAAGCAACCCAATACTCCCCCGTACCATACGTGAGGTGCCGCTGCTCCAGCACGGTTGCAACCTTGACGAACGGATTGTCCGCGGTCCAGGGGGGAACCGCCATCAACCGTGCCATCCTGGCCGAGTGGCCCGCCGCGAGGCCCAGCGTCAGCGTGACCAGCGCTCCTGCAACCACGATCCTGAACTGCCGGGTGGGAAGGCTTGCCACCATGCCGGCGCCGGCACGCGCCGCAAGGACCGCCCCGAACACCACGATGGGAGAGAGATATCGCAGCGCCGCGTCGCCGGCGAAAGGATCGACCGTGCCGCTGAGAGCGAGATCGAACATGTGGCTGAGGATGCAGAACGGCGTCAAAGCGGCAATTGACAGCAGGAGCAGCCGATCGAAGAAGGCGATGCCGGCGCGGCGACGGCGGCCGAGAATCATGCGGGAGACGGCAACGCCGCCAAGGCACCATCCTGCAAGCCGTGCCGTGTTGGCGACGGTTCCGGCGATCAGGCCGGCTTTTCCGAAATCCTTTCCGAAGATGTCCGCCCCCGCGAGCTTGAGCAGACCGAAGAAGAAGCCTGCGATCGCCCGGCCCAGATGCTGCTGCGTGACGACCCGGAACATGAGGGTCTGCTCGGTCGCGAACCCACCCAGATGCGCGATCGCCACCGGCGTGAGGCCGCCCAACACCGAGGCAACCACCAGGATGGCGATCATGCCCGCGGTGATCCTGCGCGGGCGGAGCAGGTGGTCGATCCCGAGCACCAGCAGCGCCGGCAGAACGGCGTAGAACACCGGGAAGAAGTCGCCCGCCACGGCCGCGTAGGTGGTCGCGGCCAGCGCCAGGGCCGTCCACGGGCGTTCCCGGATGTGCTCCGCCCGCTCCAGGGCCGCGAGCAGCAGGAACGCAAGCAGGGAAAGCAGGATCCCCGCGGCGTGGGTGTCTGCCACCAGCATGGGCAGGTACGGACCGGCTGCCGGCAGGCCGAGGAGGAGAATGATCATCGCCAACGCGATTACGTTGCGCCCCGACAGTCGCAGGGAGTCGAGCGCAGCCGCCAGCGCGGTGCCCAGGATCAGGACATAGATGAGCGCCGGAACCACCGCCAGCGATCCCGGCCAGGGTCCGAACACCCACCTTGCGGCGACGAAGAACGGCAGGTCGGTAAAGACGAAATTGTCCCTTGTCAGGTGCCAGCCCGAGAGCAGGACGTTGCCGCCCAGCACCCAGCGGGCTTCCAGGAAGCTCTGAACCGCGTCGGAGTTCTGCGGCGCATGGATCGCCACCGCATACACGTCGAACGCAGCGACGCCGAGGGACACCAGGAGCAGCAGGATGAAAAGCGCCGAGCCGCGGCGCGCCCGGCCCGGGTTGGCAGCGCGCGATCGCGGCGGTACGCGCATCGCTTCGGATATCGTTCCAGTCATGCGGCGATCGAGCCCTGATCGGGGTGATGGGGATTTCGGCTGGTGCCGGATGGCCCGCTTCAGAGGCCGGCACCGCTTGGCACCGGGTCACCGCGCGCGAAAGGCGGCCGGACGCTCGGCGACGCCGGGCGGTGCGGCCGGACCGAGCCCGCGACCGCTCCCATTCTTGGCCCTTTGATGAACTATGGGTCGAGGTCGGGCGCCGGTTGGTACCGGGCCCGCATGGCCGTGTCAACCATCGGCGCGCGGCCGCAAGACGGGCCGCCGCGCGTACCCGGCCGGGCGCGGCCGCCGCGATGTCGTCGCGAACACGACACGGAATCCCGCCCGCTCGCGGGGGGCGCCGATCTGCCGCCGGTCGCTGGGCGACGCCCCGCTATCGGCGTCCGGCAGGCCGGGCTCGCGCGGCCGTGTCGCCCTTCGGCGGAGGGCTCCGGGATCATGGATCGCAGGCTTCCCCGTCCGCGGGCGTCTTGTTCGGCGGCTGCAGCAACCGGGTGCCGGCCGCTTCGTACCAGTGCAGGATGCCGTTCCAGATCTCGTCGGCGCTTTCCGCGAACCAGAACAGCTCGCGGTCCTCCGGGTCGATGGTGCCCTCGTCCACCAGGGAGTCGGGATCGAACACGCGCCGCCAATAGGCTTCGCCGACCAGCACGACCGGCAGCGGCGCGATCTTGCGGGTCTGCACCAGGTTCAGCACCTCGAACAGCTCGTCCAGGGTGCCGTAGCCGCCGGGAAACACCACCAGCGCGCGGGCGCGCAGCAGGAAGTGCAGCTTGCGGATGGCGAAATAATGGAAACTGAAGCAGAGGTCGGGGGAGACGTAGGGGTTCGGGTACTGCTCATGCGGCAGCACGATGTTCAATCCGATCGACTTGGCGCCGATATCATGCGCGCCGCGGTTGGCGGCTTCCATGATCCCCGGCCCCCCGCCGGTCATCACCATGATCCGCCCGCCCACCGCGTGCGGGCCCGCCGCACCCACCAGGGCGCCGAAGGCGCGGGCGACGTCGTAATAGCGGCTGTTGGCGAGGATGCGCCGCGCGATCGCCAGCTTGCGGACCAGCGCCGGATCGTCCGGGCTTGCCGCCAGCGCGGCGATGCACGCATCGACCTCCCGCCGCGCCGCCCGCGGCTCGGCGATCCGGGTGCCGCCGAACACGACCACGGTATGCGCGACCCCTTGGGCTTCCAGCAGCAGTTCCGGCTTCAGGTAGTCGATCTGCAGCCGCACGCCGCGCGCATCGGCGCCGTTCAGGAAATCGACGTCGCGGTCGGCCTCCCGGTAGCTGGCGTGACGCAGGATTGCCTGCACGGCGTCCGCGGCGGCCGGGTCGTCCTCGGTCGGTTTCGGCCGCTGTCCGGGGAGGGCGGCACGACGCAGGGTCGGGTGCGCCGGCGGCGGAACGCCATTCGGTGCGGAGTCCGCCAGCGGCGCCACTGGCAGCGGCCCCATTGGTGGCGGATCGGCGGGCGTTTCGCTCACGGCACGGCCGCCGCGTAGCCGTGCAGCACGGAGATATAGTCGCCGCGATCGCTGTCGGTGGGCCAGCCGCCCAGGCTGCGGCTCATGCGCCCGCGCAATGTGCCGACCGAGGCGAAGCCACGCGCGCCGCCCCAGCGGACCAGGCCTTCCAGCAGCAGGCGCAGATGGCCGGGCCCATGGCGCAGCAGGGCCGAGGTGGTCATCACCGCGTCAGCGCCGACCAGCAGGTATTTCACCACCTCGTCCGCCGTTTCCACCCCGGTTGCGGCGGCGATCGCGCCGTCCAGGGTGCCGGCCAGCGCGCCGATCCAGAGCAGGCCGGGGCGGATTTCCGACGGCTCCGACAGCGTCGGGCGGCGCGCAGGGCGTAGCGTCAGCAGATCGATATCCGGCTGGTAGAACCGGTTGAACAGCACGAACCCGTCCGCCCCCGCCGCATCCAACCGGCGGATCACCGCGCCGGGTGCGGTGAAATACGGGGTGAGCTTCATGCTCACCGGCACCTGCACCGCCCGCTTCACCGCGCTCAGCACTTCCGCGTGGCGCTGCTCCACCGCCACGCCGTCCACCGTGGGCGCGGTCGGCGGGAAATACACGTTGAGCTCGATCGCCTGCGCGCCGGCCTGTTCGGCGAGCCGCGCGTAGCGGGTCCAGCCGGCGTCGGTGACGCCGTTCAGGCTGGCGATCACCGGGATGTCCAGCGTCGCCCTCGCCTGCGCGATCAGCTCGAGTTGATGATCCGGTCCTGCCTGCGGCAGGCTGCCGGCGGGGAAGAAGCCGCGTGCTTCGGCGAAGCCTTCGGCCAGGTCGTCCAGCCGGTCGAGCAGCGCCGCCTGGGCTTCGATCTGCTCCTCGAACAAGGACGGCAGGACGACCGCCGCGGCGCCGGCATCCTCCAGCCGGCGCAGCCCGTCGAGCGTTCCGGTGAGCGGCGAGGCGGACGCGATCAGCGGATTCCGCAGCGACAGCCCGAGATAGCGCGTGGCGAGGTCCATGGCGCGTCCTTATTTTGCCGCCGACACGTCCGGATGAAACCGCCCCGCGTGCCAGCCGGCCATCTCTTCGTAGGCGCGGTATTTCTCGGCGATCGCCGCTGCCGCCGCGGCGAGGAGGGAGGCCGCCTCGTCGGGCCGGGTTTGCGCCAGCGCGCGGTAGCGGATCTCGTTGTAGGCGTAGTCGCGCAGCGGAACCGTCGGGCGCGGCGAATCGAGCCGGAACGGATTCTCGCCGGCCGCGCGCATCGCCGGGTTGTAGCGGAACAGCGGCCAGTAGCCGCAGGCCGCCGCCAGGTCCTGCTGGTGCAGCCCGTGGCGCAGGTCGTAGCCGTGCGCGATGCAGTGCGAATACGCAAGGATCAGCGAGGGGCCCGGATAGGCCTCGGCCTCGCGGAACGCCAGCAAGGTGTGCTGCGGATTGGCGCCCATCGCCACCTGGGCGACATAGACGTTGCCGTAGGCGATCGCCTGCAATGCCAGGTCCTTGCGCGCGGTGCGCTTGCCGGCGGCGGCGAACTTGGCGATGGCGCCGAGCGGCGTCGCCTTCGACGCCTGCCCGCCGGTGTTGGAATAGACTTCGGTGTCCAGCACCAGCACGTTCACGTCGCGGGCGCTGGCCAGCACGTGATCCAGCCCGCCATAGCCGATGTCGTAGGCCCAGCCGTCGCCGCCGACGATCCATATGCTGCGGCGGACCAGGTGGTCGACGACCGACAGCAGGTCGCGTGCGACCGGGTCGGCGCCCAGCCCCTTCAGCCGGCGGACCAGTTCGGCCAGCCGCGCCCGCTGCGCCCGGATTTCCGATTCCCGGCGCTGCGGCGCGGCGAGGAGGTCGGCGACGAGCGCCTCGCCCACGCGCGGCGCCAGGTCCTGCGCCAGCCGCCGCGCCAGCGCCAGGTGCTGGTCGGCGGTGAGCCGGAAGCCGAGCCCGAATTCGGCGTTGTCCTCGAACAGCGAGTTCGACCAGGCCGGCCCTCGCCCCTCGGCGTTCTTTCCCCACGGCGTCACCGGCAGGTTGCCGCCGTAGATGGAGGAGCAGCCGGTGGCGTTCGCCACCATCATGCGGTCGCCGAACAGTTGCGACAGCAGCCGCAGATACGGCGTCTCACCGCAGCCGGCGCAGGCGCCGGAGAAGGCGAACAGCGGCTCCAGGAACTGCACGCCGCGCACATTGGCGAAATCCACCCGCGCGCGGTCGTTCACCGGCAGGTGCTCGAAGAAGGCGATGCGCGGCCGTTCCGCCATCGCGCGGTCGCCTTTCAGCGCGAGGTTGATCGCCTTCTTGCCCGGCTCGGTGGCGCTGAACGCCGGGCAGGCTTCCACGCACAAGCCGCAGCCGGTGCAGTCTTCCAGGTAGAGTTGCAACGTGAACGCGACGTCGGGGAAGCCGCGCACGTTGATCGGAGCCGAACGGAACCCCTCCGGCGCGCCGGCCAGCCGGTCCGCGTCGTAGTATTTCGCGCGGATCACGGCGTGCGGGCAGACGAAGCCGCACTGGCCGCATTGCACGCAGGCCGCCGGCTCCCAGACCGGCACCTCCTCGGCGACGTCGCGTTTTTCGTAGGCCGCGGTGCCGGAGGGAAAGGTGCCGTCCGCCGGCATCAGGCTGACCGGGATCTCGTCGCCGCGCCCGTCCAGCATGGCGGCGGTGACGTTGCGCACGAAAGCGGGCGCGTCGGCCGGCACCGGCGGCGGGCGGTCCCAGTCGGCGGTGACGGAGGCGGGAACCTTCACCTCGGCCAGCCGGGCCAGGGTGCCGTCCACCGCCTGGAAGTTGCGCTGCACGACCTCCTCGCCCTTGCCGCCATAGGTCTTGCGGATCGCGGCCTTGATCCGCTCGATCGCGTCGGCGCGGGGCAGCACGCCGGCGATGGCGAAGAAGCAGGTTTGCAGGATCGTGTTGGTGCGCCCGCGCAGCCCGACCTCCTGCGCGGTGCGCGAGGCGTCGATCACGAACAGCCGCAGGCGCAGGTCGCAGATGCGCGCCTGCATCGCCCGCGGCAGGTGGTCCCACACCTGGTCCGGCCCGTACGGGCTGTTGAGCAGCAGGGTGGCGCCCGGCGCGGCGAGCCGCAGCACGTCGTGGCGGCCGACGAAGCCCCAATGGTGACAGGCGACGAAATTCGCCCGGTCGATCAGGTAGGGCGCCCGGATCGGCCGCGGCCCGAACCGCAGGTGGGAGACGGTTTCGGCACCCGATTTGTGCGAATCATAGACGAAATAACCCTGCGCGTAGCGCCCGGCGTCCTCGGCGATGATCTTCACGCTGTTCTTGTTGGCGCCCACCGTGCCGTCGGAGCCGAGGCCGTAGAACACCGCCCGCACCTCGTCCTCGGGCTCGATCGAGAAGCCGGGGTCGAGCGGCAGGCTGGCATGGGTCACGTCGTCGGTGATGCCGACGGTGAAGCCGTGGCGCGGCGCCGGCCCGGCCAGCGCATCGAACACCGACTTCGCCATCGCCGGCGTGAAATCCTTCGATGACAGGCCGAACCGCCCGCCGACCACGCGCGGCATCGCCGCGCGCGCGCCGGTGGCGACCGCCTCGGCGAGCGCGCTGACCACGTCCTGATAGAGCGGCTCGCCGCTGGCGCCGGGCTCCTTGGTCCGGTCCAGCACCGCGACCGCGCGGACCGAGAGCGGCAGCGCGGCGAGGAACGCCTCGGCCGCGAACGGGCGGTACAGCAGCACCTGCAGCACGCCGACCTTCTCGCCCCGCGCGCACAGCGCGCGCCCCGTGGCTCGCGCGGTTTCGGTGCCGCTGCCCATCAGCACCACCACCCGGTCGGGGTCCGCCGGTCCGTCATAGGCGAACAGCCGGTAGCGCCGGCCGGTGAGGTCCCCGAGCCGGTCCATCGCCGCCTGCACGTGGCCGGGCATGGCGGCGTAGAACGGGTTCACCGTCTCGCGCGCCTGGAAGAACGTGTCGGGGTTGTGCGCGGTGCCGCGCACCACCGGGTGCTCGGGGTCGAGCGCGCGGGCGCGATGGGCGCGCACCAGGTCGTCGTCGATCAGGGCGCGGATCTGCCCGTCCTCCAGCAATTCGAGCGTGTTCACTTCGTGCGAGGTGCGGAATCCGTCGAAGAAATGCAGCACCGGCACCCGGCCGGCCAGGGTGGCGGCCTCGGCGACCAGTGCCATGTCGTGCGCTTCCTGCACCGAGCAGGCGCACAGCAGCGCGAACCCCGCCGCGCGGACCGCCATCACGTCGGAATGATCGCCGAAGATCGACAGCGCCTGGGTGCCGATCGAGCGTGCCGCGACGTGGAACACCGTCGGCGTCAGTTCGCCGGCGATCTTGAACATGTTGGGCAGCATCAGCAGCAGCCCCTGGGAGGCGGTGAACGTCGTCGTCAGTGCGCCCGATTGCAGGGCGCCGTGCACCGCGCCGGCGGCGCCGCCTTCGCTTTGCATCTCCTGCACCACCGGCACCTCGCCCCAGAGATTGGGGACGCCGGCGGCGGCCCATTCGTCGGCGAGTTCCGCCATCGGCGAGGAGGGCGTGATCGGGAAGATCGCGCAGACCTCGTTCACCCGGTAGGCGACGTGGGCGACGGCGGCATTGCCGTCCATCGTGGCGCGGCGGCTCATCTCAGTCCTCGGCCGGTTCGGTGATCATTTCGATCGCATGGCACGGACACTGCTCGAAGCAGGCTGCGCAGCCGGTACATTTTGCGTAGTCGTAGCGGTAGCGATTGCCGGGGCCGAGCTTGACGATCGCGTCCTCCGGGCAGGCGGCGTAGCAGTTGTCGCACTCGAAACAGACGCCGCAGGACAGGCAGCGCTGCGCCTCCCGCCGGGCGTCGTGCGGCGCGAGGCCGGCGGTGACCTCGGTGAAGCCCAGGCGTTCGGCCAGCGGTAGTTCGCGTTGCGCGGCGGGTTCGGCGTCGCTGAACACCGGCAGGTGCAGCATGGCGAAATCCACCACCGGCGGGCGTTCCGGCTCCGCATGGGTGGCGTCGCGCAGCCAGGCGTCGATCTGCCGCGCGGCGCGCTTGCCGTGGCCGACCGCGACGGTGACGCTGCGCGGGCCGGGCACCATGTCGCCGCCGGCGAAGATGCCGGCCGCGCCGGTCATCATGTCGGGGCCGACGATCACGGTGCCGTCCGGGCGCAGGCCGATGCGCGGCACGCGGCGCAGGAAGCCGCTTTCGGTCGCCTGGCCGAGCGCCAGCACCACCGCATCGGCCGACAGGGTTTCGATCTCCCCGGTCGGCACCGGGCGGCCGTCGGGGCCGATGGTCATCCGTTCCACCGTCAGATCGGGACCGGCGATCTCCTTGATGGTGGTCAGCCACTTGATCTTCACGCCCTCGGCCAACGCCTCGTCGGCCTCGAATTCGTGCGCCGGCATGTGCGCGCGGTCGCGGCGATAGACGATCATGGCCTCGTCGGCGCCCAGGCGGCGGGCGGTGCGGGCGGCGTCCATCGCCGTGTTGCCGCCGCCGTACACAACCACACGGCGGCCGAGCAGCGGGCGCTCCCCGGCACTCACGTCATGCAGCAGGGTGACGGCGTCCTGCACCCGCGCGGCGTCCCGCGCCGGGATTTCAACGTGCTGGGAGGCCTGCGCGCCGATGGCGACGAACACCGCGTCGAACCCGCCCGCGGCGCGGTCGGCCGCGAGGTCGGTGACCTTGCGGTTCAGCACGATGCGCACGCCGAGCGCCTCGATCCGCGCGACTTCGCGGGCAAGCTCTGCGCGCGGCAGGCGGTAGGCGGGGATGCCGAACTGCAGCATGCCGCCCGCCACCGGGCCGGCTTCGTGCATCTCCACCGCGTGGCCGCGGCGGGCGAGATGGTATGCGCATGCGAGGCCGGACGGCCCGGCGCCCACCACCAGCACCCGCTTGCCGGAGGGCGGGGCCGGCGGCGGAAACGCCCAGCCCTGCTCGGCCGCCTGGTCGCCGAGGAAGCGCTCCACCGCGTGGATGCTGACCGCCGCGTCCAGATCATTGCGATTGCAGGCGGATTCGCATGGGTGGTAGCACACGCGCCCATGCGTCGCCGGCAGCGGGTTGTCCGCCACCAGCCGTTCCCAGGCGGCGCGGTACTGGCCGCCCTGCGCGAGCGCGAGCCAGGCCTGGATGTCCTCCCCGGCCGGGCAGGCGTTGTTGCAGGGCGGCAAGAGATCGACATAGACCGGCCGGCGTGCCCGCACCGGACCGGCGCCGCGTTCGGCGGCGAGATCGACGGCGGGCGTCATGTCCGATCGTTTCAGCATCAGTCTTCCCCCGGCCGGAACAGCTCGTTCAGGGCGCGGTAGCGGACCTCCACGTCGGCGCGCCGCAGCCGCGCGGTGCCCACGCCGGCCACCGCCGCCGCGCCGGCGGCGATCCCCCAGTCCAGCGCGGCTTCGGGCGCCGCCCCGCGCGCCCACGCCAGCACCATGCCGGCGAGGAACGCGTCGCCCGCGCCCACCGCGCTGTGCACCGGTCCCGCCAGCGCCGGGCGGCGCAGCACGCCGGCCTCGGTGGCCAGGAACGCGCCCTCGGCGCCGAGGCTGACCGCCACCATCCGCGCGGCGCCGCTGCGTACCAGGTCCAGCGCCTCGGCTTCCTGCGCCGCCGGATCGGGCAGCTTGCGGCCGATCAGGGTTTCCAGTTCGTGCAGCGAGGGCTTGAGCAGGTCGATGCCGGCGCCCAGCGCGGCGCGCAAGGCCGGGCCCGAGGTGTCGAGCACGAACCGCCGGCCGCGCGCCGCGGCCAGCCGCGCTACCTCGGCATAGGCGTCCGCCGGCACGCCGGGCGGCAGGCTGCCGCTGGCGACCACGAACCCGCCTTCGGTTCCGGCCAGCACGTCCAGCGCCGCGCGCCATTCCGCTTCGGTCACCTGCGGGCCTTCCGGGACGAAACGATATTCCTGGCCGGTCAGCGTCTCCCGCACGGTGAACGAAACGCGGGTGCGGCCGGAAACCGGGATCACGCGATGCGGCACGCCGGCTTCGTCCAGCAACTCGGTGAGGAACCGCCCGGTGGCTCCGCCGGCGCACAGCACCGCGAGCGTCTCGCCGCCCAGCGCGTGGACCACGCGGGCGACGTTGATGCCGCCGCCGCCGGGATCGACATGCTCGCCGGTGGTGCGGATCTTGTGCGTCGGGCGCACGGCGGGGGCGGTGGTGGCGAGATCGACCGCCGGGTTCAGCGTCAGGGTGACGATGCGCGCGGCCACCTCAGCGCGCGACCTCAAGCCGGGTATCCACGGCCGAGACGCCGGGAGCGGACCAGGCGGCGTTCTCGGCGATGCGCCGGGCGGTGAGGCTGCGGACGGCGCCGGCCAGCACCACGGTCGCGCCGTCCACGCTGACGGTGATCCGGTCGGCATCGAGTTCGGCATGGCGGGCGAGGGCGCGGCGCACCTTCGCGGCGATATCGGCGGCGCCGGCGCCCGGGCGCACCGTGATTTCGTTCGCCACCCCGAGCACGCCTTCCAACTGGCGGATGCGGGCCTCCGCGTCCTCCCGCTGGTATTGCCAGTCGAGCGCGCCCATCAGGGTGACGAGCCCGTCCTCGACCTTGATGCGGATGCGCGCATCGGGGATCTGCGCGTCCCAGCGCAGCACGTTCTGCACGCGTTCGGCGATTTCCTCGTCGGAATGACGCCGCGCGGGCGCCAGGCGGACCTCGATCTCCTGCACCAGGCCGGCGGCCCCGCGCACGTGCCACACCACGCGCTCGGCGGCATGTTTTTCGGCGAGACTGCCGACCACCCCGCCCAGGCGGACAATGCCGTCGCGCACCTCCACCGTCACGCGGGAGGCGTCGAGATGCGGCGCCCATTCGAGCTCTTCCGTCACCGCGTGCCGCAAGGTCTGGTCGTCCATCTGCGCTGTGCTCCTCAGGCGGCGGCCGGGCGGGTTTCGGCTGCGTGCACCACGGCGATGGTGCGCAGCAGGCTGCCCGGATTGACGCTGATCGAATCGATGCCGAGGCGGGCGAGGAAGCCGGCGATCTCGGGATAGTTGGCCGGCGCCTCGCCGCAGATACCGACCTTGCGGTGGTTGCGGTGCGCGCCGGTCACTGCAAGGCGCAGCATCTCCAGCATGCCCGGATCGCGCTCGTCGAAATCGAACGCGACGATGTCGGAATCGCGATCGACGCCGAGCGTAAGCTGGGTCAGGTCGTTGGAACCGATGGAGAACCCGTCGAACACCTTGGAGAACGCATCGACCTCTATGACGTTGTTCGGGATCTCGCACATCACGTAGATTTCGAGTCCGTTCTCGCCGCGCTTGAGGCCGTGGCGGGCCATTTCCGCGATGACCGTCTCGGCTTCGCTCACCCGCCGGCAGAACGGCACCATCACCTTGAGGTTGGTCAGCCCCATCTCGGCGCGCACCCGGCGCAGCGCCGCGCATTCCAGCGCGAAGCCTTCGGCATAGGCGGGATGGGCGTAGCGCGCGGCGCCGCGGAAGCCGATCATCGGGTTGGCTTCATGCGGCTCGAACGCCGCGCCGCCCAGCAAGGCGGCGTATTCGTTGCTCTTGAAGTCCGACAGCCGCACGATCACCGGCTTCGGGTAGAACGCGGCGGCGATGGTGCCGACGCCTTCCGCCAGGGTGCGCACGAAGAACCCGGTCGGCGACGGATCGGCGCCCACGCGTTCGGCGATCCGCGCGCGGTCCTCGGCGCCGATCCGTTCGGGGTGGACCAGTGCCATCGGGTGGATGCCGATATGCTCGTTGATGATGAATTCCATCCGCGCCAGCCCGACGCCGGCATTCGGCATCATCGCGGTGCGGAACGCGAGGTCCGGGTTGCCGAGATTGACCATGATCGCGGTGTTCGGGATCGGCAGGGTGGCGGCGTCGACCCGGTCCACATCGAACGGCAGGATGCCGGCGTAGACCGCACCCACCTCGCCGCCAGCGCAGGAAACCGTGACCGCCGCGCCGGTGGCCAGGCGCGACGTCGCGTCCCCGGCACCCACCACCGCCGGCACGCCGAGTTCGCGGGCGACGATCGCCGCGTGGCAGGTGCGCCCGCCGCGGTCCGTCACGATGGCGCCGGCGGTCTTCATCACCGGCTCCCAGTCGGGGCTCGTCTGTTCGGCGACCAGGA
>JAGWSV010000151.1 GCA_028869315.1 Rhodospirillales bacterium
CGCCGCGGCCGAGGCGGATCAGGCCGCCGTGCTGGCCGCGCGCGCGACGCTACGCCCGGAAGGTTTCGCACTGCTCGACCCGGCGCCGCTGCCGCCCGATGCGCTGGGGGCACTGCTTCGGGTCGTCGCCGGGCGCGTCCATGCGCCATCCGGCCGGGCGCTGGCGGCGCTGGCCGCCGCGCCCCGTCCGGCCACCCTGGGCGGCGCACGATTGCTGGCGGCCGGGCGGCTTGCGCCGGGCCGGCTGCTGGTGGTCCGGGAAGCAGCGCATCTGCGGCCGCCGGTTCCGGCCGAGCCGGGTGCGGTCTGGGACGGACGATTCCGGCTGGTCCGGCTGCCGGCGTCCGGGTCGACCGGGGAGACCGGCCTGACCCTGGGGGCGGTCGGCGCCGCGGCGGCACGCTTGCGCAACCACTCCCGGCTGCCGGCCGTGGTGCTGCAGACCTTGCCGGCGCTGCGCCGTGACGGACGGCTTCTCGCCGTGCCGCATCTCGGCTACCCTGCTGGCGGGAGCGCGGGGTTCATGCTGGTTTTCGCGCCCGGCACCCCGGTTTCCGGCGCGCCGTTCGTCCCCATGCCGCCGCACGCCTGACCCGCGGCTGCGAAAGCCGTATCAACGGGGATGCGCAGCAGCGGAGAAGACCCTATGTTATTGAGCCGGAGCCTTCCGGGTCCGGCGCCGTGCCGGGCCCCCCCTGGGCTGAGCCACGCGCGTCGCGTGGGCATGAACGTGAGCACGAACACATGAGCAATTTCGGCCGCAACCTCGCGCTTTGGGTGATCATCCTCCTGCTGCTCGTGGTTCTGTTCAACCTCTTCCAGCCGGGCACGAGCCAGGCGCCGTCCACCCAGGTGGCCTATTCGGACTTCCTGCACGAGGTGCAGCAGGGCAAGGTGCGGGACGTCGTGATCCAGGGCCGCACCGTCAGCGGCCAGCTCTCCAGCGGCCAGACCTTCGCGACCTATACGCCGGAAGATCCGACCCTGGTCAGCAAGCTCACCGCGCACAACGTGCGGGTGATCGCCAAGCCGCGTGACGCCGACCAGAACCCGCTGCTGCATTACCTGCTCTCCTGGTTCCCGATGCTGCTGCTGATCGGCGTCTGGGTGTTCTTCATGCGCCAGATGCAGTCGGGCGGCGGACGCGCGATGGGCTTCGGCAAGTCGCGCGCGCGGCTGCTGACCGAAAAGCAGGGCCGCGTGACGTTCGAGGACGTGGCCGGCATCGACGAGGCCAAGGGCGAGTTGCAGGAGATCGTGGAATTCTTGCGCGACCCGCAGAAATTCCAGCGGCTCGGCGGCAAGATCCCGAAGGGCGTGCTGCTGGTCGGCCCGCCCGGCACCGGCAAGACCTTGCTCGCCCGCGCCATCGCCGGCGAGGCGAACGTGCCCTTCTTCACCATCTCCGGCTCCGACTTCGTCGAGATGTTCGTGGGCGTCGGCGCCTCCCGCGTGCGCGACATGTTCGAGCAGGGCAAGAAGAACGCCCCCTGCATCATCTTCATCGATGAAATCGACGCGGTCGGCCGGCACCGCGGCGCCGGCCTCGGCGGCGGCAACGACGAGCGCGAGCAGACCTTGAACCAGATGCTCGTCGAGATGGACGGGTTCGAATCGAACGAAGGCGTGATCCTGATCGCCGCCACCAACCGGCCCGACGTGCTCGACCCGGCGC
>JAGWSV010000152.1 GCA_028869315.1 Rhodospirillales bacterium
GGCCTGGCGGCGCTGGCGGCCGAAGTGCTGGGCCAGGAGCCGTTCTCCGGCGCGGTGATCGTGTTCCGTGCCAAGCGCGGCGACCGGGTGAAGGTCCTGCTCTGGGATGGCAGCGGGCTGGTGCTGGTGTGGAAGCAGCTGCAACAGGGGGCGTTCCGCTGGCCGCCGGTGATGGACGGGGTGATGAGGCTGTCGGCGGTTGAGTTTGCGGCGCTGTTCGACGGTCTCGATTGGACACGCGTACAGCGGCTGCGACGGATTCCCCAACCGACCGCGGCGGCGTAGGATTCGCGGCGTGACCCATGCCGCTCCCGCCACATCCCCGAACCTGCCCGCCAACATTGCGGCGCTGCGTGCGCTGGTGCTGACGACGAGGGCCGAGCGCGATGCCGCGGTGGCGGAACGCAACGAGGCCGCGGCGGAGCGCGATGCGCTGGCGAGCCAGAACGACCGGCTGCGGCACCTGCTGGTGAAGCTGCAACGCCTGCAGTTCGGCCGGAAGTCGGAACGGCTGCCGGAGGGGCAGCTGCAACTCGGCCTCGAGGATCTGGAGACCGCGATCGCAGAGGGCGACGCCAGGGCGGAGAAACGCGATCCGGACCTGCGGCGTGAGCGCACCGCGAAGCGCCGGGCCAACCGCGGCGCGCTGCCGTCGCACCTGCCGCGGATCGAGGTGGTGCTGGAACCGCAGGATACCGCCTGCCCGTGCTGCCGGACGGCGATGGTGGTGATCGGCGAGGACCGCTCCGAGCGGCTCGATGTGATCCCGGCGCAGGTCCGGGTGATGGTGACGCGGCGGCCAAAGCTGGCCTGCCGGGCCTGTTCGGGGGTGGTGGTGCAGACCCCGGCGCCGCCGCGGCTGATCGCGGGCGGCCTCCCCACCGAGGCGCTGGTCGCGCATGTTCTCGTCTCGCGCTACGCCGATCACCTGCCGCTGTATCGCCAGGCGCAGATGCTGGCGCGGCAGGGTGTGGCGCTCGATCGCGCGACGCTGGCGTTCTGGGTGGGCTACGCGGCGGCCGAGATCGCCCCGGTGGTGCGCCGGCTGCGGGAGATCGTGTTGGCCTCGGCGCGGGTGTTCGCCGACGAGACCGTGGTGCCGGTGCTCGACCCCGGTCGTGGCCGAACCAAGCACGGCTACTTCTGGGCGGTCGCGCGTGACGACCGGCCGTGGGGCGGCACCGATCCGCCCGCGGTGGCCTATCGCTACGCCCCCGGCCGCGGGACGGAGCATGCCCGCGCGCTGCTCGGCGCCTACCGCGGCATCCTGCAGTGCGACGGCTACGCCGCCTACAAGAGCCTGGCCGATCCCACTGGTGCGCGCGGACCCCGCGTGCTGGCGTTCTGCTGGAGCCATGTCCGGCGCGGGTTCTACGACCTGGCCCGGACGGCGGCGGCGCCGATCGCGACCGAGGCGCTGGCGCGCATCGCCGCGCTGTATCGGATCGAGGCGGACATCCGTGGCCAAGAGGCCGCCGCGCGCCGCGACGCACGCCAGGCACGGAGCCGATCGCTGGTGGCCGAGTTGCACGCCTGGTTCACGGCCCAGACGGCGAAGCTGCCGGCGCGGAGCCCGACCGCCGAGGCGATCCGCTATGCGCTGAACCACTGGGACGGGCTCTCGCA
>JAGWSV010000153.1 GCA_028869315.1 Rhodospirillales bacterium
GCGCCACCTTGTGGATGTCTATGCGCCGGCCGCAGCCGAGGCGCCCGCCCCGGTGGTGGTGTTCTTCTACGGCGGCGGCTGGGAGGAGGGCGAGCGGACGATGTACCGCTTCCTCGCCGCCGGCCTCGCCAAGCGCGGCGTCCTGACCCTGGTGCCGGATTATCGGCTGTATCCCGAGGTCGGGTTTCCCGCCTTCATGCAGGACGCCGCGGCCGCCGTCGCCTGGGCGAGGGGCCGGGTGAGCCGGTTGGGCGGCGATCCCGGGCGGATGTTCCTGATGGGGCATTCGGCAGGGGCGCAGATCGCCACCTTGCTGGCGCTCGATCCACGCTACCTGGACGAGGCCGGGGTACCGCGGGGTCAGATCGCCGGCGTGATCGGCCTGGCGGGACCCTACGACTTCCTGCCGCTGCGCACCCCGGTGCTGCGCGCGATCTTCGGGCCCGAGGGAACCTGGCCGGACAGCCAGCCGATCCGCTTCGTCACGCAGGCCGCGCCGCCGATGCTGCTCGCGTCCGGCAGCGCCGACCGGGTGGTGGCGCCAAGCAACACGCTGCGCCTGGCCGAGCGGCTGAAAGCGGCGGGCGTGGCGGTGGACGTGAGGCTCTATTGCGGTCTCGGGCACCGGGGGCTGATCGGCGGCTTCGCCACGCCGCTGGCCGCGCTGCTTCCGCTACGAAGGGCCGCGCTGCGCTTCATCGCCCGCCACGGAGCGCCGGCATGATCGCGCTGGTGGTGAGCGCGGGAATTTCGCTCGCGATGATGCTCGCCTGGGTGGTGCAGCGGCGCACCGGCAATGCGGGCTGGGTGGACGTGGTCTGGACCCTGGCGCTTGGCGCGGCGGGCGTGGCTTACGCCTTGGCCGGCGGTGCCGGCGGAGCGCGGGCATGGCTGGCGGCGGCGCTGGCGGCGGTCTGGGCCCTGCGGCTCGGCGGCTACATTCTGCGCCGCACCCGCCACGGCGCCGAGGATGTTCGCTACGCCCGGCTGCGCGCCACCTGGGGGCGAGAGTTCCAGCGGCGAATGTTCGCCTTCCTGCAGGTCCAGGCCGCCGCGGCGGCGATCCTTGCGCCGGCGATCTGGCTGGCCGCGCGCAATCCCGCGCCCCTGGGCGGGAGGGATTGGCTCGGCGTTGCCGTGTTCCTGATCGCGATCCTGGGCGAAAACGCCGCCGACGAGCAGTTGCTGCGGTTCCGCCGCGATCCGGCCAATGGCGGCCAGGTCTGCGCTGAGGGGCTATGGGCGTGGTCGCGGCACCCGAACTACTTCTTCGAGTGGCTCGGCTGGTGCGCCTGGCCCTTGCTCGCGATCTCGGCGGCGCAACCGCTGGGCTGGCTCGCGCTGGTCGCGCCGGCGCTGATGTATTGGCTGCTGGTTCATGTCTCCGGCATTCCGCCGCTGGAGACCGAGATGCTGCGCTCGCGCGGCGCGGCCTATCGCGCCTACCAGGCGCGCACCTACGCTTTCTTTCCTTTTCCGAAATGGAGACCGGAATGAACCCGATCGCCGCCGCCATCGGAGCGGTCGAGCGTCTGCCCCTGCCCGATATGCTGACGCGCGGCGGGATCGCCCTGCTGGTGGAACGCACCGGCCGGCGCCTCGATCGCACACCGCCCGAGGCCGAACGCGACTTCGCCGCGCGCATGGCCGGCTGGCCGATCGCGCGCAGGCCCGAGGCGGCCAATGCCCAGCATTACGAATTGCCCCCCGCGTTCTTCTCGCATGTGCTCGGGGCACGGCGGAAATACTCCTGCTGCCTTTACGGCGACGGCGCCGAGACGCTGGACGCGGCCGAGGACCGCGCGCTGGCCGAGACCGCCGCCCATGCCGGGCTGGCGGATGGGCAGCGCATCCTGGAGCTCGGCTGCGGCTGGGGCTCGCTCAGCCTGTGGATGGCCGAGCGCTATCCACGGGCCAAGATTCTGGCGGTTTCCAATTCCGTCCAGCAGGGCGATTTCATCCGCGCACAGGCCGCCGCGAGCGGCTTCGCCAATCTGCGTGTCGTTACCGCCGACATGAACGACTTCGATCCCCACGCGCGATTCGACCGCGTGGTGTCGGTGGAGATGTGGGAGCACATGAGCAACTGGCGCGCCCTGCTGCGGCGCGTGCATGGCTGGCTGGAACCGGACGGGCGGCTTTTTCTGCACGTGTTCAGCCACCGCCTGGCGCCCTATGCGTTCGATCACGAAGATCGGGCCGATTGGATCGCGCAGCACTTCTTCACCGGCGGGATCATGCCGAGCCACGGGCTGATCCGGCACCTGGACGACACTTTCGCGCTCGAGGCCGACTGGCGCTGGAGCGGGCGGCACTATCAGCGCACCGCGAATGACTGGCTGGCGCGGTTCGATGCCAATGCCGATGCGATCGATCCCATCCTGCACGCGGTTTACGGGGCGCGCGCGGGGCTGTGGAAGCGCCGCTGGCGGCTGTTCTTTCTGGCCACTGCCGGGCTGTTCGGCGCGCGCGACGGGGAGGACTGGGGGATCAGCCATTACGTGCTGCGCCCGGTATGAGACCTCGGGAGGCCATCCGCGCCTACGGCACACATCCCGATCCGGCAACCGCGTTGGCGTGTTTCCTGGCGCTGGTATTGGGGGCGAACGCTCCGTTCTATCCGCTCTATGTGATCGCGGTGGTGGGCTGGTCGCGCGGCCATGCGGCATTCCTGACCATGGCCGCGATGCCGCTGTTCCTCGCGATCCCGGCGCTGGCGCGACGGTCTCCGGCGGCCGGCCGGCTCGGGCTCTGGCTGGTTGGGACCATCAACACGGTATGGTGCATAAAGCTGCTGGGTCCGGCGACCGGTGTGGGGCTGTTCCTGCTGCCCTGCATCACCCTCGCGGCGCTGCTTCAGGGGCGGGTGCTGACCCTGGCGGCGGCGGGACTGCCGCTTCTGCCTTTGCTGCTGCCGGCGGTGGCGTTCGCGCCCCCGATCCTGAGCCTGACCGCGGCTGAGGACGGGCAGCTTGCCACCCTGAACGGTTTCAGCGCGGCCTGCCTGACGGCGCTGATCGCGTTGCGGATGGCTGGGCTGCTGCAAGGGCGGACGCCGGGGCCGGCGCAACCGTGAGTGTGCCCCGCCTTCAAGGGCGGGCCGGGAAGGACGGCGCGGCCAGCTTCGACGGCTGCTCCGTCGCGGTCGCGAGCAATTCGCCAAGCAGCCGGTTCGGGAAACGACGTTTCCGTATGATCGCGTAGAAGCGCTCGGTGACCTGCGCAATCCGGCAGTGCTCGACGAGTATCCCCGACTCCAGTTCGTCACGCACGACGATCGGCGGCACCAGGGTGATGCCCTTCCGCTCGCGGGCTAGAAGACGAAGCATTGCCATGTCGTCGACCTCGGCGAGGATCACCGGCCTGATCCCTGCGAGTTCGAGCACCCGGTCGAACGCCACCCGGATATCGCTGTCGAGACTCGGGAGCAGCACGGGCTCGGTGCGCAGGTCCTCGGGAAAGCGGAATCGCCGTTTTCCCGGTCGCGGGCGGCCGACCAGGCTGACCGGCTGCTCATCGAGCAGATGATTGCGCAGCGAGGAGCGCGCATCCCGCGGCGCCGCGCTGTTGGCCAGGACGACATCGATCGCATGGGCGTCCAACTGGGCGAGCAGGTCGCGGATGTTTCCAGACCGCACGATCAATTCGACATCAGTCCGTCCCACCAGGGGGCGAAGGAATTCGAGCTGGAAGTTTCGCGATAGCGTCGTCAGCGCGCCGACCGTGACCACCTGGCGAGCCGCCGGCCGGCGA
>JAGWSV010000154.1 GCA_028869315.1 Rhodospirillales bacterium
GCACCCGGGTGCCCGACGGCGCCGGCATCAGGCGTCGGCGCGCAGCGCCTCGACTTGTCGCGGGCCGAAAAATCGCCGCCGCTTGTCTGGCGGAGTGCGGAAGCGTATGCGTCCGCGGCCCATGCGAGGAGTCCCGGCATGACGGCGGTCAACGCCGCTACCGACGAGCCCCGCGCTGCCCCGCGCTGGGGCACGCTTTTGGCGGTTCTCGGCATTGTTTACGGCGACATCGGCACCAGCCCGCTCTACGCCTTCAAGTCCAGCCTGATCATGTTCCAGGGAATCCGGATCTCCGACGTGGAGATCATGGGCATCCTGTCGTTGATCTTCTGGTCGCTGATCCTGATCGTGACGGTGAAATACGTCACTCTGGTGATGCGTGCCGACAACCGCGGCGAAGGCGGCATCCTGGCGCTTATGGCGCTGGCGCAGCGCGTCTGCGCCAGCAGCTGGATGCGCAGCGCGGTCGCGCTGGTCGGCATCGCCGGCGCCTGTCTGTTCTTTGGCGACGGCGTGATCACCCCGGCAATCTCGGTGATGTCGGCGGTGGAAGGGCTTGAGATCGCCGCGCCGAACCTGAAGGAATTCGTGCTGCCGATCAGCGTCGTCGTCATCGTCGTGCTGTTCGCCGTGCAATCGCACGGCACCGAGCGGGTCGGGCGGCTGTTCGGTCCGGTGATGGCGTTGTGGTTCTTGACGATCGGCCTGATCGGCGTCCACCAGATCATGATCCACCCCTACGTCCTGCTGGCGATCGCGCCGTGGTACGCAATCCAGCTTTGCATCGTTTACAAGGGTATGGCGTTCATCGTGCTCGGCGCGGTGGTGCTGTGCGTGACCGGAGCCGAGGCGCTGTATGCCGATATGGGGCATTTCGGGGCCAAGCCGATCCGGCGCAGCTGGAGCTTTTTCGTGCTGGAGGCCCTGGTGCTGAACTATTTCGGCCAGGGCGCGCGGGTGATGTCCGACCCGGCCGCGGTGCGGAACCCGTTCTTCCTCTCCGCCCCGCACTGGCTGCAGCTCCCGCTCGTCGTGCTGGCCACCGCCGCGACCGTGATCGCGAGCCAGGCTGTGATCTCCGGCGCCTACTCGCTCACCCGCCAGGCGATGCAGCTGGGCTTCCTGCCACGCATGACGGTGCGCCATACAAGCCCGACCGAGCAGGGACAGATCTTCGTCCCGCAGGTGAACATGATGCTGTTGGTGGGTGTGCTGCTGCTGGTGCTGGCGTTCCAGACTTCGGACAGCCTGGCCTCGGCCTACGGCATCGCGGTGACCGGCACGTTCCTGTGCACCGCCCTGCTCGCGGCGATCGTCTTCCGCCGGCAGTTCCACTGGCCCCGCCCAGTGACCATCGCCGTGTTCGGCGGGTTTTTCCTGATCGACCTGGTGTTCTTTTCGGCTAATACGCTGAAGGTCATCGAGGGCGGCTGGGTCCCGCTCAGCCTCGGCCTCGGCCTGATGGCGCTGATGACGTCGTGGAAGCGCGGGCGGGAGCTGCTGCTGGCGCGCTGGATCCACGACAGCCTGCCGCTGGCGCCGTTCCTGGCCCGGCTGCCGCAGTCGCGCACCCTGCGGGTGCCGGGCACGGCGATCTTCCTGACCGGCAACCCAGACTACGTGCCCACCTCGCTCCTGCACAACCTCAAGCACAACAAGGTGCTGCACGAGCAGGTCATCTTCGTCACGGTGCAAAACCTCGACGTGCCGGAGGCGCGCACGCGCATGGAGATGGCGGAGCTGGCGCCCGGCATCACCCGGGTGATCCTGCGCTACGGCTTCATGGAAAGTCCGAACATTCCGCGCGCGCTCGAGGATCTTCCGGCCCGCGGCGTGCCGTTCGATGCGATGCAGGCAAGCTATTTCCTGGGTCGGGAAGTGATGGTGCCGAGCCAGGCCCCGAAAATGCCGATCTGGCGGCGCTGGCTGTTCCTGACGATGGCACGCAACGCGGCCCCGGTAACCGAGTTCTTCCGGATCCCGTCGGATCGTGTCGTGGAACTCGGCGTGCGGATCGCGATCTGATCCGGGTGACCGGCACCTGAACGAGATCGGAGCGGGACCAGTGCAAAACCGCGCTTGATCCGCCACGTTTCCGGGATTACATCGCAAGGGCGGGTCGCGCCGCGATCGGGGCGGCCGCCGTCCCGACGGGCACCCGGCCCGCCGGTGCAAGTTCAACCGAGTGACCAGGATCAAATGAAGCCGCGATCTACCACCACCTCCGCCGACTGCCACAGTCCGCGCTCTGCGCGGATGGGTGGGATGGCGGAAAAGATCGCCCGGCCGGGTCATGTGATCTTGCGCGGAGCGTCGGCCATCGGCTGACCCGCGCCGCATCACACGCCTCCCGGGCTGACGTTCACCCGAAGGAGGCTTGGATGCTTCTGCTCGCGACCACCCCCCTGCCCCAGTTCCGCGACGCCGGACCCCGGCACGCGGCAGGTCCCCTGGGCACGCCGGTTGCGGGCGCGCCCTGGTCGTCCTGGCCCGTTTGCGGCCCGCGGCGCTCGGCCAGGCGGCAGGCTCACGGCCTGAAAGTACATCGCCGAGGAGCGTCTTGATGGACGACGGACCTAGTTGGGGCCGGGCCACCGCGCCCGGCCCGCATGTGATCCCGGATCGGAGCAGAACGGGCGCCTGACCGCGTCGCCCGCCTCGCCCGGTCCCTCCACCGGACGAAGCAGGAACGCATCGCGATGTCCTTTGCCAGTCCTACCCCGACCGTGACGGCGCGCCCCGGCTGGCGGTTGCGCCTGCTGCGCTACCTGGTGGTCGCCGGGCCGGGTCTGATCGTGATGGTCGCCGACAACGATGCCGGCGCCGTTTCCACCTACACCCAGGCTGGCGCCGAGTATGGCACCCATCTGCTGTGGGTGCTGATCGCCCTCCTTCCGGTCACCTATTTCGTGCAGGAGATGGTCGCTCGGCTCGGCATCGCCACCGGCCAGGGCCACGCCGCAATGATCTACCAGCGGTTCGGCACCTGGTGGGGCCGGTTCTCGCTGTTCGACCTGCTGCTGGTCAATTTCCTCACCTTGGTGACCGAGTTCGCCGCGATCGCACTGGCCGCCCAAGCGGCCGGGGTGGCGGCAGCCCTCGCCGTGCCGCTCGCCGCGGCCGGGCTCGTGCTGCTGGTCGGGACCGGCAGCTACCGGCGCTGGGAACGGATGACGCTCGGTCTGTGCGCGCTCAGCTTCGGCTGGTTCTGGCTCGCGCTTGCGGTGCACCCGGATTGGGGTGCGGCGCTGCACCACACCATGGTCCCCAACCTGCCGACGGGCGGGCTCACCGGGTCGCTCGTGTTCCTGATCATCGCCATCGTCGGCACCACCATCGCGCCCTGGCAGTTGTTCTTCCAGCAGTCCTGCGTGGCCGACAAGCGGCTGCGCTTCGCCGATCTCGGCGCCGCGCGCCTCGATACGATGATCGGAGCGGTGGCCGTCGTCGGGTTCGCCGGCTGCATGATGCTGGTGGGCGACGCGCTGCACCGCGCCGGGGGGCAATACAGCGACCCGGCGCACATGGCCGGCGCGCTGAGGCCGCTGATCGGCCGCGCCGGGGCCGGGCTGGTCCTGGTGCTGATGGCAAACGCGGCCCTGCTCGGCGCCACCGCGATCTCGCTCTCCTCCGCCTGGGCCTGGGGGGAGGTGATGGGCGGGCGCAACACCCTGGAAGCCAGCATGAGCGAGGCGCCGCGCTTTTACGCGGCCTACGCCCTCTGCGTCGGCGCCGCCGCGGCGCTGGTGCTCATCCCCGGCGCGCCGTTGCAGACCATCATCCTCGGCGTCCAGGTGCTCGCCGGCATCATGCTGCCGTCGGCGATCGTGTTCCTGCAATTGCTGCTGAACGATACCGAACTGCTCGGCCCGCGTTTCGTGAACCGGCGCTGGAACAACTGGGTGAACTGGACGGTGATCGGCGTGCTGTTCGCGCTCTCGCTCGTGCTCGCCGTCCAGGTGCTGCTGCCCGGTCTGAGCTTCCCTGCCGCCTGATCCTAAGGAGACACCCGCATGTCCGACCTCATCTTCGATCCCCGCGTGGTGCACCCGCTGGATGACGCGCCGGAGGAAAAGCTCTTCCGGCCCGAACTTGGCCGGATCGCGATGACCCGGACGGTGCGCCTGTCGCTGCTCGCGCTGCGAGTCTACCTGCTGGTGATGGTGGCGCTGCTGGCCGCGCGTTTCATTGGCGCGGCGTAAGCGCCGCCGCCTCCGTCGGCGCGGCCCCGGCGCCGATCCGGCATCGACCCTGGCGCTCACGCGATATTGAAGCGCGCCTGCCTGCCGACCTGCCCCTGTGACATGCCGCCGTGACATGCCCCTGTGACATGCCCCTGTGACATGCCCCTGGGGCCTGCGCCTCGGACCTGCCTCCCCCGGGGCGGGAGCCGCGGGTTGCCCGCACTGGCGGTGATGGCAATATGATGAAACCGTAATATGACGGCATTCGGCCGGACATCAGCGCCGTGCGATGCTCTGGCTCCTGCCGTTGGGAGACGCAGGAAGATGACCGGTTGGGTCGGGCGACGGGCTGCTTCCCCTGGCGGCACCGGGCCCGGCCTGCCGGTCACCATTGCCGGTTCGCGTTCTGCTCACTGTTTTGAGAGCGGCTCGATGGTGTTGCAAGTCCGGCATGCACCCCAATCTGAAAACGGCAGCGCGGACGCATCGACGCTCCGCGGGGCGGCCATCAGAAGGATTTCGATCGCCATGAGTACCTCCACAAACGAAACCAGCGAAGGCCTGGCCGGCGTCCTGCGCGACACCATCGTCGAGCTGGTGCGTCGCGACGGAACCGATCTGTCGGCGCGCCAGCTCGGCGTGTTCCTCATCTGCTATCTTGAGCCCGAGGCACAGACGGTCCGCGGCCTGGCGGCACGGCTCAACGTCTCGAAGCCGGCGATCACCCGCGCACTGGACCGGCTGACCGAGTTCGACCTGGTCGCGCGCAAGACCGATCCGGCCGATCGGCGCAGCGTGCTGGTGCAGCGCACGCCCGACGGCGCGGCATTCCTGCGCGAGCTGCGCGCGATCCTGCGCACCGCCTCGACGCCCCGTCGTGAGCCGGCCCGGGCACCAGCGCCGAGAAGCAAGCGCATGCACGAAGCGCGGGTCACCCACTGACCCGCGCAGCCATCGTAAGGCAGGGCAGCCAGCATGGTGCATGACCCCGCGCGGGCGACGCCCTGGTCGGACACGACGTCAACGGAGAGCGCGGCCGACAAGCGCACGCTCTATCGCGATCTGCAACAGGAACTCGCCGCCTTGATCGACGGCGAGTCCGATCCGCTGGCAAATGTCGCGAACGCGGCAGCGGCGATCTACCACACCCTGCCCGCGTTGAACTGGGTGGGCTTCTATCTGCTGCGCGGCGACATCCTGGTGCTCGGTCCATTCCAGGGCCGGCCGGCCTGCGTGCGCATCCCGCTCGGCCGCGGCGTGTGCGGCACCGCCGCGGCCAGCGGACAGACCGTGGTCGTCGCGGACGTCGCGGCGTTTCCCGGTCATATCAGCTGCGATTCCCGCTCGCGCTCGGAACTCGTCGTGCCGGTGCGGTGGAACGGGGGGGTGGTCGGCGTGCTCGACCTCGACAGCCCGGTCACGTCCCGTTTCGATGCCGCCGACCGAGCCGGCTGCGAGGCGCTCGCCGCGCTGATCGCCGGGTCGATCGCGAACCTGCGGGACGGCTCGTAGGACCGCTGCGGTTGTCCTCTCGCCCGCCGCGACCGTCCGGGCAGAGGCGGGATCCGCCCTTCCCCGACGCGGGCTGGTGCAAAGTCAGCCTTCGGCTTCAAACACGTCCCGCGCCACGTTGGCGGCGGTCATCGCGCACGGCCAGCCACCATAGAACGCGACATGGGTGATGAGCTCCGAGAGCTCCTCCTTCGTCAGGCCGTTTGCGAGACCACGCTGTAGATGGCCCTTCAGCTGCTCGGGGCGATAGGTCGCGACCAGAACGGCGCAGGTGATCAGGCTGCGGTCGCGCTTGGAAAGCTCCGGACGCTCCCAGACATCGCCGTACAGCACCTTCTCGGTCAGATCGATCATCTTCGGGACAACGGCGCGTACCCGCTCGCGGGCCGCACTGGCCGGGGCCTTGGACATGGCGGAGTCTCCTTCATCCTTGTTGCGGACGTCGGAGCCGATTGCACACGACCCGGGCGAGGCTGTCGAGCCACCGCGGCAGACGGTGGAAGCCTATCCCAGCAGCAGCAGCAGGCTGCCTGCCCCGGCCGCCAGGCAATAATACGCGAACGGATTGAGCGCCCAGGCCTCGTGGCCGCGGAAATACCGCATCAGGAACGCCGTGCTGGCAAAGGCGGTCACGCCGGCCACCACCGCGCCCAGGACCGAGGTCGCCCACATTCCGTGCGACACCCCGGCATGCAGCAGCTTCGGCACCTCCAGCACCGCGGCGCCGAAGATCACCGGCGTGGCGATCAGGAAGGAGAAGTGCGCCGCGCCCTCATGCGTGATGCCGCGCATGAGCCCACCCACCATCGTGGCACCGGAACGCGAGATCCCGGGAATGAAGGCCAGGCACTGCCAGAATCCGATCACCAGCGCGTCGCGCGCCGTCAGGCTGGAAAGCGCCCGCAACGACTGGTTCGCCCGCCGCCCGCGCAGCCGTTCGGCGGCCAGCAGCAGCCCGCCGTTGACGATCAGGAACAGCGCCGCCACCGCCGGATTGCCGAACAGCCGGCGCAACGGATGCTCGAGCACGAAGCCGATCACCACCGCCGGGAGGGTTGCGAGCACGATAAGCGCGAAGACGCGACGGCTTTCAGACACCTGGTGGCTGGAGCCGGCGCCGAGGATGCCGACGATCAAAGCCCACCAGTCGCGCGAGAAATAGGCGAGCAGCGCGGTCGCGGTGCCGACATGCAGCATCACCAGGAACGGCAGGAACGCCGGCGCGTGCTGGTCGACGTGCCAGCCGAACAGCGCCGGCGCGACCACGGCGTGCCCCAGGCTGCTGACCGGGAACAATTCGGTGGCGCCCTGCAGGATCGCGAGGGTGATGGCTTGAAGATGGGTCATGCGGCGGTTCCTGACGGAAAGCGGGATGGCGGGCAAGCGGTCTGCACGAGAGTTGACCGCGCCATCGCCCGCCGGGAACCTTGCCAGCACCCGTGGCCCGAGCGTGGTGGCCCGCTTCCGGTGGTCGGCGGCCTTGCCCCGGCTAATCGTTGGCCGGGTAGGTCGCCATCAGCCGTTTCTGGCGCCGCCACAGCCGCCAAAGTCCGCTCACGCCGGTCGGCCGGTACCCGCGCGCGCGATTCGCCGCGCCGATGCGCCACGCCTGCGCGTAATGGAAGAATTGCGCGCGCCACGCCTCGATAAGCCCGGTGCGCGGGTCCCAGACATGGGTGGCCTCGGACCCGGCACCGTTGATCTCGATCACCTTCAGCCCCTCGCCGCGGGCCAGGGCGGCGGGCGAGGAGAACCGGATATCGATCCGACCGAAATGGAACTCGGGCAGCGCGCGCGCCAGACGTTCCACCGCCGCCGTCAATTCCGGGGTGACGTGGCCGGCTCCGTCGCGAAAGATGGAACCTTTGCAATGATTGCCTACGAACACGAGCCGGACCCGCTCGCCCTGGGGCGGCACGTCGTCAAGGTGCGCGGCAAGGCGTGGGAGATAGACCTCCGGCACCCGGCCGGCACGGGTATCGTCCAGAATAAGCCGGCGCAGGGTCGACCGTCCGTCCCCCACGACCACCGGGGGATATTTCAGGGTGACCGAGGTGATCCGTCCGACCGC
The DNA here is from genome assembly GCA_028869315.1 of Rhodospirillales bacterium. Lineage (GTDB taxonomy): Bacteria > Pseudomonadota > Alphaproteobacteria > Acetobacterales > Acetobacteraceae > JAJZVS01. The sequence continues at coordinate 7,768 of JAGWSV010000154.1, forward strand.
CGCATCGGGATGGCGGATGTAGAACAGGCCCGCCTCGCCTTCGAACGGCACGAACTCCTGTAGCAGCACCACCTCCCGGCGCGGAAACTCCGCCAGGTAACGGGCGAGCGCGCTGCGGTCCTCGACCAGCCGCACGCCGGTGCCGTTGCAGCCGATGTCGGGCTTGGCCACCACCGGATAGGCGAGGCCGGACTGCTCCATGGCCGCCTCCGCCACCGCCGTATCGTCAACCGCCGCCGCATCCGCGGGCACCGCCGGACCGGTGCGCAGGCTGGTGTAGCGCGCCACCATCTCCCGCGCCGGGCCGGTGATCTGATCGAGGATGGAGCGCTTCGATTCGCCGCACAGCCCGCCGGAAGTGATGAGAGGATTGGCCGCCGTCGGCAGGCTGACCGAACGATAGCGCAGCGCAAAGCCCGCCCATTGCGCCACGATTGGCGCGTAGAACAGCCAGGAGGGCCAGAACTCGAAGAACGAAACCGCCGGCTCCGCCATCGCGCCGCTGCGTGCCGTGGCCGGAGCCGAAAGGCCGAACGGATCGCCCGGCTTCGCCGCAAGACCGAACGCGTCAGCAGGCTTCATGGACGCGAGGCATCCGGCAAGGGGCGCCGAGGCCGGTGCAGCAGGTGCATCACCCGCCCCGCCACCAGCATGAACACGATCAATCCAGCCGCGCCGGCCCAGCGCCACGCACCGAAATGCGCCATGAGAACGTCACCCATACGATATGAGAGCGCGAACAGACCCGACGTCCACACCAGGGTTGCGAGACTCGTCGCCAGCGCGAACTGACGCAGATCAGCCCGCAGATAGCCGCAAGTGGTGTAGGTGGGCAACCGCACACCCGGCAGGAAGCGGCTGACCAGGACCACGCGGAAGACCTTGCCGGTCAGCCAGGCCCGCACGACCTCGGTCCGCCGCGGCGGCAGGAGGCGCTGCACCACGGGGATCTTCGCCGCGATACGGCCCAGCCCATAGAGCCCGAGATCGCCGAGCACGATACCGACGTAGAGCGAACCAAGGGCCAGCGGTACCGAGATCGCGCCCGATTGCGCCTGCATCGCTGCAAGAACGGTGGCCGCATCCTCGAGAATGAACGTCGCGAAGACGATGGCCGCCGCCTGCCAGGCCGGATGGTGCACGGCGTACTGAAGAATGGCCGTTACCGACAGATCCAGCATGGTGTCCCGACCCGTCGGTTCACATAACGCTTCGCCGACGGTCCCGGACACCGCCCGGTTCGCCCATCACGAGGCTCTCGTTTACGATATAAGGGATCGCCGTGCCGCGATGAAGGGGCAGCGCCCCAATTCGCGCCGGAAACCCGCCATAAGCACGGCTTATCCGAACAGGCCGCCGGAATCGAACGCAGGGACTGCCTAAAGCGGCACGCCGGCAAGCGAGCGGCTGGTGCGAATCGTTTGCAAGGTCTGCACCCGCGCCACGGTGGGCAATCCCGTCAGCTTCTGGGTGATCTGATTTTCCTGCGTGGTATCGCGCGCCACCAGCTTGAGCAGAAAATCCCCGCCGCCGCGGATCATGTGGCATTCGCGCACTTCGGGCCAGGCGCTCACCGTCTGTTCGAATGCCGAAAGAACCGCGTCCTTCTGGCTGTCGAGCCCGACGACGGCGAAGAACGTGATCTCCCATCCCAGTTTCTGCGGGTCGGGGTCGGCATGATAGCCGCGAATGACCCCCGCCTCCTCCAACCGGCGTACCCGACGCAGGCAGGGCGGCGCGGAGATCCCGGCGCGTCGGGCCAGTTCGACGTTGGTGATGCGTCCGTTCGCCTGCAACTCCGCCAGGATCCGGCGGTCGATGGCGTCCAGGACGGGCGTCTCGGCGGGCGAGGGTTTCATGCGGGCACATACGGCCGAAGCCGATTCCTGATCTGATCGGGGGCTGAACGCGGACGAATGGACAACTATCCGTGGCCGGACGCCAGGCCGCAAGAGAGCGGATGAGCGGGCGGCGGTTAGCCTCGGGTTAAGCATCGTTGGCGCAGTCTGTGCGCCATGGCCCAGCGCGAACGAACAGGAAACAAAAAAGACCGCCCGATCATCGTCCGACGAGAGGAGGGTGGCGCCGCAGCGCATCACGGCGGCGCCTGGAAGGTCGCGTACGCCGATTTCGTCACCGCCATGATGGCCTTCTTCCTGGTGATGTGGCTGATCAACGCCACCACGGAGCAGCAGCGCCAGGGCCTCGCCGACTATTTCAGCCCGACCAACCTCATGAGCCACCACTCCTCGGGCACCGGCAAGCCGTTCGGGGGCGAGACCGCGTTCTCCAACGGCGCGATGGTCTCCGACAAAGGCGCGGTGGAAGTCACCGTCGGGCTGCATCCCGTGCTGGACAACCCGCTTCCGCCACGCCCGCACCTGCCCAAGACGACGCCGCGCGGCGGCCGCGGACCGGACCACGCCGCCAGCGACACTGTCGGCCAATCCGGCAGCGGCACCGGCGCCGCGCGCGGCGCGGGAAACCGGCCGGCCGGGGCTGCCGGCGCGCCCCGTGGGACCGAGCCCCATGGAACCGAGGCACCGCCGGCCCGTAATCAGGCGCTGCTCCCGGGGGCCCTTCTCCCCAAGGCGCACGTCCCTGGCGCGCTCCCGCACGAGGCGCGGCCCGCCGACGCTCCTGCGCCGGTCGACCGGCGCAGGACCGCGGATCGCGCCTTCGCCGTGGCCGCATCCGCGATCAGGCGGAAGGTTCGCCAGGACCCGCGGCTCGCGGCGTTCGCCGCCCAACTGGCGATCGACCTCACGCCCCGCGGGCTGCGCATCCAGCTGCTGGATTCCCGGCGCAGCGCGATGTTTCCGCCCGGCTCGGCGGTGCCCACCGCCCCGGCACGGCGGCTGCTGCGGCTGATCGGCCCGATCGTGGCCGGGCTGGCCGGGCCAGTGCGAATCGCCGGATTCACCGACGCCGCGCCGTATCCCGGCGGCAGGCTAACCAACTGGGATCTGTCGGCCGCCCGCGCCAATGCGGCGCGGCGGGTCTTGACCGCTTCCGACCTGCCCGACAGACGCATCCAGGCGGTGACCGGCCATGGCGATCACGACCTGCTGCTGCCCCGGGATCCGTTCGCGCCGGCGAACCGGCGGATTTCCATCCTGGTCCTGCGCAGCACCGTCACATCCAACGCCGCCGGATCCGACACGCGCCCGCAGGCCACCGCCGCGCCGGCCGCCGAACGAGCGGGCACCGGCGCGCCCAAAACGTCCGCGCCGTAGCGCCCGAGCCCGCGCAGGAAAGCAGACGGCATGCAGGCACCCGACAGCGCCATTCCTCCGGCACGCCACGCCCCGCGCACGTGGTCGCCCCTGGCCTAAGGAAGACCCATGCTGACGATCGGCGGCTTCGCGTTCCTGGTGATCTGCGTGTTCGGCAGCTTCATCATCACCGGCGGCAGCATCGCCGCACTGGCCGGCTCGCTGCCGTTCGAGATGATCAGCATCGGCGGCGCCGCCATCGGCACCTTCATCATGGCCAACAGCATGCACGACGTGAAGCATACGCTGGGCGGCCTCGGACGCACCCTCAAAGGGGCGAAATTCCACAAATCCGACTATGTGGAGCTGCTAAGCCTGCTGTTCCTGCTGGTCCGGCTGGCGGCCACCAAGGGCGCCATGGCGCTGGAGGCGCATATCGAGAAGCCGTCCGAGAGCACGGCGTTCCAGAAATTCCCCAAAGTGCTCGCCAACACCTTCGCCACCACGATGATCTGCGACTACCTGCGCATCGTGGGCATGAACGCCGACGATCCCAACCAGATCGAAGACGTGATGGCCCGCGAGCTGAAAAAGACCCTGGCCGAGGAAATGCACGGCGCCCACGCGCTGCAGACCATGGCCGACGGACTGCCCGCGCTCGGGATCGTCGCGGCAGTGCTCGGCGTGATCAAGACCATGGGCCATATCGACCAGCCGCCCAAGGTGCTGGGCGAGATGATCGGCGACGCGCTGACCGGCACGTTCCTCGGCGTGCTGCTCGCCTACGGCCTGGCCGCGCCGCTCGCTGCCCGGCTCGGCGCGATCGTGCAGGAGGACGCCAAATACTACGAGGTGATCCGTGCCGTGCTGGTCACGCATCTGCACGGCAACGCCCCACAGGTCAGCATCGAATCCGGGCGCAAGATGGTGCCGAACCCGCACATGCCGAGCTTCCAGGAACTGGAGGAAGCCGTTCAGTCGGTACAGTTGTGACGCCGCCGCCGGGACGGCGGCGCCACGCGCTCAGTCGAACCCGAAGAACCCGTCCATGGCGCTGATCGGCCCCGCCGCCCGCAACTTCGCCAGATCGGGCACCGGCCGCGCGGTGCGCGCATCGCCCGCCAGCATCCGTTCCAGCGCGGCAGCGACCGCCAGCACCCGCGCGTCGCCGCCGCGCGGACCGACGATCTGCAAACCGAACGGCATGCCATGCCGATCGACGCCCACAGGCAGCGACACGGCCGGATGCCCGACCAGGGTCACCGCATAGGCCATCGCCAGCCAGTGGAAATAGGTGCGGGTCGGCTTGCCGTCGATCTCCGCCGGATACAGTTCCCGCCACGACCGGGGCGAGACGGTGATCGCCGGCGTCAGGATGACGTCGAAGCGATCGAAGAACGTCTGCCACCGGCGGTACAGCGCCGTCTGCATCGTCATCGCGCGGGCCGCGTCGGCGGCCGAGTAGCGCAGCCCTTCCTCGACGTTCGCGCGCACGTTCGGGCCGACATCGTCCGGACGGTCCCTCACCTTCTCCAGATGCGCCGCAAGGAAATTCAGCGCGCGAAGGATTTCGAAGGCCTCGTCGGAATCGCGGCAATCCGGGGTGGCGTCCTCCGCGGTCGCGAAGACATGGCGAAAGAGGCCGGTCTTCTCGGCGAACACCTCGGCGATGTGGCACTCGGTCGGCGCGAAGCCGAAATCCGGGGTCAGCGCCACCCGCAGGCGGGCCAGGTCGATCCCGGCCGGGGTGGCGAAATCCTCCGCCCGGCGTACCGTGCGCCCGTGGATCGTGGTGGCGAGCGGGTCGCGCGCATCGTCGCCGATCTGCGCCGCCAGCAGCAGGCAAACATCCGGCACGGTGCGCGCCATCGGCCCGAGCACGGGCAGCCCGCTCCAGCCCAGACCGCGCTTCTCGTTCGGCACCAGGCCGGGCGTCGGGCGAAAGCCGACGATCCCGCTGAACGCCGCCGGGTTGCGCAACGACCCGCCGGTGTCCGACCCGGTCGCGATCGGCACCATCCCGGTGGCCAGCGCCACCGCCGAGCCGCCCGAGGACCCCGCCGCCGACTTCGCCGGATCGAACGGGTTGCCGGTCGCGCCGTAGACCGCGTTGCGGGTGTTCGCGCCGGCGCCGAACTCCGGCGTGTTGGTCTTGCCCAGCACGATCGCGCCGGCCGCCCGCACCGCCGCGATGCTGCGCTGGTCCGCCGCTGGCACATGGTCACGGAAGATCGGGCTGCCGAAGGTGGTACGCAGGCCCTCGGTCTCCTCCAGGTCCTTCACCCCGAGCGGCAGACCGTGCAACAGGCCGAGCGGATCGCCGTGCGCCACGGCCGCATCGGCGGCGCGGGCGGCGAGGCGGGCGCGATCGAAATCACGGGCTACCATCGCATTCACCGCGTGATCGACCGATTCGATCCGGGCGATGCAGCTGGCGAGCAGTTCGGAGGGGGCAAGCCGCTTCTGCCCGATCAGGCGACGGGCTTCGACGGCGGTCAGGTCGCAGGCTTCGCTCATGGTTTCCGTTCCTCGGGATCAATAGCCGAACGCGCAGCCGTCTTTGCGCGGCTCCGACCCGGCCACGAGCACGCCGCGCGCGCGGTCGATCCAGATCGCCTGCGCACCGCCATGCGGACGCTCGATCAGTTCCAGGTCGTGCCCGAGGCGCGCGAGGCGGTCGCAGATTTCAGGCGGGATGCCGCGCTCGATCTGCACCTTGCCGTTCATCGGCAACAGGCGCGGCAGGTCGATCGCCTCCTGGATATCCAGCCCGTATTCGAGATGATTGGTCAGGAACAGCGAATGGCCCATCGGCTGGAAATAGCCGCCCATCACCCCATAGGGCATCACCGCCTGGTTGCCCTGCATCAACATGCCGGGAATGATCGTGTGCATCGGCCGCTTGCGCGGCGCGATGCAGTTCGGATGCCCGCGTTCCACCCGGAACCCGAAGCCGCGGTTCTGCAGCATCACGCCGGACTGTTCGGCCAGGATGCCCGAACCGAAGCCTTCGAACAGCGAGTTGATGAGGCTGCACGCGTTGCCGTCCTGATCGACGACGCACAGATAGACGGTGTCCTTGTGCCGTCCGACCAGAGATTCCCCTGGCACCGGCAGACTGCGCATGGCCGCGCCGTCGTCGATGAGGCCGCGCAGTTCGGCATGGTAGGCGGGATCCAGCAGGTGCCGGACCGGCACCTCCACCTGGGACGGATCGGCGATGAAGGCGTTGCGGTCGCGATACGCAAGCCGCGCCGCCTCGATATGCCGGTGCAGGCGTTCGGCGCTGAGCGGACCTTCCGGCGGCGCCGGCATCCCGTCGAGGATGCCGAGGATCATCAGGGCGACCAGCCCGACCCCGTTGGGCGGGCACTGGAACGCCTCGAACCCGCGCCAGGCGAGGGAGACGGGATCGACGAACTCCGCGCCGCCGCGCCCGGCGGCGAAGTCGGCCTCGGTGTGCAGACCGCCGCGGGACCGCAGCGCGGCCACCATATCGGCGGCCACCGGCCCCTCATAGAAGGCTTTCGGCCCGTGCCGGGCGATGCCGCGCAACGTCTCCGCCAGGGCCGGCTGGCGGAACATGTCGCCGGCACGCGGCGCGCCCCCGCCCGGAAGGAAGGGCGCCGCGCCGTTCTTGCGCAGCTTGCCCTCCAGCCGCACCCAGTCCCACGCGACCTTCGGATGCACCGGCCAGCCTTCGGCAGCGAAACGGATCGCCGGCTGCAGCAGCTCGTCCAACCTCTTGCGCCCATGCGCGGCGAGCAGGGTGGCCCAGGCGTCGATCGCGCCGGGCACGGTAACGGCGTGCGCCGAGGTGTTCTCGATCGCGCCGATGCCCTGCGCCTCGTACCAATCGATGCTCGCCGCGGCCGGCGCGCGGCCGGAGCCGTTGAGCGCGATCACCTTCCCGCTGCCGGCAGGGGCATAGAGGCAGAAGCAGTCGCCGCCGATGCCGGTCGATTGCGGCTCGATCACGCACAGCACGGCGCAGGCCGCGACCGCCGCGTCCAGCGCGTTGCCGCCGGCGCGCAGCACATCGAGCGCCGTCAGGGTCGCCGCCGGCATCGACGTGGCCGCCATGGCGTGCGTGGCATAGACCGGGCTGCGACCCGGAAGGTGGTAATCGCGCATGAGGGATCCTTGACGTGGCAGGCCGACAACTTGGCCGGCGGATCGCGGATTGGCAATCGCGCGGCGGGTCCCGGTTTGAGGACCGGCATGGCGCGTGGCGCGCCCTCTGTTGGGCGATCGTCCGGCACGTGCCATGATCAGACGCCGGTAGGGAGGGGGATCATGACGGAGACGATCAGCATCGACGCGTTCGACCGGGTCGACATTCGGGTCGGCACGATCGTCGAGGCCAGCCCCTTCCCCGAAGCCCGCAAGCCGGCGTTGAAGCTGTTGATCGATTTCGGGCCGGAGATCGGCCGCAAGCGGTCGTCGGCGCAAATCACCATACATTACCGGCCCGACCAGTTGATCGGCCGCCAGGTCTGCGCCGTGGTGAACTTTCCGCCCCGGCGGATCGGGCCGTTCGAGAGCGAAGTACTGACCCTCGGGATGCCGGACGAGGACGGCGCGGTCGTGCTGGTCAAGCCGGATTTCAAGGTCCCGAACGGCGGACGGCTGTTCTGAGACCGGGGGCGGCACGCCCTGCGGCCCGGCGAACCGGACGCATGGCGACCGGTCCGGCCCCGGAGATCCGGCCACGCCCTGCGGCCACGCAGCGGGAGGGGCCGACACCGAATTTCACCCCGAGACACGCCCCCATGCCAGGGCCCACCTTGCGAAGCGACCGGCAGCACGGCTAAGCAGGCGCATGAGTTTGCCCTGCCCTCTCCGGCCCACCCGCCTGGCCATCGTGTTGATGGTGGTCGCGACCCCGCTGCTTTCCGGGTGCAGCCACAATGTGGCGCAGACCTTCGGATTCGCCCGCAGCAGCCCGGATGAATTCGCTGTCACCACGCAACCGCCGCTGTCGATGCCGCCGGACCTGATGATCCGCCCACCCGATCCCGGCGCGCCGCGCCCGCAGGCGGTGTCGGCCAGCCGGGCCGCCGAGCAGGCGCTGATGCCGCAATCGACGCTTGCCGGACCGGCGACCGGTCCCGTAAGCCCGGGCCAGGAAGCGCTGATCCAGAGCGCGACGGCAGCGGCCGGGACCACCTCGGCGGCCCCGCAGCTTGGCACGCCCGCCAATGCCGGCCACGAGAGTTTCGTCTACCGCATGCTGTTCGGCCAGACCGGCGGCAACCAGGAAGTGGTGGACGCCGCGGCGGAGCAGAAGCGTCTGCGCAGCAACGCCGCCCTCGGCCAATCCCCGGTCACCGGACAGACCCCGGTGATCAGGCCCGAAAAACCGGGCTTCTTCGACCGGCTGTTCTGATCGGCGGCACGCCGAGGGGAAAAGCGGCCGCGTCCGGCCCGAACCGGACCGGCGACATGCCGGGCTATGAGCCAAACCGGCAGGGTGTGGTCGGCACACCCCCGCATACCGCACGCGCGCGTCCTACACTCTTCCGTTCCGGCCATGACCGACGCGCCACGCGAACCGCCGCGACCCGAATCGCTGCGCGCATGGTGGCGCAGGATGGATGATTTTGTGAAACAGCGGTCGATTTCGACGGCCACACGGCGGCCAATCGTGGTATAGGCGCTCATCCGCGAGGCAAGGAGGAAGCACCCGTGCGCACGCTCGTTCTGTATTTGCTGGCTGCCCCGATGGCGCTGGCGACCGTGCCGGCATTGGCGCAGAATTCGCCGTCCGCAAGCCAGATCATCAACTCGCTGAAGCCGCACGGCGATCTCACCGCCGGTGGCACACGGGGTATTCGGCTGGTCGCGCCCGCCCCGTCGCCGGCGCGGCCGGTCGCCATGTCGCAGGCGCCGGCACGCATGCCGGCGAAGCACGCGGCGATGGCACACCACGCCGCGCTCGCGACCGGCGCGCCGGCCGGCGCGCCCTCGGTCAACCTCAACGTCGATTTCGCCACCGGCTCGGCCATCCTGACCCCGCAGGCGAAACAGACGCTCGATCAACTCGGCAAGGCATTGACCAGCCGGGACCTGGACAAATACCGCTTCCGCATCGAGGGACACACCGACACGGTCGGTTCCGCCAGCACCAACCTGACCCTGTCGCAGCAGCGCGCACAATCGGTGGCACATTATCTCGAGTCCACCTACGGAATCGCCCCGTCCCGGCTGCAGGCGATCGGCATGGGTGAGCAGGGCCTGCTCGTGTCCACCCCGCCGCAGACGCCAAATGCGCGTAACCGCCGGGTCGAAGTCATCAACCTCGGAGCCTGACACCGCGCTGGAACCACGGACGCGTGGGCAACCCGCCCGATCCCGCTGACACGCGCGTGATCCGCCATCGCGGGGGCGCGGCACGCCAACGGTCAGCAACAACTGAGTCCGAAGACGATACCGTTCGCCTGCGGCACCCGCCGGGTGCGACGCCAGCGAGGCGCGCCGGCCACCTCTGGCGCGGCATCGGCGTGGCCGGGGGCGTGGTGCTCGTCGGGCTGCTTGCGTTCGTGTTCTGGCCGGGTGCGCGGCATGCCGGGCATCCGGCCCATACCCCGGCACCGCCGACAGCCGTGCGCCATGCCGTGCCTGGCGCACGTCCGACCCGGCCGACAGAAGCCATTGCCCCGGCCGCCCCTGGGGCCATGTCGGCCGCCCGCCAACCGCCGGCCAGCCAGACGGCGGTTGCGCCCGTTCCGACCTTCGCGATCCGCACGGCGACTCAGCGCGAAATCGAGGCCAACGTACCGACCAAACTTGCCGTCTTCCGCTTTGCCGCCAATCCGAACATCCTGGTGCTCGATTTCCCGACTCTGCGCGAACAGGGTCTCATGCTCGACCGGGTCGCGGCCCTGATCGAGAAAGCCGGGCTCCCGCGGGACCACGTGGTATCCTGGGCCGACCTGACCGCCAGGATCCGCGCGCGTGGCGACACGATCGGAACGTACTACTATGGGCATGACTACTCGGCCGCCGCGCTCGCACGGTTCTTTGCCCTGGTGGCGCAGGATCATCGCCATCTCAACCCGCAGGAACAGCAATTGCACACGCTTCTGGCGCAGCTCGGATGGTTGCAACCGGGCGTGACGGCCGGCCTGATCAGCCTTCCCAGGGTCGGGGCGAACCGTTACGTTACCTCCGTTGCCGACGACGTCATACTGACGCACGAGCTCTCGCACGGGGAGTTCTTCAGCGAGCCCGCCTACGCCAGCTACGTGGCGCGGTTCTGGCAGACGGGACTGACGGCGGCCGAGCGCGACGGGATGCGCAAGTTCCTCGCCTCCGAGGATTACGACGTCACCCAGCACGAACTCGTGGTGAACGAGATGCAAGCCTACCTCATGTTCACCCGCAACAAGGAATTCTTCGCGGCCAAGGACATCGGCATCACCCATGCCGAACGCGCCCGCCTCCAGCGCCAATTCCTGGCGGGAATGCCGCCGGGGTGGCTGCGCGCACGGCTGGCGGCGCTGAACGGCCGGCAAAGCGCCCGCCGCTGAGGAAAAATCAGGTCCGCCGCGTTGCGGGCGGAAGGACGGCGAGCACGCGATCGACATGCCCGCGGCGTTCCGGCGTGCCCCGGCGCAGCAGATCGAGATCTTCAGGCGTATCGATATCGAGGCCGATGCCCGGCAACGGCACCACTTTCGGCATGATCCCGACCCGACGCGACGCGTCGAGATGCGGGAAGAAACTATCCTCTCCGAATCGAAGCGGCACCGATGCCGGCGGCGCGAGCAGCACGGCGTTGGACCCACGCTCGTCACGTGCCGGCGCGATGGCAAACGAGGGCGCCGGGCCGGCCGCGGCGCACAGCGTGGCGATCTCGGCCGCGGTCACGCGCGGAATGTCGCCCGGCAGCGCCAGCATGGCGGGACGGCCGGCCGCGATCAGCCAGCGCCCCATCGCCGCCACCGCGCCGGTGTGACCGCTGGCGGCATCGTCGCTGATCACCTCGGCCCCGTATGCGCGGGCGAGCGCCGCGGCGCTTGGGTCCAGCGTATTCACCACGATGCCGGCGAGCGGCGCGGCCGCCAGCGCCGTCAGCACGTCCTCCAGCATCGCAGCGGCCAGCGCCTGGCGTTGCGCCGGCGTCAGCACCGAGCCCAGCCGCTGCTTGGCGCCGGCGAAAGCCTTCACCGGCACCGCCGCCCACACGCCGTTCATCGCGCGGTCCCCGCGACGGGGTTTGCCGCCGCCACCGCCACGCCGGCGGCGGTCAGGACCGCGCGCGCCAGCGCCAGCTTGTCGGGCAGCGACCGCATGAGGGTCGGTGCGGCGACGATCCTGGCGCCCACCTCCGCTAACGCCGCTGCGTCGGCGGGATCGGCGACGAAGACGTCGAGCAGGTCCGCGTAATGTTCTGCCACCGCGCGGGCGGTGACCGGCAGGCCGAGTTCGGCCATCATCTTCGCCGTTGGGCCCTTGACCGCGCGCCCGCCGATCAGCGGCGAGACCGCGACCACCGGCGCCGGGGTGGCGGCGATCGCGGCGCGCAGCCCCGGCACGGCGAGGATCGGATCGATGCTGATGAACGGGTTGGACGGGCAGATCACCACCGCCTCCGCCGCGGCGATCGCCGCCACCACCTCCGCCGCGGGGCGGGACGCCGCCGCGCCGTCGAAGGCGATCGCGCGTACCTTCGGGGCGCAGCCTCGACGCACGAAATAGTCCTGGAAGGCGAGTTCTCCCTGGTCGGTCGCGAGCCGGGTCCGCACCGGGTCATCGGAGGCCGGCAGAATACGCGGCCCGACCCCAAGGCGCCGGCGCATCGCATCGGTCACGGCGGACAAGCTTTCCCCGGCGCGCAACCGGGCGGTGCGGGCCAGATGCAGCGCCAGGTCGCGATCGCCGAGGCGGAACCAGGTCTCGCCGCCCAGCGCCTCCAGCGTTTCCATGCAGGCCCAGCTTTCGTCGCGCCGGCCCCAGCCGAGATCCGGGTTGTCGAGCCCGGCGAGGGTGTAGAGCAGCGTGTCGATATCGGGGGAAATCGATAGGCCCAAATGCTCGAAATCGTCGCCGGTGTTGGCGACGATCAGCAGACGGGCCGGATCGAGCAGGTGCGACAGTCCGAGCGCCAGCTTCGCGCCGCCAATGCCGCCGGAAAGGGCCACGATCACCGGAACAGATCCTCGGCGGGTGGGCGGACCAGAGCAGCGGCCGGGGCCTCCGGCGCGGACCAGTTCAGGCCGCGCAGCAGGACCGCCGGCTGACCCTCCGCCCCCTGGCCTTGCAGCAGGGAGGCCGCCGCGGCGACTTCATCGGCCAACCCGACCAGGGTCACCTCCAGGGTGCGGCCGAACAGATCCGGCGTGCCGCGCAGATCGACGAGGGAAGGCAACCCCGCCGCCCCGATCGCCACGCCGGCGCTGCCGCGCCGCCACGGGCGGCCGAAACTGTCGGTGATCACCACCGCAAGCGCCACGCCGAACCGCGCCATCAAGGCGGCGCGCAGCTGCGCGGCGGAGGCGTCCGGATCCTCCGGCAGCAGCAGCACCTGGTCGGGGCCGCCCGGGGCGCCGAGATTGGAATGGTCCACGCCCGCATTCGCCATCACGAAGCCCAAGCGGTGCTCCATGATGAGCAGGTTCGGCCGGTGGCGCACGACGCGCACCGATTCGGACAGGATCACCTCGACCAGCCGAGGATCCTTGCCGACCTCCGCCGCAAGCGCGACGGCGCGTGCCGACGCGGCCACGCTGGCGAGATCGACGATACGGCCTTCCGCCTTGGAGACGATCTTCTGCGCCAGCACGATCACGTCGCCCGCCCGCGGCACCAGGGCGGACGCGGTCAGGCGATCGGCGAGCAGACCGGCAAGGTCGTCGCCAGGCCGAACCCTGGGAAAGTCGGGAACGGCGTGGAGGGTGAGGTGCGTGGTTTGAGACATGCGTCCAGCCGGATCGAGGGAATGACCAGGGTAGCCCGGATTTCGGGCCGGGACAGGGGGCAAGGCCGGGCCAGGCGCGCGGACACCTTGACGGCAGGCGAGCCGCCGGCTTTCGGAACAGGGAATGCCCCTTAGCGGAACACGACACGCTGCGAGGCGAAGAAATTCACCAGCAGGCTCAGCGCGGCCCCCAAGGCGACCGCGACCGCGGGCTCACGCGCGCACAGCGCCACGAACCCGATCGACGCGGCGTAGACCGCGTAATAGATCGCGAACCCGAACGCATTTGCGGCGAGATAGAGCAGCCATTGCGCAAGCATCGGCCTTCGGGTGCCGTCGCGGAACGTCCAGCGACGATTGAACAGCCAGGTGACGCTCGCGGCGACGACATAGGCAGCGGCACCCGCGGCATAGAGCCCCAGCGCCGCGCGCAGCGCATAGACCACGGCGACGTTGCAGACAAACCCGACGGCGCCGACGACGCCGAAACGAACGAATTCGTGCGGCACGGCACGCATCACGGCCGTGATCGCGCGCGCGGTCCGTGCCGACGGCAGCGCGGTCATGCCGGCGGGGCAAACAGGTAGAGGTTAGAACTGAACGGCCCGAGACGAAGCCCCGTCGTGCCGATGCGTACTGCCCGCCCGGGCGGGCAAGCCGCCGCCAGCCGGCGCCGCGACATCAGGATCAGGTTCTCCCGGCTGCCCCAGCCCGTCTTGCCCAGCAGGCGGCATATCGGCGGAAAGGTCAGGTCCGACCAATGGAACAGCGGGATCCCGGTATGATGCTCGACCGGGAAGAAACGATGCGGAACGGTGACGAAGCTGCGCCGCCCCACCCGAAACAGCTCGCTGACGAGCCGTCTTTGATCCTCGACGCTGCCGACATGTTCCAGCACGGCGTTCGACACGCTGATGTCGAACGCCTTGTCCGCGAACGGAAGCGGCTTGTTCGGCTCGATGCGCAGGTAGCGCACGCGCGGAAACGCCTCCTGGAACGGGCGCGCGTCGCCAAGGCCGACCGCCGTGATCGCCTCTGGAAATGCATAGCTGCGCTCGAGCATGTTGGCCTCGTCGCGCATGACGTCCGAGACCCCGACGTCCAGGATCGTCTCGCCCGGGAGCGGGTTGCAGAGCGAGAGGAAATCCGCGTGCATCCGCTGGCGGGCTACCATCGCAAGGCGTTGGGCCAGCGACGACGCCTCGACCACCTCGTAGTATTTGGTGTCAACTCGGGCGGGGTGCTCCATGGGGACCATCATCGCGGAAGGTTGCGTGGCTGACTGGCGACGCTCACGCCGGCGCAGGGCGCAAGGGCGGGCTGCGGCGCACGGCGTGGCTACCCGAACCGCTTGCGCAGCCGCGGCAACACCTCGGCCCCGTACAGCTTGAGAAACCGCGCCTGATCGGGTCCCGGCGCATGGAACACCAGGTGGCGGAAGCCGAGTTCCACATAGGGCCGGATCTTCTCCACGTGCTCCTCCGGATCGATCGAGACGATCCAGCGGCTGGCGGCGCGCGCCACCGGCAGCGCCGCGGCCAGTCGCTCCATCTCCATCGGGTTGTGGACCGAGAGTTTTTCCTCCGGCGACAGCGCCAGCGCCGCCCAGTGGCGCGTCTCGTCCAGCGCCCGTGCCTGGTCGGGATCGAAGGACACCTTCATCTCGATCAGCCGGTCGTAACCGGCCTCCTCGCGGCCGGCGAGCTTCAGGCCTTCGGCGACGCTCGGCAGCAAGGTCTCGGTATAGAGATTCCAGGCCTTGCCGCTGGTGCAGATGAAGCCGTCGCCCTGGCGTCCGCTGTATTTCGCCACCAGCGCACCGGCCGCGGCGACGTAGATCGGCACCATCTGCGCCGGCCGGTCGTAGATGGTGGCGGCTTCGGTGCGGTAGTACTCGCCCTCGAACGTCACCCGTTCCTCGCTCCACAACCGGCGGATCAGGGTGACCGCTTCGCGCAGGCGGGCGAAGCGCTCCTTGAACTCGGGCCAGACCATCCCCGTGGAAGGTACCTCGTTCAGCGATTCGCCGGTGCCGATGCCAAGGATCACCCGGCCCGGAAACATCGCGCCCAGCGTGCCGAAGGCCTGCGCGACCATCGAAGGGTGGTAGCGGAACGTGGGCGTCAGCACCGAGGTGCCCATCACGATCCGCTGGGTCCGCGCCCCCAGCGCGCCGAGCCAGACGAGCGCGGAGGGCGCATGCCCGTCGGTGTGCTTCCAGGGCTGGAAATGGTCGCTGACAAAGACCGAATCGAAGCCCGCCTGCTCGGCCAGGACGGAGAAATCGAGCAACTGGCCGGGGGCGAACTGCTCGGCCGAGGCCTTGTATCCAAGCTTGAGCACGGGACGGACTCCGATCCTGGAAGCGAGCGGACACACGATGCGGCCGTTTGCCGCCGCATCCTAGTGTCCCGACGGGCAAATAGCGTCGTCATCGATCGGGACACTAGCTCTTTGTTTTCAGTGGCCTGCTGGTCCCTGAAATGCGAGGGCATTTCAGGGGCAGGACACTCTGTTTTCAGTGACCTGCTGGTCCCTGAAATGCGAGGGCATTTCAGGGGCAGGACACGACCAACGCCGGCCATTCTCTTTCCGCCATGCCGGGCGGGAACGAGGCCGCGTGCGCGGCAGCGGCACGGGGAGGCATAGAGGGCCGCGGAAAGCGCTTCAAGCCGGGCGCGCTCCGGAATGCGGAAAACGCGGTGCAGCCGGGTTGACTTTGCCCCCGCCGGTCAGCATGTTCCGCCGCCTCGGCGACGGAGTGGGGCTGTAGCTCAGCTGGGAGAGCGCCTCGTTCGCAATGAGGAGGTCAGGGGTTCGATCCCCCTCAGCTCCACCACTCCACCCCGCCTTTTCAGGCCGCGGCGGCCGTCTCCGCCCCGCCCAGCAGCCCCAGGAGTGCGCCCAGGGTCGCGCGCATCTCGCCGCGCCTCACCACCATGTCGATGATCCCGTGCTCCAGCAGGTACTCGGCGCGCTGGAACCCCTCGGGCAGCTTCTCGTGCACCGTCTGCTCGATCACCCGCGCGCCGGCGAATCCGATCAGCGCGCCGGGTTCGGCGATCTGGATATCGCCCAGCATGGCGAAGCTCGCGGTCACGCCGCCGGTCGTCGGGTCGGTCAGCACCGTCAGGAACGGCAAGCCGGCCTGCTTCACCATGCGGGTGGCGAGCACCGTCTTCGGCATCTGCATCAGGCTGACCGCGCCTTCCTGCATGCGTGCGCCGCCGGACGCGGTGAACACGATCAGCGGCGCCTCCTGCAGCACGGCGAGCCGCGCGGCGGCGACGATCCCCTCCCCCACGGCCGCGCCCATGGAGCCGCCCA
>JAGWSV010000155.1 GCA_028869315.1 Rhodospirillales bacterium
CCGCTCCGGTCCCTGGCCCCGGAGGCCGTCGCGGCGGCGGTTCCCGCGCTTGAGGACGCCGCCCGCGACGTGCGTGCGCTGGACGCGGCGGGGCGGCGGCTCGACGCCGGCGCCGGCTACGATGCGCTGCTGCGCCGGGCGGTGGCCGCGGTGGCCGCCGCACCGCCCGACACGCTCACCCGCATCGACCGGGTGCGCCTGACGGAAATCCTGGCCGGTCCGGAAGCAGCGCTGGCGGTGCTGAATGCCGAGGCCCCAGCGGCTCAGCGATCGTAGGCGACCAATGCCTCGCAAGGCACGTCCAGCCGTGCGCGGCCGTTCAGGAAGGTCAGCTCGATCAGCGCCGCCACCGCCGGCACCACCGCGCCGACCGTGCGGAGCAGCGCGATGCCGGCCGCCATGGTGCCGCCGGTCGCCAGCAGGTCGTCGACCACCACCACCCGCTGCCCCGGTCGCACCGCGTCGCTCTGGATCTCGATCCGGTCGGTTCCGTATTCCAGCGCGTAATCGAGGCCGCTGGTTTCTCCCGGCAGCTTGCCGCGCTTGCGCAGCATGACGAAGCCGCAGCCGAGCTTGAGCGCCAGCGGGGCGGCGATCAGGAAGCCCCGGCTTTCGATCCCGGCCAGCAGGTCGGGCTGGAACGGCAGTACCGCGCGGGCCATCCGCCCCATCGCCACCTGCCAGGCGTCCGCATCCCGCAGCAGGGTGGAGATGTCGTAGAACAGGATCCCCGGCTTCGGAAAATCCGGAATGCCGCGGATGTGGTCCTTCAGATCCATGCGCCGGAGCCTTTCGTGCCCGCGTTCGGACGCCTCGCACGCGGGGCCGGGAGACGAGGGTCCCCAGGCCTTCCTCGCGGCACGTCGAAACCATTGCCGGGCGGTATATCCCGCCCGCCGGGGAAGCGGCAACGCCGGCCGGCTCCCGGAGTGCCGCAGATCCGGCGGCGGCCAAGCTTGAGGTAGATCAATGTGCGCAATCCGCCAGAGGGATAGGCCAGAAACCTCGCCGGACGGAGAGGAAACATGCCAGCCACATCCCGGTTCGTTCGTTGGTTCGCGCAACTCGGAATCGCCGACGTGCCAGAGGTCGGGGGCAAGAACGCCTCGCTGGGTGAGCTTTACAGCCGGCTGGGCGCGGCAGGCGTGCGGGTGCCGAACGGGTTCGCACTGACCGCCGACGCCTATCGCCAGGCGCTGGCCGATGCCGGCGCGTTCCCGCGGCTGCATGCCGTGCTCGATCCGCTGGACGTGACCGACGTGGCGGGGCTTGGCCACGCGGCGGCGGCGGCGCGGGACATCGTCTACGCCGCCACCGGCACCGCCACGCTCCGCGCCGCGATTGCGCACTCCTACGCCGCGCTGGAGCAGGAATACGGCGCCGGCGTCGCCGTCGCGGTGCGCAGTTCCGCCACCGCCGAGGACCTGCCGACCGCGAGCTTCGCCGGCCAGCATGAAAGCTACCTGAACATCGCCGGGGCCGACGACCTGTTCGAGGCCTGCCGGCGCTGCTTCGCCTCGCTGTTCACCGACCGCGGGATCGTCTACCGCGCGAACAACGGCTTCGATCATTTCAAGGTCGCGTTGTCGGTCGGCGTGATGAAGATGGTCCGGTCCGACCTGGCATCGAGCGGGGTGATCTTCACGCTCGATACCGAATCCGGCTTCCGTGACGTGGTGTTCGTCACCGGCTCCTATGGGCTCGGCGAGAACATCGTGCAGGGCAAAGTCGATCCGGACGAGTTCCACGTCCACAAGCCGACCTTCCGCGCGGGCCACCGCGCGGTGCTGCGCCGCGAACTCGGCCTCAAGCAGCTCACGATGGTGCTGGCCGCCGGCCACACCGGGGCGACGACGCGCGACGAGCCCACCCCGCCCGAGCGGCAGGCGCGCTACTGCCTGACCGACGCCGAAGTGCTGACCCTGGCCGACTACGCGATCCGCATCGAGGACCACTACTCCGCCGCCGCCGGACATCCCGAGCCGATGGACATCGAATGGGCCAAGGACGCCGAGGACGGCGGGCTCTACATCGTGCAGGCGCGCCCCGAGACCGTCGCCTCCCGCCGCCGGGCCGGCATGCTGGAAACCTACAGCCTGCGGGCCGAGGCAAAACCCGCGGTCATCGGCCGCGCGGTGGGCGAGAAGATCGCCACCGGCATCGTGCGGGTGATCCGCGGCGCCGGGGATCTCGGCACGTTCCGCCCCGGCGAGGTCCTGGTCGCCGAACAGACGAGCCCCGACTGGGAGCCGGTGATGAAGACCGCCGGCGCCATCGTGACGGACCGCGGCGGGCGCACCTGCCACGCGGCGATCGTCGCCCGCGAACTCGGCGTGCCGGCGGTGGTGGGCGCCGGGGACGCGACGTCCCGCCTCGCCACCGGCGCGGCGGTCACGGTTTCCTGCGCCGGCGGCGAGGTGGGCGCGGTCTACGCCGGCATCCTGCCGTTCGATGTGGACCGGGTCGACGCGGCCACCCTGCCGATCCCGAAAACCGCGATCATGGTCAATCTCGGCAACCCGGACCTCGCGTTCCGCACCGCGATGATGCCGAATGCCGGCGTCGGGCTGGCGCGGATGGAGTTCATCATCAACGAGCATATCGGCATCCACCCGATGGCACTGGTCCACCCCGAACG
>JAGWSV010000156.1 GCA_028869315.1 Rhodospirillales bacterium
CGCGGGCTTCCGGCCAGGACGGTCCGGCGGCGGCGCGCGGCGGCGTGGCGGCGGCGTCGTCATAGGCGTGCCGGCGCGCGGGGTCGCTCAGGACGTCATAGGCCGCCTTCAGCGCCAGGAAGGCGGCGGCGTCGCCGGTTTCCGGCACGTCCGGGTGGACGCGGCGCGCCTGGCGCCGATACGCGGCCACGATCGCGGCCCGGCTCGCCGTGGTGGGCAGGCCAAGCCTGGCATAGAAACCCTGCGGGTCGCGGTGCATCCGCCCAGCATACCGGGGATGGCGGGATTGTTGGACCCGTGCCGGCCGGATTGCCCGGCGCGCCCGGCCGGATCAGGCTGCCATCCCGCGCCATGGAGGCTCCCCCCGTCGTGCAAGACTCCGTGTCGAACGCCGTCCCCGCGGCCGCGCCGGGCGCCGTGCCGGCCGCCGGCCCGCGGCGCTGGGTGATGCTTGCCGTGCTGCTCGCGGGCGGTTTCCTGCCGCCGGTGGATTTCTTCATCGTCAACGTCGCGCTGCCGTCGATCCAGCACGGGCTGCGTGCCTCGCCGGCCGAGGTGCAGCTCGTCATCTCCGGCTATGCCGCCGCCTATGCGGTCTTCCTGGTGACCGGCGGCCGCCTGGGCGATCTTTACGGGCGGCGGCGGATGTTCATCCTGGCGATGCTGGGGTTCACCGCCACGTCCGCCCTGGCCGGCCTCGCGGCATCCGCGGGGCTGCTGGTGCTGGCCCGGGTGGGCGAGGGCCTGGCGGCGGCGCTGCTGGCGCCGCAGGTGCTGGGGGCGATCCGCGCCCTGCACGACGCGCCGGGGCAGGAGGCGGCGCTCGCCCGCGCGCTCAGCCTCTATGGCGCGATGATGGGCCTGGCGGCGGCAACGGGGCAGCTCGGCGGCGGGGTGCTGGTGGCATGGAGCCCGCTCGGCCTCGGCTGGCGGGCGGTGTTCCTCGTCAACCTGCCGATCGGCGCGCTGGCCATCGCCGGCGCCTGGGCGTTCCTGCCGGAGACCAGCGCGGAGGTTCGCCCGCGGCTCGACCTGGGCGGCGCGGCGCTGCTCTCGGCCGCGCTCGCCGCGCTGGTGCTGCCGCTGTCGGAAGGGCGCGGGCAGGGATGGCCGCCCTGGACCTTCGCCATGCTGGCCGCGGCGCCGTTCCTGCTCTGGGCCTTCCTCCGCCACGAGGATCGGGTCGGGCCGCGCGGCGGCATGCCGCTGCTCGACCTCGAACTGCTCCGCATTCCCGGTTTCCGGCGCGGGGTGCTGGTGGCGAGCCTGTTCTTCTTCACCTCGCCCTTCTACCTGCTGTTCGCGATCGAACGGCAGGACGGCGCCGGGCTGGACCCGCTGCACACCGGGCTCGCCATCCTGCCCTACGGGATCGGGCTGTTCCTGGGGCCGCTGGCGAGCGCGCCGCTGCTGGCGCGCTACCGTCCGCGCCTGCTCGCGGCGGGGATGGCGGTGGAGGTGGCGGGCTACGCGGCCATCGGGATCGCGGTGGCGACGGGGGTGAGCCCGGCGGTGCTGGCGGCGGCGGTGTTCGTCGCCGGATTCGGCCAGGGCATCGCCATGCCGCGGCTGTTCAACCTGGTGCTGGCCGACGTGCCGGCCCGCCAGGGAGGGGTGGCGGCGGGGGTCGTCAATTCCATGCTGCAGATCGGCGCCGCGGTCAGCGTCGCCGCCATCGGATCGCTGTTCTTCGCCATCCTGGACGCGCAAACCGGGCCGGCGGCCTATGCCCATGCCTTCGGCGCGGCGATGATCGCGGTGGTCGCGGCCCTGGCGCTGGCGGCGCTGCTGGCGCGCGGATGAGGCGCAATGCGGCCGACGTCCCCCCCCGCCGGTCGCCGCCGCCGCCGCGACCGGACGACGAAAGGAGCAGCCACCATGCCGGAGCCCGCCGATTTTCCCGCCCGCCTGCTGGCGGGCCTGCCGGACGCGGTGATCTACGCCGATGCCGAGGGCGTGATCCGCTTCTGGAACCCGGGCGCCACCCGGATCTTCGGGTTCGACGCCGCCGAGGCGCTCGGCCAGTCGCTCGACATCATCATTCCCGACGGCCCGCGCGCCCGGCACTGGGAGGGCTATCGCCACACGATGGCCACCGGGCAGACGCGCTACGGCGCCGGCGACCTGCTGTCGGTGCCGGCGCTGCGCAAGGACGGCAGCCGCATCTCGGTCGAATTCACCATCGTTGCGTTCCGCGGTGCCGACGGGCGCATGACGGGGATCGCCGCGCTGTTGCGCGACGTCACCGCCCGGTTCGAGGAAACCCGCGCGCTGCGGCGCGAGCTCGCCGCGCTGCGCGCCGCCGCGGGCGGATGAGCGCGGCGCGTCGGCAACGAACGCGCGCGCGGCGCGGGCGGAGAAGAATGGTCCCGCGCGGGGGGGCCGCGCGGGACCGAAGGTGGCGACGGGCGGGGGACACCGAGCCTGGCGAGCCCGTCGCGGTCAGGGGAGGACGCCAGCTCTGGATAATGAAATGGGCGGCGAAATGGGCAGGAAGCGGGAAACATTGCGACCGTATCGTGGCTTTTGCGTTGGATGCGATGGGTCATCTTTTGGGGTAATCTTTTGGTCATCTTCGCCGCATAACGTGATCCCGGCTGCGCGCTTCGAGGGTTGCGCGTGGCAGGAAAACCACAGGATCGTTCATGCGTGCAGGATGGCATCGCGCCGGCAGGACGCCGGAATGGGAACTGGCGCTCTGGCACCTTGCATCGTTGCGCGACGCCGCCGTGGCCGGCGCGCTCCGCGCCGTCTCGCGTGGTTTTGCAACGATCCCGCGACCGGTGCGCGGCGTGCTGCGCCGCCTGGCGCTGCTGGCGTGGTGGAGCCTGACCCTGCAGCTGCCGCGGCATCTCGCGTTCTGGCTGGCCGCCCGGCGGGCTCGCGCCGTGCGCCCGGCCTCGGTGCCGCTGCTGGCCCGGTCGGTGCCGGCGCCGCAGGCGATCCTGCTGGCGGAGCCCGCGTCGCGGCCGGTGGTTTCGGTCATCATCGCCAGCTACGGCGCGGTGCCGCACAGCTTGCGCTGCCTCGCCGCCCTGGCGCAGGACCGTTCCGGCGTCGCCATGGAGGTGATCGTGATCGACGATGCGTCGCCGGACCCGGCGGTGGCGACGCTCGCGCTCGTGCCCGGGCTGCGGCTGATCCGCAACCCGGTGCGGCTCGGCTATCTGCGTTCCTGCAACGCCGCCGCCGCCACCGCGCGCGGCGAATACCTGCTGCTGCTCAACAACGACACCGAGCCGGCGCCGGATGCGATCGCCGCCATGCTGGCGCTGTTCCGTACCCGGCCCGATGCCGGGGCCGTCGGCGCGAAGCTCGTGTTTCCGGACGGGCGCCTGCAGGAAGCCGGCGGCATCATCTGGCGCGACGGCAGCGGCTGGAACTATGGCCGCGGCGACGATCCGGACCTGCC
Organism: Rhodospirillales bacterium; assembly: GCA_028869315.1. GTDB lineage: Bacteria > Pseudomonadota > Alphaproteobacteria > Acetobacterales > Acetobacteraceae > JAJZVS01. The sequence continues at coordinate 3,413 of JAGWSV010000156.1, forward strand.
GGCCTACAACTACGTGCGGGAGGTGGATTATTGTTCCGCCGCCGCGCTGATGGTGCCGCGCGCGCTGTTCGCCGGCCTCGGCGGCTTCGACCCGCGCTACGCGCCGGCCTATTACGAGGACACCGATCTCGCGTTCCGCCTGCGCGCCGCCGGCCGCCCGGTGCTGTACCAGCCGCGGGCGCGGGTCATGCATGTGGAGGGCGTCTCGCACGGCACCGACATCGCCGCCGGCGGCAAGGCGCACCAGGTGGCGAACCGGGCGCGGTTCGCGCAGCGCTGGGAAGCCACGCTGGCGGCGGCGCATTATGCGCCGGGAACCAACCTGCTGCGCGCGCGGGAGCGTGGCCACGCCCGCCCGGTCGTGCTCGTGCTGGACCATTACGTTCCGGCGCCGGACCGCGACGCCGGCTCCCGCAACATCCTGAACTACATCGACGCGCTGCTGGCGGACGGCGCGATCGTGAAGTTCTGGCCGCACAACCGCGCCTACGCCGCCGGCTACACCGAGGCGCTGCAGGACCGCGGCGTGGAGGTGTTCCATGGCGGGAACAGCGACGCGTTCCCCGCCTGGGTCGCCGCGCATGGCGCCGAGCTCGATCTCGTGCTGCTCAGCCGGCCCGATGTGGCGCAGGCGGCGCTCGCGCCGCTCAAGCGGCACAGCCCGGCGAGGCTTGTCTATTACGGTACCGATCTGCACTTCCGCCGCCTGCGCCAGCAGGCCGACGTGACCGGCGACGCCCAGGCCGCCGCGTCCGCCGCGCGGATGGAACGGCTGGAACGCTGGATCTGGCGCAGCGTGGACGTGGTGCTCTACCCCTCGGCCGAGGAGGCAACGACCGTCGCCTGCATGGAGCCCGCGGTGGTGGCAAAGCCGGTGCCGGCTTTCGGCTTCGCCACGTTCGGCGCGGAGCGGGCGCCGCCCGAAGGCGCCGACATCCTGTTCGTCGGCGGCTTCGCCCATCCGCCGAACGAGGCGGCGGTGCTGTGGTTCGCCCGCGAGATCCTGCCGCGCGTGCAGGCCCGCCACCCCGCGGCGCGGCTGGTGATCGCCGGGTCCCATCAGGGGCCGCTCGTGCGGGCGCTGGCGGGGGGCTCCGAAACCGGCGGCGCGGGAAACGGGGCGGTGCTGCGCGCCGACCTGCCGGCGGCGGAGCTGCTGGCGCTCTACCAGGCCGCGCGCGTGGTGGTGGCACCGCTGCGCTTCGGCGCCGGGGTGAAGCTGAAGGTCGCGGAAGCGCTGCGGGAAGGAACGCCGCTGGTGACCACGAGCGTCGGCGCGCAGGGCCTGCCGGGGATCGAGCGGGCGGTGGCGATCGCCGACGACCCCGCCGGCTTCGCCGATGCGGTCGTCGCCCTGCTCGACGATGCGGCGTTGTGGCGGGCGCGATGCTGCGCGCAACTCGCCTATGCCCGCGAACACCTCACGGAGGCCGCCTTGCGCCGGCGCTTCCTGGAGGCTGCCGGGCTGCGCGCGCCCGACCCCGCGCCCGCGGCTGCGGCCCGGGCGGCGCCCGAAGATGCGATGGCGGAACCGATCGCCGCCTGAGCCGGGCCTGGGCCGGGATCGTGCCGCCGCGGATGCGGACGGGCGGCGCCTTAGGGCCCGTTCGACATCGCTGATCGATTCGATAGTTGTCGAACGGGCGCTAAGGTTTTGTTTTGATCGGCATCTTTGTCGGCGTGCTGACGCACTTGTTTGCCGACGATGCCTTATCCCGTCGCCTGCCGCCGCGCCGCCGCGATCTCCTGCCGGCGCCAACGCCGGCCGACCAGGCTCATCGCGACCAGCCCGATCGCGGCCATCGCATCCAGCGCGTTGGCGTCGCCGAACGCATGGGCGAGCGCACCGGTCGCCAGGATGCCGAGCGGCCCGAACCCGATGCAGACGGTCAGCAGCCCCAGCAGGCGGGAGCGGATTTCCGCCGGCGCGTGCGCGGTGACCAGCGCCGTCTGCATGGCGCTGAAGGCGGCCGTGCCGAACCCGCCCGGGATCATCGCCAGGCAGGCGAAGGCGAACACGGGCATGCGCGGCATCGCCGCCACCGCGGCCAGGAACAGCATGCTGCCGCCGACCATCAGCATCCGCCCGGGGCAGGGCGCGCCGTTGCGGGCGAGCCAGGACCCGGCCAGCAGGGCGCCCACCGGCTCGCTCGCCGCCAGCACGCCGACCAGGGAGGCGGAGACGCCGAACTGCCGCTCGGCCACCGGCGCCACCAGCGCGATGTAGGAAAACGCGAACACGTTCGTGATCACGGTGACGCCGAGCACCCCGGCGATCACCGGATGACCCCAGGCGAAACGCAACCCCTCGATCAGGTCCCGCCCGACATGCCGCCCGCCGCGCGCCGGCCGCGCCTGCCGGTTGCGCACGCCGAGCGCGAGCATCGTGGCGCCCGCGTAGCACGTGGCCGAAATCGTGTACGCCCCGGCCAGCCCGAGTTCCTGGAACGCGATGCCGGCCGCCAGCGGCCCCGCCAGCCGCACCAGCGCGGTGGTCAGCGAGTCGAGCGCGAAGCCGCGCGCCAGCAGCGACGGCACCATCGTCTCGCCGATCATCCGCCGCCGGGTGGCGCCCTCGGTGGACCACATGGTGCCGCTGACCAGCGCCGCCGCCGCCAGCACCCAGGGCATCGTCGCCGGCGCCGGCAGCCGGCTCCAGGCGAGCGCCGCGACGACCGCCGAGGCGGCGCCGCTGACCACCTGCGCCGCCACCAGGATCGCCTTGCGGTCGCGGCTTTCCGACACCACCCCGGCGAGCGCGCCGAACACCAGCATGGGCAGGTTGCGGCAGGCGGAGACCGCGGCGACGGCCAGGGCCGAATGCGTGATCTCGAAGGTGAACAGCGCCGCCGCCAGCACCTCGAACTGGCGCATGGCGTTCGAGACGCCGCCCACCGCCCACAGCCGGGCGAATCCCGGCACCGCCAACACGACCCGCACGCCCGCCCGGGGTGCCGGGCCCGTCTGGTCCATTCGTTTCCCCCCGGGCGGTTTCCCGCCGGCGCGTCGCGTGCCGGCAGGCGCCGGCCTGCGAACCGTCATCTACCCAAGCCCGTCCGGTCATTGACCGCAAGCCGGCCCGGGGTCTTAACATGCGGCCAAATCCGGCAATCGAGATCAGGCCACGCGGCAGAGGGGAAACCGACCGATGGACGGGCAGGCGAGGACCACACCGACCTACGACCGTACCGTGGAAGACCTCGGCAACATCGTCGAGCTCGGGCACGTGAACGTCACCGTGCCGGACCAGCGGCTCGCCACCATTTTCTACGTCTCGGGGCTTGGCCTGACCCGCGATCCGTATCTGATGACCGGGCTCGAGAACATGTGGATCAATGTCGGCCGGGCGCAGTTCCACCTGCCGTCGCGCCCGCCGCAGGTGGTGCGCGGCACCACCGGCCTCGTGATCTCCGATCCCGAGGCGCTGCTGGCCCGCCTCGCGCGGGTGCGGCAGGACCTGGCGGAGACCAAGTTCGGCTTCCGGGAAACCGATGACGGGGTGGAAACCACCTGCCCCTGGGGCAACCGCATCCGCTGCCACGCGCCGGACGCCGCGCGCTTCGGCCGCCTCATCCTCGGCATGCCCTATGTCGAATGCGACATCCCCCAGGGCACTTCGCTGCCGGCGATCGCGCGCTTCTATCGCGAGATCCTGGGCGGCATCGCCGGAACCGCGAAGGACGCGCGCGGCGCCTATGCCTGGGCGGTTCTGGGCGACGGCAACCGGATCCTGTTCCGCGAGACCGCGGGCCCGCTGCCGGCCTATGACGGCCACCACATCCAGATCACGCTGGCCGACTTCTCCGGACCGCACGGAAAGTTGCTGGCCCGCGGCCTGGTGACCGAGGAATCCGACCAGCACCAGTACCGCTTCAAGGACATCGTCGATGTCGAGACGAACCAGGTGCTGTTCACGATCGAACACGAAGTGCGCAGCATGCGCCATCCGCTGTTCGCCCGCCAGCTGGTGAACCGCAACCCGGCGCAGACCAACCGCGCCTACGCGCCGGAATGGGACGCGCTGCGCTGGGCCATGCCGGCATCGTAAGGACGGCGCGCATGCGGCGAACGGCGTGCCGCGCGCCTGCCCTTGCGGCAAGCGGTGCGTGGGCACATGTCTTGACAGTGTGCGGCGCGACGCAGGCGGCACGGGTGCCCACCGGACCGGATCGGGGATGCCCGGCGACGCCGTCCGCCGCATGCTGAAGCCCGCGATAGACCCGGCGCGGCCGGATAGTTTCTTCTTAGCAACGGAGGTTTGTCATGCGCATTGGTGTGGTCGGACTTGGGCGCATGGGCGCCAACATTGCGCGGCGCCTGATGGCGGCGGGGCATTCCTGCGTCGTCCATGACGCCAATCCGGAGCCGGCGCGCGCGCTCGGCGGCGAGGGCGCCGAAGCCGCTTCGTCGCTCAAGGCGCTGGTCGACGCGCTGGGCGAAAGCCCGCGCGCGGTCTGGGTGATGCTGCCTTCCGGAAAAATTACCGAAGAGACCATCTCGACCCTCGGCGGGCTGCTCGGCGCCGGCGACATCGTCATCGACGGCGGCAACACGTTCTACAAGGACGATATCCGCCGCGCGAAGACGCTGGCGGCGAAAGGCGTGCGCTACATCGATTGCGGCACCTCGGGCGGCGTGTGGGGGCTGAAGCGCGGCTATTGCCTCATGATCGGCGGCGAGAAGGCGGCGGTCGACCATCTCGACCCGATCTTCGCCGCCCTCGCGCCCGGTCTCGGCGACATTCCGCGCACCGAAGGACGCGAGGGCCGCGACCCGCGCGCCGAGCGGGGCTACATCCATGCCGGCCCGCCCGGCGCCGGGCATTTCGTGAAGATGGTACATAACGGGATCGAATACGGCCTGATGCAGGCCTATGCGGAAGGCTTCGACATCCTCAAGGGGCGGGCGTCCGACAGCCTGCCGGAAGACGAACGTTTCACCCTCGATCTCGGCGACGTCGCCGAGGTCTGGCGGCGCGGCTCCGTGGTCTCGTCATGGCTGCTCGACCTCACCGCCTCGGCGCTGGCCACCGACGAGCAGCTCGAGAACTTCTCGGGATTCGTCGAGGATTCGGGCGAGGGCCGCTGGACCATCGATGCCGCGGTGGAGGAGGCGGTGCCGGCGAACGTGCTCGCCGCGGCGCTGTTCGCGCGCTTCCGCTCCCGCCGCGATCATACTTTCGGCGAAAAGATCCTGTCGGCGATGCGCTTCGGCTTCGGCGGGCATACCGAACACATGCTGAAGCAGAAATGAGACGCCCGGCATGACCGTCGTCGTCGTGATGGGCGTCTCCGGCAGCGGCAAGACGACGATCGCCCGCGGCGTCGCCGAGCGGCTGGGCTGGGAGCTGGTGGAAGGCGATACGTTCCACCCGCCGGAGAACGTCGCCAAGATGAAGGCCGGCACCCCGCTCACGGACGCCGACCGCTGGCCGTGGCTGCAGGCGATCGCGCGCGAGATCGATGCGATCCGCGCCGGCGGGCGCTCGGCCCTGGTGGCCTGCTCGGCCCTGAAGCGCAGCTACCGCGCGATCCTGATCGGCGACCGGCCCGACGTGGCGCTCGCCTATCTGCAGGGCTCGCGCGCGCTCATCGGCCGGCGCATCGCCGCCCGCAAGGGACATTTCATGCCGGCCGGACTGCTCGACAGCCAGTTCGCCGCGCTGGAGGAACCGGGACCGGAGGAACGGCCGATCGTGCTTTCGGTCGCGCCGGGGCCGGAGGAAATCGTGAGCGCGGCCGTCGCCGCGCTGCGGGAAAGGGGACTGATCACGTGAGCGAAGCACACTACCCCAGCCTGCGCGGCCGGGTGATATTCGTGACCGGCGGCGCGTCGGGCATCGGCGCGGAGGAAGTGACGCAGCTTGCCGCCCAGGGCGCGCAGGTCGCGTTCGTCGACATCGCGGAGGAGCCGGCCCGCGCGCTGGCGGCGAAGCTCGCCGCGGCGGGCCATCCCGAGCTGTTCTTCCAGCGCTGCGACCTCACCGATATCGCGGCGCTGCGTGGCGCGATCGCCGAGGTCGGCCGCCGGTTCGGCCCGATCACCGTCTTGGTGAACAACGCCGCCAACGACCAGCGGCACAAATGGGAAGAGGTGACGCCGGAGTACTGGGACGAGCGGCTGGCGGTGAACCTGCGCCACCAGTTCTTCGCCATCCAGGCGGTGGCGCCGATGATGAAGGCGGCCGGCGGCGGCTCCATCGTCAATTTCGGATCGATCAGCTGGCACGCCGGTGCCGGCGGCATGCCAGCCTACACCACCGCCAAGGCGGGGGTGGAAGGGCTGACCCGCGGCATGGCGCGCGACCTCGGCCCCGACAACATCCGGGTGAACTGCATCATTCCCGGCTGGATCATGACCGAGCGGCAGATCCGGCTCTGGCTCACGCCGGAGGGCGAGGAGAACCTGATGCGCACCCAGTGCCTCAAGCAGAAGCTGGTGCCGGCCGACGTCGCGCGCATGGTGCTGTGGCTCGCCGCCGACGACAGCCGCATGTGCACCAGCCAGCTCTGGGTGGTGGACGGCGGGCGGATGTAGGGCGAGGCCGCGTCGTCGCGGGCGCGCCGGCGGCGGTCAGAACTTCGGCACTGCCCCCGGCGCGCCGCAGCATTTCTTGAACTTGCGGCCGGACCCGCAGGGGCAGGGGTCGTTGCGGCCCACGCCCGATTCGGGGCGCAAGGCGATCGTGCGCACCAGCTCGTGCAGGCGCAGGACCGTCTCCGGCAGATCATCGAGGAGTTCGGCCCGTTCCTCCGGCGTCGGCCCCGCCGTGTCCGCGCCATCGGCGTCGGCGTCCCACTCGGCGTTCCCGGGTGCATCCAGGTCGGCGTCGCGCTCGGCATCCGGCGCGCCGTCGGCTTCGTCCCCCTCCAGGTCCAGGTCGTCGTCCGCGGCCGTGTCCTCCTCCAGCAGCGCCAGCGGCGCCACCAGGTCGCGCACGGCGGGGCGCCGCAGCAGCCGGTCCCAGACGGCCTGTTGCGCGTCGAGCCCCATCATGAAGCCGGCGGCCCAGAGCTTGCCGCCCACGACCTCGTCCTCGACTTCCAGGAACGGCTCGGGCGGCTGCCCCGCCGCCAGCCGCGCGCCGATGGAGGCGAAGCGGCGTTGCAGCAGCGCCTCCGCCGCCTCCGCCACCGCGGCCCGGCCGAGGCGCGCCTGCGCGGTGCCGTCGCGCCAGATCGCGGCCCTGCAGGCGGCGTAGTCGGCCGGCGCCGGGGTGACGTGCAGCGCGGTGAAATACCCGTCGACGGCTTCCAGCGGCATCGCTCCGTCGTCGAGGCAGGCGTGCATGAGCCGGCTGTCGAGCCAGCCCATCTCCTCCGTCGTCAGGTCCATGGGCTGCGCCGGCGCGGGCGGCGCGACCGGCGGGGGAAAGGCGGCGGCGGGGTGCTCGATCGGCGCCGCCAGATCGAGCGTGTCGGGTTGGCAGGCGCGGTTCAGGTCGTGCTGCCAGTCTTCCCGATCGGCTTCGTCCATCCAATCCGGCAGCTCGGCAACCAGGCGTTGCCGCATCGCCTCCACCTGGCCCTCCCGCCCCAGCACCCGCGCCGCGGCGAACCAGCCGAACCAGGCCGCGTCGTCGACCGGCGGCGGATCGTCCTGCACGAAGCGGTCGAGGAGATCCGCCAGCACCGCCGGCGTCACGCGTCCGTCGCGCACCAGCCAGGCGAGCGCGGTGAACAGCGCCTCACGCAGGTCCGCGGGCGTCTCGGGATCGGCGGCCAGGGCTGCGAGCGGCGCCGGGTTGCCGTCGAACAGCGCGGTGACCAGCGGCGCGACGACGACGTCGGCGCTGCCGTCCAGCATCTGCGCCAGGGCCAGGTCCGGCTGCGCCAGCAGGGCGGCGAAGGCGGGGAAAATCTCGGTCCGGCGCGCGGCGGCGAGCGCGGTGAGGCCGTAGCGCAGCAGCCGCTCCTCCTCCAGCAGCAGCGGTTCGCCGGCGGCGGCGCGGGCGAGCAGGTCGCCCATCTCGGGCGCGAGTTCCGCCGCCAGGCCCATCGCCGCTTCCAGCGCCGCGACCGGCGTGGTGGTGGCCGAGCGCAGCGCGGCCCGGCATTCGTCCAAGGTCATGTTCGTTCCTTCCGCGGCAACGACGATTCCCGGTCCGCGCTTGACCACTTCGGGCCGGCCCGCCACTTGTAGCCGGCCATGGCAACCCGCATCCTCATCGATCATCGCGACGGCCCGCGCCACCCGGAAAAGGCGCATCGGCCGGATCAACCGATCCAGCGCAAGCCGGCCTGGATCCGGGTGAAGGCGCCGACCCACCCCGTGTATCACGAAACCCGCGCGCTGCTGCGCGACCACCGGCTGACAACGGTGTGCGAGGAAGCTGCCTGCCCCAACGTGGGGGAGTGCTGGAGCCATCGGCACGCGACCATGATGATCCTGGGCGAGGTGTGCACGCGCGCCTGCGCCTTCTGCAACGTCGCCACCGGCCTGCCCGGTGCCGTCGATGCCGGCGAACCGGCGCGGGTGGCCGACGCGGTGGCGAAGCTCGGGCTGCGCCACGTGGTGATCACCTCGGTCGACCGCGACGACCTCGCCGACGGCGGCGCGGCGCATTTCGCCGCCGTGATCGCGGCGCTGCGCGCCGCCGCGCCGGAGACCACGATCGAGGTGCTGACGCCGGATTTCCTGCGCAAGCCGGGTGCCGCCGAGATCGTGGCGGCGGCGCGGCCCGATGTGTTCAACCACAACCTGGAAACCGTGCCGCGGCTTTATCCCGCGATCCGTCCCGGCGCGCGCTACTACCAGTCGCTGCGCCTGCTCGACCGGATGAAGACCCTGGCGCCGGGGGTGTTCACCAAGTCGGGGCTGATGGTGGGGCTCGGCGAAAGCCGCGCCGAGATCCTGCAGGTGATGGACGACCTCCGGGTCGCCGACGTCGATTTCCTCACCATCGGCCAGTATCTGCAGCCCACCGTGAAGCATGCGGCGGTGGAACGGTTCGTGCCGCCGGAGGAGTTCGCCGACTATGCCGCGCTGGCCCGGGCGCGCGGGTTCCTGCTGGTCTCGGCGACGCCGTTGACCCGCTCCTCCTACCACGCCGACGCCGATTTCGCGGCCTTGCAGGCGGCGCGGGCACGTGGGCTGGCGGCGGCCTGAGCGGTGGCGGTGGGGCGGCCTGGGCCGGTGGCGAGGGGCTTGTCGGCGCCGGCACCGGTGGCCGGGGCGATTGGCCGCCGCGTCCCGCGGGCCGCGCCCTAGCCATGCCCACGCATGCCGAGCGCCAGGTGGTTCCCTACCGCCCCGAGCAGTTGTTCGACCTCGTGGCCGATGTCGGACGCTATCCGGAATTCCTGCCCTGGTGCGTCGGCGCGCGCGTGCGCAGCCGCAGCGAAAGCCTGGAAATCGCCGACCTGACGATCGGCTTCGGGCCGTTCCGGGAGAGTTTCACCAGCCGGGTCACGCTCGACCGCCCGCGCGGGGTGAAAGTGGCCTACGAAAACGGGCCGTTCCGGTATTTGAACAACCAATGGCTGTTCAACCCGGTGCCCGCCGGCACCGAGGTCGACTTCTTCGTCGATTTCGAGTTCCGATCCCGCCTGTTGCAGCGGGCGATCGGCGTCGTGTTCAACGAGGCGGTGCGCCGGATGGTAGCGGCCTTCCTGCGCCGCGCGGGGCAGGTCTACGGCCCTCCGCTGTCCTCCGCGGTTGCCGTGGCGGGCGCCGACGGCGCCGCTTCGGGCGATCCGGGCTGACCGGGCGGGGCTGACAGGACACGCCCGGCCTGCTTTCCTGCCGCCGCTGCCGAGCGGAGAACCACCGATGACCTACACCCCCGTCCGTCCCGACGCGCTGGCCCCGGCGCTCAGGGTGAACCTCTATTCCGACACCCAGACCAAACCCTCGCCGGCGATGAAGGCGGCGATGATGGCGGCCGAGCTGGGCGACGAGCAGCACGGCGACGACCCGACCGTGCATGCGCTGTGCGACCGGATGGCGGCGCTGCTCGGCAAGGAGGCCGCGGTGTTCCTGCCCTCGGGCACGATGTGCAACGAGATCGCCATCCTGACCCATTGCCGGCGCGGCGACGAGGTGCTGGCGCACGCGACCGCGCACATCGTCGCCGCCGAAGGCGGCGCGCCGGGCGCGCTCGCCGGCGTGTCGGTGCTCGGCCTGCCGGGGGCGGGCGGCCAGTTCGACGCGGAAACGTTGCGCGCGGCGTTGCGCGAGCGCCGCCGCAACGCCCCGCCGCAGACCCTGGTGGAGATCGAGCAGACCGCCAATCTGGGCGGCGGCACGGTCTGGCCGCTCGATCGGCTGCGCGCGGTGTGCGACGCGGCGCACGAGGCCGGCATGGCGGTGCACATGGACGGCGCGCGGCTGATGAACGCGGTGGTGGCGGCCGGGGTGCCGGCCGCCGAGATGGCGGCGGGCTGCGATTCCGTGTGGCTCGACTTCACCAAGGGGCTGGGCGCGCCGCTCGGCGCCGTGCTGTGCGGCAGCGCCGCGTTCATCGACGCGGCGTGGCTGTGGAAGCAGCGGATGGGCGGGTCGTTGCGCCAGGCGGGGATCTGCGCCGCGGCGTGCCTCTATGCGCTCGACCACAACATCGACCGCCTGGCCGAGGACCACGCCAATGCCGCCGCCCTGGCGCGCGGGCTGGCGCAGGTCCCCGGGATCAGGGTGGAGGCGCCGGAGACCAACCTGGTGTTCTTCGATACCGAGGGCGCGGGGGTGACGGCGGAGGAACTGGCGGCGCGGCTGCGCCGCGCGGCGGTGCAGATTTCCACCATGGGCCGCTTCCGCGCCCGCGCCTGCACGCATCTGGACGTGGACCGCGAGGGGATCGAGATCGCGATTGCGGCGGTGCGGACGGCGCTGGCCGCGTAAGATCACCCAGCCGCCCGGCGACGGCGCGACAGCCTGGGACAGGGCTCAGCCCGGTGCGAGCCCGACCCCGTATGGCTCCGCGAGCCGCCAGAACCATGGTGCGTCGAGCGCCGCGTCGCGCCCGGTTTCCGCGACCGGGCCCGGCGCCCCATCGAACAGTGCGAAGCACACCGCTTCGTCGTCATGGCGCGCCGTATAGGCGATGCCGTCGGCGCGGCGCGGATGTGCGTGCAGGGCCCTGGACCAGGCCTGGGACGTTGCGTATGGCCGGCCGCCATGGACGACCTCCGCGGTCGCTCCCAACCGGCCCAGCCCCGGACCGCTGAACTTGATCAAGGTCAACGGCCGTAGCACCTCCAGGCGCACGTAGGCTTTGCCCGCCAGGAGGTCCGGGGGAATAAGGGTTCGTCCCGGCTGTCTCAGGAACGTTTCCGCGAAGGCTCCCGATTCCGATTGCGCCGCGTACAGCACGCCGTAGCTGCCATCCGGTGCGTTCAGTCGCCCGTCGCGGCTGCGGTCGAAGAACACGGGGTCGAACCCGGCCGTGAAGAACCGGTGCAGCACCGTGCCCTGTGCGAGACGGACAAGGTGTGGATCGCGGGCGGCAAGGTCGGGCGGTGGCTGTGGCGGCGGCTCCCGGGCGGGGCCGCTCACGCGCCTTGCCGACCCATGCTCCGTGCCGCGGCCACCACCTCGTCGACGGCCCCGGCCTTCAGCATGTCGATCGGGGCACGCCCGTTCAGCCGGTCATCAGGCTGCACGAGGAAATTCAACACCGCCCAGGGATTGCCGGTCGGCAGCGCGGCGCGCACCGCCTTCAGCCCCGGTACCACCGTGCCGTCGGCCTGGAACTGCACGGTCGGATAGCGGCGGCGATGGCTCGGTCCCGGGACGGCAAGCAGGCTGCCCTCGCGCACCATGCGTTCGATGCGCTGACGCGAGACGCCATGCAGGAGGGTGCGCAGCGAGGCCAGGTCGTAGGTGCCACCCGCGGCGCGAAGATCGGCTTCGATGATCTTCCGGCCGCGCAGCAAGGCCATCGCCCGCGCGTCGGGCGCGAAGGCGTCGTGATTGATCCCGGGTCGCGGATCGGCGTCCGGCTCGCCGGAGGCAGCGTCCTCCGCCGTGGAGTTCCGCCCGAACGCCAGCGTCCGCGCGCGCGCCTGCGCCAGGAGGATCTTCCATTGCCTGGGGGTCATGAAAATGGGGGGGTCAGCGCTGTCCTGCCGCCGCCCCGTCGGCCCGCCGGCCGGTATCACCGCGACCGACGCGTCCTTCCAGGCCTGCATGTGCCGCGCCGCCGCTTCAGGATCGCCCATCACCGCGGCGACAATGTAGCTCGGCCCGCGCGACTTCGTCGTGCGGGCCGACCCTCCGCGGGTGTGCGGCCTCGTCGGCATGTCGGGATTGGCAGTCATGGCACCCTCCGGGAGACGATATCGGTAGGCGAGCCTTGACTGTCAACTTCGACAACTACGACAACTTCGCCCGGCACCCTTCGCCCCGTCAGAACCCGACCCGGTCGCCGCCTTTCAGGTTGAGCATCGCGCGCGCTTCGTCCGGCGTGGCGATCTCCAGGCTCAGCTCCTCCAGGATGCGGCGGATCTTCGCCACCTGCTCGGCGTTCGACTTCGCGAGCTGGCCCTTGCCGATATAGAGGCTGTCCTCCAGCCCCACCCGCACATGGCCGCCATGGATGCCGGCCATGGTGGTGAACGCCATCTGGTGCCGCCCGGCCGCCAGGGTCGACCAGACATACTGGTCGCCGAACAGCCGGTCGGCGGTTTCCTTCATGAACAGCAGGTTGCGCGGCTCGGCGCCAATGCCGCCGAGGATGCCGAAGATCGTCTGCACGAACAGCGGCGGCTCGACGATCTTGCGCTCGAGGCAGTAGGCCAGGTTGTAGAGATGGCCGACGTCGTAGCACTCGAACTCGAAGCGGGTGCCGTGGGTCTTGCCAAGTCTCTCAACAATGCCTTCCACATCCTTGAAGGTATTGCGGAAGATGAAGTTCTCCGTCCGCTCCAGGTAGGGCTTCTCCCAGGCGTGCTTCCAGGTCTTCACCCGGTCGGCGGCGCGGGAGATGTTGAAGTTCATGCTGCCCATGTTGAGGCTGCACATTTCCGGCTTGGCGATCAGCGGCGCCTCCAGCCGGTCGTCCAGGCTCATGTTCAGCCCGCCGCCGGTGGTGATGTTCACCACCGCGTTGGTGCTCTGCTTGATCACCGGCAGGAAGCGCATGAACACGCCCGGATCGGGCGTCGGCTCCCCGGTCTGCGGGTCGCGGGCGTGCAGGTGGATGATGGCGGCGCCGGCTTCGGCGGCCTCGATCGAGGAGCGGGCGATCTCGTCGGGCGTGATCGGCAGGTAGTCCGACATGCTGGGCGTGTGGATCGCTCCGGTTACCGCACAGCTGATGATCACCTTGTTGGCCATGATTGGCAGTCCCCTCTGGTTGCGGGCCTCAGTCTGCCGCGTCGACGGAAGCGAGGGAAGCCGCCGCGTCCGGCGGGGTGCCGGCAAGGTCCAGGCAGGCCTCGACCAGCCCGCGCAGGCTGCTGGCGACCCGGTCGGCGCCGGTGGCGGCGAGCAGCCGGGTGGTCTCGGCGGCGGGCAGATCCGCCGGCGACAGACCGAGCACGATCGGCCGGTCAGGCAGGCGCTGTCGCAGGCGGCGGAGCAGGAAGCGCAGATGCGTCGGCGTCACCGTCAGATCGAGGTAGCAAAGCACCACGACCGCCGCCCCGGCCGGGTCCAGGCTGGCGATGCGCCCGCGGGAGGTGGCGGCGTGCGGCAGCGGTCGGGCGTCGAAGCCGGCCCGGCGCAACAGGTGGGCCAGCATGTCGGCGGCGTTCCCGTCGAGCGGACTGCGCCCGGCGATGCACAGCACCAGCGGCGGGGTGGCGGTTTCCTCGGTGCCGACGGTCCGGCGCGGCTCGTGCTTGCGTTCGGCGAACTCGTCCAGCTCCTCCACCAGGGTGCCCATCGCCGTGCGCACACGGGCCAGGTGCTCGGCGGAGAGCACGCCGCGGGCGGCGTCGGTGGTCGCCATCTGCAGGCCTTTGATCGCCACCTCGTCGTAATAGGCGGCGAGCGTGCGTTCCCGCAGCAACTCTTCGGCGTGGTCCTCCACCTCGTCGGGGTCGCCGGCGAGCAGGCGCTGGTAGAAATTCTCCACCGGCGACAGCGGCGGCCGGTTGCCCAGCAAAATGTCGAGGAATTCAAGCCGCTTCACATAGCGGCCGATCACCACCAGGCAGACGGTGAGGGGCGTGGACAGCAGCAGCCCGATCGGTCCCCAGGCCCAGGTCCAGAAGATCGCGGCCACCACCACCGCGAACGGCGACAGCCCGGTGCTGCGGCCGTAGAGGAACGGCTCGATCGCCTGCGAGATGGTCAGTTCGGCGCCGGCGAACAGCAGCACGGTCGAGACCGCCATGCCCCAGCCGGGCGCCACCGCGATCGACAGCGCGAGCGGCAGCAGCGCGGCCAGCGGGCTGCCGATATAGGGTACGAAGCGCAACAACCCGGCGAGGACGCCCCACAGGACCGGGCTCGGCACGCCGATCGCCCACAGGCCGGAGGCGATCGCCACGCCGAACCCCACGTTCACGGCGAGCAGCGCAAGGTAGTACTGGCTCAGCCGGCGGCCGACCTCGTCCAGCGCGATGGTGGTGCGGTGCAGGTCGCCGGAGCCGAACACCCGGATCAGCCGGTCGCGCAGGTCTTCGCGCTGCAACAGGATGAAGATGCTGACGGCGAAGACGATCCCGGCGGTGCCGAGCGGGCTGGCGACCGGCAGCAGCACCTGTTTGGCCAGTTGGAACGCGATATCGAGCCGTGGGGCAGCGGCGGGTGCCGGCTTGGCCGGCGAAGCGGGCTTTGCCGTCGCGGGCGGCGCGGTTTTTTTGGTCGCCGCGGGCGGCGCCGCCCCTTTGAGCGCCGCAGGCGGCGAGGGGGGATAGCCGAGGCGGCTCGAGACGTCGGCCAGGTGCTGGGTGACGAAGCTCCGCACCGTTTCGATCTTGTGCTCGACCGTTGCCTGGTAGCGCGGGACATTGCCGGCCAGGCCGGCGATCTGGGCGCCGATCATCCAGCCGAGCGCCAGCACGAGCGACAATCCGATCACCGCCGAGAGCACCGCCGACAGGGCGCGGCCCAGGTGCAGCCGCCGCAGCAGGTGCATCAGCGGGGCGAGCAGGAAGCTCAGCAGCCCCGCCAGGGTGATCGGGATCAGCACCGCGCGCGCGAGGATGAGGCACGCCACCGCCAGCACCGTGACCATGATGCCGAGCAGGGAGGCGATGCGGGACAGTTCCGGCGATGCGGGCGGCGCGGACGGAACGGGCATGGCGGCCGGGTGGTCCAGCATGAAGAAGCCTCGAGCAGTGTGGGGCCGCGATCCGCCGCGCCCGCGGCGGACCGGCGACCCGGCAAGGTCCGCCAGCCTACTGCGCGCGGCCGGCGTCGGCGAGGCACCGCCCGGAAGGGTCGTCTCTCGGCCCGAGACGACCGTCGGCGCCGGTCCGCGCGCCTGCCCCCCGGATCGGGCGGTCCCCGGCGCCGGGCTTACCGGGACGGAGCGGGGTGACGCGCGCGGCGCATCGGCGCTATAGTGGCGCGGGGCCGATCTGCGGCCTCGTGCGTCCGCGTAGCTCAGCAGGATAGAGCACAGGATTCCTTGTTGCAAAACTGGGCGTGGCGCTCGGAAACGGCGTCATGGATCCGCTCAAAGTCGGGGAAAGCTGCGGCCTGCTTCGGCCCTGCCGATCCCGAGCCAAGCCCCGGGGTGCTGGCCCCGCGGAAGGTGTAGAGACTGGATGGGCGGCACCTAAGGGCTTCGGCCTAAGGTGAAGGGACAGTCCAGCCCACGAACGGCGCCCGGAATTCCGGGGCCGGCGGCGAAAGCCGAAGTGGGATGAATCCTGGGGTCGTGGGTTCGAATCCCGCCGCGGACGCCACTTCGGTATAAAACTGCGAACGCCAAACGCCGCCGATTTCCCGCCTCCGGCGGCGGTGAGCGTGCGCAGCAGCTCGGTCTTCGAGCCGATGATGCGGACCTCGGCCTGGCCGACCTCGACCCGCTGGGCCAGCGCCCGAAGGTGCTCCCGCCGGTAGCCGCCGGAGCCAGTGCGCATCCGCATGCGGGCCTCGGCAGCGAAGGTTGTCAGCATGGCAGGCGTGACGGTCGCGCCGAGCCGCTCGACGGTGGCTTCGGCACGCTCGGCGTCGGCGCGGGCCTGGTCGCGGACCGTGGTGAGTTCGGCAATGCGATCCTTCAGCATGGGATCGGCCAGATCGGCGATGCCGGCCTCGATCGCGTCATAGAGCCGCTTGAGCTTGGCCTCCGCCTCGGCCGCCCGCCGGCGCAGCTCGGCAACATGGCCAGCCCGCCGCTCGGCCCACTCCTCCCGGCGATGCAGCACCGTGGCGAGGATTTCCTCCAACCGTTCGGGGGCGAGGAGCCGCCGCTCCAGATGGTCGGCAACCAGAGTGTCGAGCTTCTCCATCGGCACGGTGCGGCCCTGGCAGCCAGTCCCGCCCTGCCGGGCCTTGGTCGAGCATGTGTAGTAGCGATACCGCCCGCCCTTGCCGGTGCGCAGCGTCATCGCGCCGCCGCATTGGGCGCAGAAGCAGATCCCAGTCAGCAGCGTCGGCCCGCTGACGGTGCGCGGCGCGACGAAGGCCGGGTTCCGGGCTTTCAGCCGGGCCTGAACCTCGGCGAACGTCGCATCGTCGATGATCGGCGGTACGGCCATCTCGACAGCCTCCGCTTCGGGCTTGCGTTCCTTGGTCCTGGCGCAGCGAACGTTGAACCGGTGCCGGCCGATATAGGCCGTGCGGGTCAGCACCTTGTGGACGGCGGCGATGCCCCAGCGCCCGCCGTCGCGGGTGCGGATGCCGGCGTCGTTCAGGTGCTTGGTGATGGACTTGATGCCCATGGCGCCGGACCTTCCGTCGCCTTCCACCGCGAGACGGAAGATCAGCCGCACGGTCTCGGCCTGGAGCGGATCGATCTCCAGCCCCTTCTTGGTCTTCTGCCCCCGCTGCTCGACGGCGACGACGCGATAGCCGATCGGCGGCAGGGCGCCGTTCCAGAAGCCCTGGCGGGCGTTCTCCTTCATGGCGCGCAGCGTGTGCTTGGCGTTCTCCTTCGACTGGTATTCGTCGAACAGCGCCATGATCTGGCGGATCATGGTGCTCATCGGATCGTCGCCGAGTTCCTGGGTGATGGAGGCGAGGCGGACCCCGCTCCGGGCCAGGCGGCGGACATAGAATTCGAGCTGGAACTGGTCGCGGAAGAAGCGGCTGAAGCTGTGGACCAGGATCACGTCGAAGGGCGCCGGCTTGGCGGTGGCCGCATCGATCATGCGCTGGAACTCGGGGCGCCGCTCGTCGGTGGCGGAGGCGCCGGCCTCGACATACTCGGCGGCGATCTCCCAGCCGCGTCCGGCGCAATAGGCGGTGGCCTGGCGGCGCTGGTCCGGGATGGACAGGTCGCTCTCGGCCTGGCGGCCGGTGGAGACGCGAAGGTAGAGCGCGGCGCGGGTCGGAGCGCTCATCGGGCACCTCCGGCCCGGCTATGGGCGAGGGCCAAACATTTTGTCGAACAGATCGCCGAACCAGGCTTCGAACAGCGCGATCTCAACCTCGGTGACTGGAACGCGCACCGGCCAGTCGTCGCTGACGGTCCAGGTCGTTGGGTCGGTCTTGATCGGTCGGCCAGCGCGGCGACTGGGCGGACGGGCGTAGTCGTAGAGATCGTCGGGAAGATCCAGGAGTCTAACGGCCGGGTGATGGGGATGCGCCATGCCGGCAGCGTAATGCCCGGGTCTTCCACACCGAACAGCCCAATTACACGCTTTTCCCGCCCGCGCGCTTCCGGCGGCAAAGACAGGGGATCGGCGCTCGCCGGCGGCAGGATCGCGATGGCTCGCCCTTGGTCAGGAAGGGAGCGACCCCGCTCACTTTCAGCCATGACCGCTTCCCTGGACAAAGGCCGGGCCGGGAGCGGGCGGTCAAGGCCGCAGCCGCGCAGCGGTGGCGCTTCGCGCCAGCCTTGACGGCCTGCCCCCGGTCCGGCTGGGCTTGGGGAAGCGCTCATGGCTCAGACCGCCTCCCGTTCCCGGGCGGCTACCCCGTCCTCGGTGAGCGGCAGGTCGAGCGCGATCCGGTCATGGGTGAGCTTCGGCGCGATGCGTCCGCGCTCGCCGCGTTCCAGCCGGACCAGCCCGTAGCCCGCCATGGTCTTGAGCGTACGGGAGAGGTTGGATTTCTTGCGCCCGGTGAGGTCGGCGAGCTCGTCGAGCGATCCAGGCGCCCGCTCGGCGATGACGCGCAGCAGATCGCGGTTGCCGGCGGAGAGCACCTTGGCGAAGGACTCGGTGGAGGTGAACCAGACCTTCGGCTCGCCAGCGGCGACGCGGTGCTCACCGCGGGCGATCGCCAGGGTGCGGGCTTTCATCTCCTCGTAGCTGGCGATGCCGACCTTGAGCGTGGTCATGGCAGCACTCCTCTCTCCTTCAGCACCGCGTCCACCTCGGTCCAGAAATCGGCGAGCAGGGTGGCGGCGTCCTGGTATTCATACGACCGGATGGTCTTGAGGCGATGGCGGTGGTCCTGCGGGTCGCCCCGCTTCTGCCGCCTGACCGGGTGGGCGTTGTCGAAGCCGACCAGCCGCTCGCCCTCCGGCCCGTGCAGGGTGAACTCGTCGTCGAGCCCGTGCGGCTTCTCGGGCGAGACGGCAATCCGGGTGACGACGAACCGGACCCAGTGCCCGCCGTCCGGGTCCACCACCAGGACTTGGCCATCGAGGTCGAGCAGCGTGTCGAGCGATGGGTCATGGGGCGGCGTCACGGGATATGGTTATCACGAATAGATAACTCAAGCAACGCTGTGCTCGGACGTCAGCCGTCGCGCTTCTGGAGGCCGCGACCATCCTGGCGACGAATCACGCGGGCACTGCGGAAAGGTCGCCTACAAGGCCGGGCCACCACGAACTTGCCGTGCCAGGCCGCCGGCCGTTGGCACTGTGAGCGCGATCGACAACCCAATGTGCAGACGCGATAACCTGTCGCAACGAGGGGCAACAGTGCCGCTCGCCTTTATCTTGCCCTCGTAATCGGGCTACTCAGGTTCTTGCCCCGTTTCATTGTTCCAGACCTTTCCCGTTGCTCTCTCTACTACGACAGATGGCGCTCCACCACGCTTTCCTGCGATCGTCTGCGCCTGGTGGTCCACGCACTCGTGCGTGCTCTGATCCCGCGACGGTTGCGATGGCTGCAGGGGCACATGTCGGCGTCGGGAAGGTGGCGTGGCGCATTCAGTCCCGCGGGTTCCAACGGTCCTTGGACCGCTCGACAGCAGGCAAGATATCGCGCTCTCCACCCTCATCAGACCCACCAGTCGCAGCTCCGCCCGCAGGCGGATCTCGTGTTGTCCCGTTGCTCTCAGCGTGCCGTCGTCGTGCCGAAACCAGCGCCGTCGCCGACGCCTCCGGCTGCACGGCCGGCGCGGCCGCGAAGCGGAAGTCGGTGCCGTCACGCCACATCGCGTGCATGATGACGGCGAGCTTGCGCGCCACCGCGGTGACCGCCCGCTTGTGGCCGCGGTGGCGGGCCAGCTTCATTCCCCACGCCTTGAGGCTGGTCCACACCTTGCTGCGGGTCAGCAGCCAACTCGCCGCCTCGTAGAGCAGTGTACGCATCTCCTCGTCTCCCGGGCGCGAGATATGGCGGTCGAAGTCGATGGACATGCCGGACTGCTCGCGCTTCGCCATGAGACCGAAATGCGCACCGACATCGCGTGATCGAGTGAACCGTTCCGGTGCCTCGACAGCGGTCTTGAACGCCAAAGCGGTCACCGGACCGACACCAGGAATCGCCATGGAGCGCTTGCAGACCGCGTCGTGGACGGTGATCTGCACGACCAGCGCGCGCATCCGGGTATACTCGGCCCACAGCGCCGCCCGCGCCCGCATCATCGGCTCCGCCGTCGCCGCGAGGAAGGCGTCCCCGGCAACGGCGTCGCGCACATGCGCGTCAAAGCCGCCGGGTCCGGCACTCGCCGAACACCGTCAGCGAGTGCCGGATCTCGATCTCGAGGTCGAGGAATTTGCGCTTCAGCGTCCGCCGGTGCGTCAGCAGCAGGCGCAGTCGGTAGCTGTCGTCGCTCTTCACATGCACGTCGCGACACCGGCCCGAGCGCACCAGCTGCGCCACCCCGCGCGCGTCGTTGCGGTCGGTCTTGTTGCGCTGCGCCTTCAGCACCGCATGCACATGCCGGGTCTCCAGCAGCACCACGTCCAGGCCCAATTGCTGCAGGCGGCGATGTAGCTTGGGCGACAGCGCGCCGGCCCTCGTGTCCCGCGCGCCGGAACCGCTCTGTCTGGCCCTCCAGGGCTTGGCGGACCGCTCCCACGACGGTCTCGGTGCCGGGTTTCTTGTGAGATGGCCCCGGACGGCGGGTGCTATTCCGCTGCGGCCCTTCATCCCCGTTCGAATGGGGCCGGCAACCGACCGGGCCTGAAAATGATCATGGGTTCTTCGTCGTGGTCACCCAAGTCGGCATCGACCGAGGTAGAGAACGCGACGACACCGACCATGGTCGGCACCAGCCTCTCCGCGGTCCGGCGCGCACTGTCCAACGACTTGCACCCTATCGGCGTGTCGGCATTTAGCCGCGTGCCCTTCCCGGCTCTGAACGCCTGAACGAGATAGACGGTCTCGCGCGCCGCCATGCGGGCCCGCTCCTATCCCGGCCGCGGGCGGACAGGCACCGCACGGCCGGCATCAAGGTTCATTGGTCCGACCGCATTGCCGCGCTTCCGCCGAACCGCCTCGGCTGTCACTTCAGCCGAGATCTGCGCCAACGCCGCTTCGAGCCCTGGCCCGGACATGGTGTTCAGCTCCGCCGCCGCGCGCCGCAATGCCTCTCGACGCAGCAGACGAGCGGTCATCGCGGCGAACTGCGGATCAGGAGCATCGTGCTCATCCATCGTCGTGCCGCCTCTCGCTGTTGCGCGCGGTGCCGTCCCCCCGGTGGGGGGGCAAGAAGCCCCCCACCGGGGGGGCTCGCTCAGTAGTCCCGATCATCACCCATGCCGTTGGCGGCGCCGTCCCCGGTCGAGGATTTCTCCCGCCGCTCCGCCACCATCGCCTCGGTCGTGATCATCAGCGAACCGACCGACGCCGCGTGTTGCAATGCGGACCGCACGACTTTCGTCGGATCGATGATGCCGGCCTTGACCATGTCCTTGAACTCGCTCGCCTGGGCATCGAAACCCCAGTTATAGTCGTCCCGGTCGAGCACGCTGCCCGAGATCACCGCCCCGTCCTCGCCGGCGTTTTCGGCGATCTGGCGCAGCGGCATCTGCACCGCCTTGCGCACGATCTCGATGCCGACGCGCTGATCCTCGTTCTCGGCCTTCAGCTTGCTCAGGACCAGCGACGCCCGGGCCAGCGCGACGCCGCCGCCCGGCACGATGCCTTCCTCCACGGCCGCCCGCGTGGCGTGCAGACCGTCATCGACGCGGTCCTTGCGCTCCTTCACCTCGATCTCGGAGGCGCCGCCAACGCGGATGATCGCCACGCCGCCGGCAAGCTTCGCGAGCCGCTCCTGCAGCTTCTCGCGATCGTAATCGGAGGTGGTGTCCTCGATCTGCGCTCGGATCTGCTCGCAGCGCGCCGTGATGTCCGCCTTCTTGCCGGCGCCTTCGACGAGGGTCGTGTTCTCCTTGTCGATCAGCACCTTCTTCGCCGTGCCCAGCATGTCGAGCGTGACGTTCTCGAGCTTGGTGCCAAGCTCCTCGCTGATCACGCTCCCGCCGGTGAGCACCGCGATATCATCGAGCATCGCCTTGCGACGGTCGCCGAAGCCGGGCGCCTTGACCGCGGCCACCTTCAGCCCGCCACGCAGCTTGTTCACCACCAGGGTCGCGAGCGCTTCGCCCTCGACATCCTCGGCGACGATGAGCAGCGGGCGGCCCGATTGCGCCACTGCCTCCAGCAACGGCAGTATCGTTTGCAGCCCGGAAAGCTTCTTCTCGTGGATCAGGATGTAGGGCTGGTCCAGCTCGACGGTCATCTTCTCGGCGTTGGTGATGAAATAGGGCGACATGTAGCCGCGGTCGAACTGCATGCCCTCGACGATGTCGAGCTCCGTCAGCATCCCCTTGGCTTCCTCGACGGTGATGACACCCTCGCTGCCGACCTTCTGCATCGCCTCGGCGATCATGTTGCCGATGTCGGCCTCGCCATTGGCCGAGATCGTGCCGACCTGCGCCGTCTCCGCCTTGGTGGTGATCTTCCTGCTGCGCTTCTTCAGTTCCTCGACCAGCGCTACAACCGCCCGATCGACCCCGCGCTTCAAGTCCATCGGGTTCATGCCGGCGGAAACCGCCCTGCCACCCTCACGCACGATGGCCTGCGCCA
>JAGWSV010000157.1 GCA_028869315.1 Rhodospirillales bacterium
CGCCCGCGGGGCCGCGCGGCCGGCAGCCGCCGCCTGACCGGACGCGGCCGGACCGGCCGCCCCGCGCCGTTCCCGCCGCGCGCGGACGGGCGGCGGCGAATCCTCCCGCACCAGGACGCTCGTCTCCCCGCGCAGGATCGGCCGCGCCGCCTCCGGCACCAGGAACAGCCCGCCATGGCCGGCGGTGTCCACGTCCAGCGCGCCGCGCGCGATCAGTTGCCGCACGAGGCCGCGCCAGAACGCGGCGGGACGGTCGGCGCCGACGCCGAACGTGGGCAGCCGGTCGTGGCCGTGGCGGATCACCGCCTCCGTCGCCTCGCCGCGCAGAACCGCGACCAGGTGGACGGCGCCGAACACCTGGCCGGTGCGGTACACGGCGGACAGCAGCTTCTGCGCCTCCACCGTGCCGTCGAAGGTGCGCGGCGGCGCGCGGCAGTTGTCGCAATGGCCGCACGCCGCCTCCAGCTCCTCGCCGAAGCAGGCGAGCAAGGCGTGGGTGCGGCAGGCAACGGTCTCCGACAGCGCGATCATCTGCTCCAGCTTGGTGCGCATCACCCGCTGCTGCGCCTCCGGCGCGGTGGACTGCGCGAGCCAGTGGCGCGCCTGGGCGATGTCCTGGGCGCCGTGCAGCAGCAAGGTCTCCGCCGGCTCGCCGTCGCGCCCGGCCCGACCGATCTGCTGGTACCACGCCTCGGGGCTGTCGGGCATGTCCAAATGCGCGACGAAGCGCACATCCGGGCGATCGACCCCCATGCCGAAAGCGATGGTGGCGACCACCACCAAGGGCGCGCCGGAGCGGAACCGCGCGGCGGCGGCGCGCTTGTGCTCGGGATCGAGCCCGGCGTGGAACGCCACCGCCGGATGGCCGCGCGCCTCCAGCGCGGCCGCCACCCGCTCAGTCTTGGCGCGGGAGCCGCAATAGACGATGCCGCAGCCGCCCGGATGGCGCGCCAGCAGCGCGTCGAGTTGCGCCAGCTCCCCCGCTTTCGGCTGTGCTGCGAGAAACAGGTTGGGCCGGTGGAAGCTGGCGGTGAACACCTGCGCCCGATCCATCGCCAGCGCGCCCAGGATGTCGGTTCGGGTGCGCGGATCGGCGGTCGCGGTCAGCGCGATGCGCGGCACGCCGGGAAACCGCTCCGGCAGGCTGGCGAGCAGCCGGTATTCGGGCCGGAACTCGTGGCCCCACTGAGAGACGCAATGCGCCTCGTCGATCGCGATCAGGGCCAGCCGCAGCCGCGCCAGCCGGTCGAGCGTGCCGTTCGCCAGCAGGCGTTCCGGCGAGACGTACAGCAGATCGAGCTCGCCCTGGACCAGGCTGCGGGCGACATCGCGCGATTCGGCGGGATCGAGGTCGGAATGCAGCGCGCCGGCGGCGATGCCAAGCTGGCGCAACGCCGCCACCTGGTCGTCCATCAACGCGATCAGCGGCGAGACGACGACGGCGGTTCCGGGCCGACACAGCGCGGGGACCTGGTAGCACAGGCTCTTGCCCCCGCCGGTGGGCATCAAAACAAGGGCGTCGCCGCCGTCCAGGACGTGGCGGATGACCGGCTCCTGCAGGCCGCGAAAGGCGGGGAAGCCGAAGACGCGGCGAAGGATGTCCTGGGGATCGGTCACTGCATCAGGAATCGGGGGGGCCAAGACATCCGGGGGCGCTGCCCCCACCCCTCCCGCGGGATGCCCCAAGGGAGACAAGACACGATGTCCCAGGCCGAGGGGTCTGGGGGGCTGAGCCCCCCAGCCTTCACGCGTTCGCCGCCGCCACTGCCCGGCGCGCCATCACGCCGATCAGATGCGCCCGATATTCGGCGCTGGCATGAATGTCGCTGTTCAGGTCGCCGGTCGGCGTCGTCACGCCGGCGATGGCGTCGGGTGAGAAGCTCTTGCCCAGCGCCGCTTCCATCGCCGCGTGGCGGAACACGCCGTTCTGCCCCGCGCCGGTCACCGCCACCCGCACGCCACCCGCCGTCTGCGCCACGAAGACGCCGACGATCGCGTAGCGCGAGGCCGGGTTGCGGAACTTCTGATAGTTGGCCTTCTGCGCCGCCGGGAACTCCACCTTGGTGATGATCTCGTCGGGTTCCAGCGCGGTGGCGAACATGCCCTGGAAGAAGTCGTCGGCCGTGATCGACCGCTTGTTGGTGGTGATCGTCGCGCCGAGCGCCAGCGCCGCCGCCGGATAGTCCGCCGCTGGATCGTTGTTGGCGAGGCTGCCGCCGATCGTGCCGCGGTGGCGCACCTGCTCGTCGCCGATGCCCCCCGCCAGCGCCGCCAGCGCCGGAATGATCCGCCGCACATCGGCGGAATGCGCGACCGTGGCGTGCGTGGTCATCGCACCGATCGAGACCGAACCCGACCCGGCGGTGATGCCGGCGAGCCCGGCCTTCGCCAGGTCCACCACCACCGACGGCTTGTTCAGCCGCTGCTTCAGCACCGGGATCAGGGTCATCCCGCCGGCCATCGCCTTGGCTTCGGGGTCGGCCCCCAGCGCCTTCACCGCGTCCGCGACGCTGCCGGGCTTCTGATAGGCGAAATCGTACATCGCGTGTTTCCCCCAGGGGCTATGCGAACGCTATTCCGCCGCCATGCGCGGGCGGGCGGCCTGAATGATCGACCAGAGTTTGGGTGCGGTCGCCGGCATTTCGATATGCCGCACGTCGAAATCGCGCAGCGCGTCGATCACCGCGTTCATCACCGCGGGCGGGCTGCCGATCGCGCCCACCTCGCCGCAGCCCTTCACGCCGAGCGGGTTGTGGGTGCAAAGCGTGCTCTCGGTGCCGACCGTGATGTTGGGCAGGTTGTCGGCGCGCGGCATCGTGTAGTCCATCATCGAGCCGGAGATCAGCTGCCCGTCCTTGTCGTAGATCGCGTGCTCCAGCAGCGCCTGGCCGATGCCCTGCGCCACGCCGCCCTGCACCTGGCCCTCGACGATCATCGGGTTGATGACCCGGCCGACATCGTCGACAGCGGTGAAGTTCACCACCGAGACGACACCGGTGTCGGCGTCGATCTCCACTTCCGCGACATGGCAGCCGCCCGGATAGGTGAAGTTCTTCGGGTCGTAGAACGCGGTTTCCTCGAGCCCCGGCTCCAGCTCCTCGATCGGGTAGTTGTGCGGCACGTAGGCGGTGAGCGACACGTCGGTCAGCGTCTTCGACTTGTCGGTGCCGGCGACCGTGAAGGTGCCGTTCTTGAACTCCACGTCCTCGACCGCGGCTTCCATCAGATGCGCGGCGATCTTGCGGCCCTTGGCGACGATCTTGTCCATCGCCTTGACCATCGCCGAGCCGCCGACCGCGAGCGAGCG
>JAGWSV010000158.1 GCA_028869315.1 Rhodospirillales bacterium
CGCGGCTCGCGGTGGCCGACGCCGCGCGCGACGCCGCGCAGGAAACCGTGGGTCTGGTGAACGCCGCCGGCGGCCAGGCGGTCTCGTTCGGCGGCGACGTGACCGACGCCGCGGCGGTGCAGGCGATGATCCGCGGCACGCTCGATGCCTATGGCCGGCTCGACTGCGCGTTCAACAACGCGGGCATCGCCGGCTACCAGGTGGGCGCCTCCGGCAAGCGCACCGCGGAGTGGTCGGACGACGCGTTCGACCGCATGATCGCGGTCAACCTGAAGGGCGTGTGGCTCTGCATGAAGCACGAGATCCTGCACATGCAGGCGCATGGCGGCGGCGCGATCGTCAACACCGCCTCGATCGCCGGGCTGATCGGGCTGCCGACGTCGTCGGCCTATGTCGCCGCCAAGCATGGCGTGCTGGGCCTGACCAAGACCGCGGCGATCGAATACGCCGCCGACGGCATCCGGGTGAACGCGGTCTGCCCCGGCTATATCCGCACCAAGATGACCGAGGACGTGATGGCCCGCCGCGGCGGCACCCTGATGGCCATGGTCCCGGCCCGCCGCATGGGCGAACCCGAGGAAATCGCCGAGCTGGTGGCCTGGCTCTGTTCCGACCGCGCCTCGTTCGTCACCGGCGCCGGCTACACCGTCGATGGCGGCTACACGGCGCTCTGAGCGCCGGCGTCGCAACGACGGGCCTCCGGCGGGGCTCCGCGGCCTAGCCGCGGCACACCAGCGCGGCTACGGCGGCAAGGCGCAGGACGGTGCCGGCATCGGCCTGGCCGGTGACCGCCTCGCCGCGCCAGTGCCGCTGGAACGCGCGCAGCACGGCAGCGAGCGCCGGGTCGAGCGGGCCGTGCGGCGCCACCTCGTAGCCGATCTCGGCCAGCGCGGCGCGCACCGGCGCGAGGCCGGCGGCGTCGCGCCGCGGGTTCGCCGTGCCGGCGTCCGGGGTCCCGTGCGGCCACAGGCCGACGCCGCTCCGGGCCAGTTGCTCCCAGTCGAACTTTTCCCCCGGGTCTTCCTTGCGGTCCGGCGCGACGTCGCTGTGCGCCACCACGTTGCGCTGCGGGATGCGGTGCCGGGAAAAGATCGACAGGCAGAGATCGCACACGGCGGCGAGCTGCAGCACCGGAAAGTCGCGATAGCCCCATTCGTGGCCGGGATTGACGATCTCGATGCCGATCGAGCGGTCGTTCAGCCCGCGATGCCCGCGCCAGCAGGAAACCCCCGCGTGCCAGGCGCGGCGCGGCTCGGCCACCAGCCGCAGCACGGATCCGTCCTCGTCGACGACGTAATGGGCGGACACGCGCGCGGCCGGGTCGCGCAGCCGCCCGATGGCCTCCGCCGCGCTGCGCATGCCGGTGTAATGCAGCACGATCATGTCGATCGGCGTGCCGTCCGGCCGGTCGTCCTGGTTCGGGCTCGGCAGCTCGCGCACCGCGAGGCTCACAGGCCGCGTTCCCGCTTGATCCGGTCCCAGGCGGCATTGATCCGCGCCACCTTGTCGCCGGCCCGCGCGATCACGTCGGCCGGGACGCCGCGGGCGGCGAGGCTGTCGGGGTGGTGCTCGCGCATCAGCCGCTTCCAGGCGGCGCGCAGGTCCTCGTTGCTGGCGGCGGCGGGCACGCCGAGCACGGCGTAGGGATCGGCCTCGCCGGCGCCGGCACGCGGCGGTGCCGCGCCGCGGGCGCGGTCCCACGCCATCTGGTCGAGGCGGAACGCCGCGTGCACCACCGACAGGAATTCATGCTCGGCCCGGTTCACCGCCCCGTCGGCGCGGGCGATGGCGAACAGCGAGGTGAGCACGTCCTCCAGCACCGCCGGGCTGTCGGCGAAGCTCTCGCCCAGCTGGCCGGCGGCCGGCCTGTACCCGTCGGAGGTTTCGCGGGCGAGGTCGAACAGCCGGCCGATCTCGTGCACCGCCTCCGGCGGAATACGGAACTGGCGGCGGAAGGCGGCGATCTCCTCGCGCTTCACCGGCCCGTCGCATTTCGCCAGCTTGGCCGCGAGGGTCACCACCCCGAGCGCGAAGACCTGGTCGCGGCGGCCGAGCAGCGCGGCCATCCGGGCAGACGCGAACAGCGGGTCGCCGCCGCCGGGGAACGCGCGACGCAGATTCGGGACGGCGCCGGTGTCCGCGGCGTGGCCCAGCGCGGCGCCGAACACCGCGCCCATCGGACCGCCCATCGCGAAACCGGCCATGCCGCCGATGATCTTGCCCCAGTACCCCACGCCAGCACCAACCGCCCAATCGGGCGAAGTGTACCATGCGCGCCACGGCCACCGCAAAGCGGGCGTAGCGGGGGCGCACCGCCGCCGGAAGGTCGGCGCGGGCGCGCATCCATTCACCCTCCGGCAATCTTTGTCGCCGATCCTCGCCGCACCGAACCGGGGGCGGATGCCTGCCCGGCTGCAAGGAACCGCGCCATGCCGCTCGATGCCACCGCCCCTCAGCTTGATGCCCCGAAGCTTGATGCGCCGCACCGGGGCGCCGCGGCGCAGGACCCCCACGACCGGGAGGCAAGGCTGGCGTTCCTGCGCATCGACGACGCCACGCGGGCGCGGCTGCAGGCCCTGCGCCCCACCGTCTCGGCCGGGCTGGAAGCAACCGTCGGCGCGTTCTACGCCCATGTCGGCACGCAGCCCCAGCTCGCCGCCCTGCTCGGCGGGGACGAGCGCATCGCGCGGCTGCGCGGCGCCCAGCAGGCGCATTGGGACAGCCTGTTCGCCGCGCATTTCGATTCCGCCTATTTCGAGCGCGCCGTGGCGGTCGGCCTCGCGCACGAGCGCATCGGCCTCGACCCGCGGTGGTATCTCGGCGGCTACTGCCTGATCATCGAGCGGCTGGCCGCGGCCATCGTGCGCCGCCACCGCGGCAAGCCGGCGCTCGCCCTGGACCTGGCGGCGATGCTGCGCGCCGCCTTCCTCGATATGGACCTTTCCATCTCGACCTATGTGCGCCTCGGCGAGGCCAGCCGGGTCGGCACCGAACTGCTCGCCGTCTCCGACGTCCTGGAACGCGAACTGCAGATGGCCGCGGCCGAGATCGCCGTGCAGGCGGAACAACTGGCCGAGGGCGCCGAGCAGCTCGGCGCGGTGGCGGTTGAGGCCCGTTCCCTGGCCGAGCAGGTGCGCGAAGCGACCGCCAGCACGGTCACCAACGTGCAGACCGTGGCGAGCGCCACCACCGAGCTCGAAGCTTCCGCGCGCGAAATCAGCGGCCAGGTGGCCCGCGCGGCGGAGCAGGCGGCGGCGACGGTGCGCCGGACCGAAGCGGCGCAGGAGACGGTGCGCGGGCTCGGCACCGCCTCCGCGGCGATCGCCGACGTCGTGACCCTGATCCGCCGCATCGCCGGGCAGACCAAGCTGCTGGCGCTGAACGCCACCATCGAGGCCGCCCGCGCCGGCGAAGCCGGCAAGGGCTTCGCCGTGGTCGCCACCGAAGTGAAAAGCCTCGCCCGCCAGACCGAGGACGCCATCGGCAATGTCAGCGCCCAGGCCGGCGCCATCGCCGCCGCCACCGAGGACGCCGCGCGCACCGTCGGCGCCATCGCGGCGGAGGTGCAGAGCGTGGACCGCATCGCCGCCGAAGTGGCCGGCGGCACCGGTCAGCAGCAGGCGGCGACCGCGGAGATCATGCAAAGCGTGGACGTCGCCGCCGGCGAAACCCGCACCATGGCCGATGCGGCTGGCACCCTGCTGGAGCAGGCGGCGCAGACCGCCCGCTCCGCCCGCCGTTTCGAGACGCTGGCCCGCTCGGTGAGCCGCGGCATCACCGAGCTGCAGGAGCGCTTGCTGGTGATCCTGCGTGCCTCCGCGATCGGCGACCGGCGCCAGGCCGAACGCGAGCCGGCCGCGCTCGGCTTCACCGTCGCGGCGCCCGGCTTCTCGATGCGCGGCAATACCGGCGATCTGTCGCCCTCCGGCGCGCTGCTGGTGGCCTCGGCGCCGGCGGACTTGTCCGGCCAGACCATATCGGTGACGTTCGACCGGATCGGCCTGGTCACCTGCACCGTCCGCGCGGTAAGCCCGCTTGGCGTGCATCTGCAATTCCAGCGCCTGCAGCCGGAGCAGCGCCGCAGCCTGGAGGAGGTGCTGACCGAAGCGCGGCAATTCGACGCGCGCTGCACGAGCCGGGTGCAATCCCTGGCCGCCGCCGCCGAGCAGGCGTTCGAGCAGGCCCTTCTGGCCGGGCAGATCACCGAGGCGGCGCTGTTCGACAACAGCTACACCGAGATCGAAGGCACCGACCCGCAGCAGGTGCTGTCGCCCGCCACCGCCGTGTGCGACGCGGTCATGCCGGGGATCATCGATCCGGCGAAGGCCGCCGACCCGATGGTGGCGTTCTGCGCCGCGATCGACCGCTGCGGCTACATCGCCACCCACAACCGGGACTGCTCGCTGCCGCAGCGGCCCGGGCAGCCCGAGTGGAACCGGACCAACAGCCGCAACCGCCGCATCTTCGACGACCGCACCGGCATCCTGGCGGCGCGCAACACCAAGCCCGTGCTGGTGCAGACCTACCGCCGCGAGCTTGGGAACGGCCAGATCATGATGCTGAAGGAGTTCGACGCCCCGATCCGGGTGCGCGGGCGGCATTGGGGCGCCATGCGCATGGGAATGAAGCTCTGATCCCAGCCACCGCCGCTCCTGCCCCATGAAGGACAGGGCAGGAGCGGAGGGTATCGGGGCGTGCCCGGCGCGCCATGCCGGGCGCTACGAAAACGGCTCCGCGGCGAACCGCGGAGCCGCTCAGGCCGGAGCGCGATCGCCGGAGGCCGCAAGCCCGCAGGCGTGGCCCGCGCGACCGGGACGCGAACCGCCGATCAGCGGCGGTTTGCGGTGCCCATGATCTGCAGGAGCAGCATGAACAGGTTGATGAAGTTGAGGTAGAGGCTCAGCGCGTCATACACGCTGCGCTTGGCCGCCTGGTCGGTGCCGTCGGCATAGGCGAACTGGACGTAGGTGGTCTTGATCCGCTGGGTGTCGTAGGCGGTCAGGCCGGTGAACACCAGCACGCCGACGATGCTGATGAAGAACTGCATCTCGGTCGAGTGCATGAACATGTTCACCACGCTCGCCAGGATCACGCCGATCAGCCCCATCATCAGGAAGCTGCCCCAGCGGCTCAGGTCCGACTTCGTGGTGTAGCCATAGAGGCTCATGGCCGCGAAGGTGCCGGCGGTGATGAAGAACACCCGCACGATCGACGTGGCGGTGTAGATCAGGAAGATGTTGGTCAGGCTGGCGCCCATCGCGGCGCAGAACACCCAATAGAGGGTCTGCGCGGCGCTGCGCGACAGCTTGTTCACCCCCAGGCTGAGCACCAGTACGAACGCGAGCGGGGCGAAGATGGAGATCATCGCCAGCGGGCCGGCGGTCCGCATCATGCCGGCGGGGGTCTGCACCAGCGGGTAGAACGCGTCGATCGCCGAGGTATTGGCGATCAGGTAGGCGACGATGCCGGTCAGCAGCAGGCCCGACGCCATCCAGTTGTAGACCCGCAGCATGTACGCCCGCAGCCCCGCGTCCAGGACGGCGGAGGCGGCGGTGGAACTGGCAGTGCCAGGGAGGGTCCGATAGTCGGGGCTATAGGCCATGGGAACTCTCAATCCTCACAAGACGGAGGCCTCACAAGACAGGGCCTTACAAGACGGGGCCTCACGAGACGGGGGCCTCAGGAGACGGGCGAACCCGCGCCGGGAAACCTGAGACGAACATGCGCCGTAGCCGGGCGGGGTTCAAGCGGTTCCGAAATGAGACTTCGGTCATTCGTTGCGCAGGAGCGAGGCCGGCGGCACCCGCAGCGCGCGTGCCGTGCCAGCATAGCCGAAGCCGAGCAGGATCGCCAGCGCGCCGACGACGCCGAAGGCCAGCCGCCCCGGCAGGAACACCCAGGGCAGGTGCATCAGCAGCCGCAGCACCGCCCAGCTCGCCGCCCCGCCCACCGCCGCGGCGAGCAGCCCGGCCGTCAGCCCCAGCACGCCGAACTCCACCACCCAGGCGGCGCGGATCTGCGCGCGGGAGGCGCCGAGCGTCTTCAGGATCACCGCCTGGCGCACCCGCCGCCGCTGCCCGGCGGCGACCGCCGAGGCCAGCACCAGCGCGCCGGCCAGCAGGGTGACGCCGCCGGTGACCGCCAGCGCCGCGGCGATCTGGTCGAGCAGGCCCGCCACCCGGTCCAGCACGCCGCGCACGGCGATGCCGGTGACGTTCGGCAGCGCGTCGGACACCCGCCGCAACACCTCGCCTTCCTCCGCCGGCGCCACGCGCACGGTCGCGATTTCCGTGTGCGGCGCCTGCGCCAGCAGGCCGGGGCTCGCCACCAGCACGAAGTTCAGCCCGAGCCGCTGCCATTCGATGTGACGCAGGCTCGCCACCGTCAGGTCGATATCGCGGCCAAGCACATTCACCCGGATCACGCCGCCGAGCCCCACCCCCCAGCCGCGCGCCAGATGGGCGTCGAGCGAGACCAGCGGCTTGCCGCGATAATCGGCCGGCCACCAGGCGCCGGCGGTGAGTTTCGTGCCCGGCGGCGGCGTCGCGGCGTAGGTCAGGCCGCGATCGCCGCGCAGCGCCCAGCCGGTGCCGGGGGCCGCGTGCACCTTGGCCGCCGGCACCCCGTTCACCGCCACGATGCGCGCCCGCAGGGTGGGCAGCGCCTCGATCCGGTGCTTCCCCTTGGTGGCCGCGACCAGGGCGCGGAAGCGTGCCATCTGCGACGGTTGCAGGTCGACGAAGAAGAAGCTCGGCGCCTGCTCGGGCAACGCCTGGCGCACCGCCTGGCGGAGGTTGCCCTGGATCAGCGCCACCGCCGCCAGGGTGGACAGCCCGAGGCCGACCGAAACCAGCATCGGCGCGGTCGTCGCCCCCGGCCGGTACAGGTTGCCGAGGCCGAGCCGCGCCCAGGGCCGGCGCGGCGCGGGCAGCGCGCGGACGGCGCCCGCCATGGCCGCAGCCGCCGC
>JAGWSV010000159.1 GCA_028869315.1 Rhodospirillales bacterium
AACCACCCGCTCCCGCCCTCCCACGGCCGCCGAGGAGTGTCCGCTTCCGGGGTGACGGCCCAAGCGGCTCAACGGCGGACATGGACGCTCAGCAATCACCACCGCCCCAACAAACCCCCCACCCCCTACCCCACCCGTCCCCCCTTCAACATGACCCGATACAAATACCGCTCCTGGTCCATCGGATAATCCCCGTTCGCCTTGTGCAGCAGGCAGCGGTTGTCCCACATCACCAGGTCGCCTGCCCGCCAGCGGTGCCGGTATTCGAACTCCGGCCGGGTCGCGTGCGCGAGCAGTTCATCGAGCAGCGCAAGCGCCGCGTCCTCCGCCATCCCCTCGATCGCCTCAATCCGGATCGGATTGATGTACAACGCCCGCCGCCCCGTCTCCGGATGGGTGCGCACGATCGGGTGCACCACCTGGTCCGGCACCTTGGCGCGCGCCGTCTCCGACAGGCCCATCAGCTTCCGGGCGCTGTGGCTGCTCTGGTACACATGGACCGCGCGCAGCCCCTCGATTCTGTCCCGCAACGCCGGGTCCAGCCGCTCGTAGGCAAGCGCCATGTTCACGAACTGCGTGTCCCCGCCGCGGTCCGGCAGCTTCACCGCGTGCAGCACCGTGGCCTTGGGCGGCTCGGCGGCGTTGGAATGGTCGGTGTGGTAGCCCTCTCCGGGGATGTACGGCCGCCCGTCCGGGAAACGATCCTGGTTGGAGATGTAATGGATCTCCGGGCAGTCCGGCAGCGCGAAGCGCGGGTTGTGCTGCGGGAACACGTCGCCGAAGATCCGCACCGCCGCCAGCATCTCGGCCGGCGACAGCGCCTGCTCGCGCACCACCAGCACCGCGTGGTCGCGGAATGCCTGGCGCAGCGCCGCGCGCACCGGCTCCGTCACGTCGCGGCGCAGATCAAGCCCGGTCACCTCCACCCCGGTATGGGGCGAAAGCGGGGTCAGGGTCAGCGTGGCCGTTCCGTCCATGGCGTTCCTCCGTATCCCTTATGCCGAGCCTGGCG
The DNA here is from genome assembly GCA_028869315.1 of Rhodospirillales bacterium. Classification (GTDB taxonomy): domain Bacteria; phylum Pseudomonadota; class Alphaproteobacteria; order Acetobacterales; family Acetobacteraceae; genus JAJZVS01. Next base: position 1,013 of record JAGWSV010000159.1, read on the forward strand.
CCGCGCATCCGGCCGGGCCAAACGGGGAATGCCGCAACGGCCGGCGGGCCCGGGCGGCGCATGCCGGCGCGCGACCAAGCCGCGCCGCCGCCCCTACCCGGCCGGCTCGCCCAGCCCCGCCAGCTCCCGCCATTCCGCCTCCGTCAGGGTCCGCACGCCCAGCTCGGCCGCCTTGCGCGCCTTCGACCCGGCATCGGCGCCGACTACCACGTAGTCGGTTTTCTTCGACACCGATTCCGTCACCTTCGCCCCCAGCGCTTCGGCCCGCGCCTTCGCTTCCGGCCGCGTCATCGTCTCCAGGGTGCCGGTGAACACCACCGTCCTGCCCGCCACCGCGCTCTGCGCACCGGCACCGGCGGCGGGGGTTTCAATCGTCAGCAGCCCGGCCAGCTCGTCCAACGTCTCAAGGTTGCGCGGCTCGGCGAAGAAATCCACCAGCTCCTCGGCGATCGCGGGGCCGATGCCCAGGATACTGCCCAGCGCCTCCCGCGCGTCCGAGCCGACGATGCGCGCCGCCAGCATCTCCTCCCGCCAGTGGGCGAAGCCGCCGTAGTGGCGCGCCAGCAGCCGGGCGTTGCGCTCGCCGATGCGGCGGATGCCGAGCGCATAGATGAACCGATCGAGCGGAATCCGCCGCCGCGCCTCGATCGCGCGCACCAGGTTGCGGGCGGACAGCGCGCCCCAGCCCTCGCGCGCGGCGATCTCGGCTTCCCGCGCCGGCAGCCGGAAGATGTCGGCGGGGCCACTCAGCCACCCCGCCGCGTGGAACTCGGTGACCGTCTTCTCCCCCATCCCCTCGATGTCGAAGGCGGTGCGGGAGGCGAAATGAATCAGCCGCTCCACCACCTGCGCCGGGCAGATCAGCCCGCCGGTGCAGCGGCGCACCGCTTCGCCCGGCGGGCGGGGGGCCAGGCTGCCGCAGACCGGGCAATGGTCGGGGAACACGAACGGCGCGGGCCCGCGCGGGCGGACGGTGACGACGCCCACCACCTGCGGGATCACGTCGCCGGCGCGCTGGATCACCACCGTGTCGCCGACCCGGATGTCCTTGCGGGCGATCTCGTCCTCGTTGTGCAAGGACGCGCGGGAGACGAGCACGCCGCCGACATTCACCGGTTCCAGCTCCGCCACCGGGGTCAGCGCGCCGGTGCGGCCGACCTGGATGCGGATGGCGTTCAGGACCGTCGTCGCCTGCTCGGCGGGAAATTTCCAGGCGATCGCCCAGCGCGGCGCACGGCCGACGAAGCCGAGGCGTTGTTGCAGGGCAAGATCGTCCAGCTTGTACACCACGCCGTCGATGTCGTAGTCCAGGCCGGCGCGGTCCGCCGCCATCCGCGCCTGGAACGCCGCCGCCGCGTCCGCGTCCGCTAGCGGTTCCGACAGCGGATTGACCGCGAACCCCCACGCGCGCAGCCGCTCCAGATAGGCGAGATGGGTCGCGGCGGGCGCCTCGCTCGCCTCGCCCATCGCATAGGCGAACAGCGACAGCGGGCGCGCGGCGGTGATCGCGGGATCAAGCTGGCGCAGGCTGCCGGCGGCGGCGTTGCGCGGGTTGGCGAAGGGCTTCTCTCCGGCGGCGTCCTGCGCCGCGTTCAGCGCCAGGAAATCGGGCTTGGTCATGAACACCTCGCCGCGGATCTCGATCAGCGCCGGCGCCTGGCCGTGCAGCCGCTCCGGGACCGACCCGATGGTGCGCAGGTTGGCGGTGACGTCTTCGCCTTCGGTCCCGTCGCCGCGGGTGGCACCGCGGACGAAGCGCCCGTGCTCGTAGGTCAGGTTGATCGACAGCCCGTCGATCTTGGGCTCGCCCACGAAGCGCAGCCTCGCCGCTGCGCCGAGGCCGAGGAAGCGGCGGATGCGGGCGGCGAATTCGGCGAATTCCGCCGGGTCGAACACGTTGTCGAGCGACAGCATGGGCTGGCGGTGGCGCAGCTTGGCGAACCCGCCTTCCGGCGCCGCGCCGACCCGGCGGGACGGGCTGTCGGGGCGGACCAGCGCGGGGAACCGCGCCTCGATCGCGGCATTGCGCCGGCGCAGGGCGTCGTACTCGGCGTCGGAGATGTCGGGCGCGTCGCGCTGGTAGTAGGCGCGGTCGTGATGCGCGATCTCGGCGGCGAGCCGCGCGAGTTCGGCTTCGGCTTCGGCCTCGGTCAGGTCCTCGGCCGGGGCGGCGTGACTGGTATCGACATCGGGGCGGCGCATGCGCGCAGTATGGCGCAGCCGGCCCCGCCTGCGCCATCGGGGCGGCGTGCTACAGAGGGGCCGGGAAAAACCGGCTTCGGGGCAAAGACCCATGCGCGACGTCAACGTGCTCAGCATCCAGCGGATCAGCGCCGCCGACCGGGAGCGGATCGCGGCGGTCGATCCGCGCATCCGGCTCACCGACGCCGGTGGCTGGTTCGACGGCGAGATCCGCGCCACCTGGCCGGCCTTCACCGCCGCCCGCTACCTGGCCCCGGACGCGAACGGCCAGGGCACGCGCGCCGAGCGCGACCGGCTGCTGGCGGAGGCGGAGGTGATCCTGGGCGGCTGGCCGTTCCCGCTCGATCTGCGCGCCCGGGCGCCGAAGCTGAAATGGTTCCACCAGCGCCCGGCCGGCGCGTCCAATTTGCTGCGCGGCGATCTGTGGGGCAGCGACGTGACGGTGACGACCTCGCGCGGCGCCGGCAACACCCTGGCGATGGCGGAATACGCGATCGCCGGGTTGTTGCACTTTGCCAAGGTCCTGCACCGCGCGGCCATCGACCGGGACGCCGGCGCCTTCGACCATCGCGCCTATCGCCCGCTCCTGGTCGCGGGCAAGACGCTCTGCGTGATCGGCGCCGGCGGCATCGGGCGCGAGGTCGGGCGCCTCGGCGCGGCGCTGGGGATGCGGGTGCTCGGCACCCGCCGCCAGGCCGCGCCGGGCGCGCCCCTGCCGGACGGATTCGCGCGGCTGGCGGCACCGGACGCGCTGGAGGCGCTGCTGGCCGAAAGCGACTTCGTCGCCGTGTGCTGCCAGTGGACGCCGGAAACCACCCGGCTGATCGACGCGCGCCGGCTGGCGGCGATGAAGCCGGGCGCGATCCTGGTCAACGTCGCACGCGGCGAGATCCTGGACGAAGCGGCGGTGGCGGACGCGCTGCAAAGCGGGCACCTGCGCGGCCTCGTGCTCGACGTCTATGTGGGGGAGTTCGAGCATCCGCCGCCCTCGGCGCTGTGGCGCGATCCGCGCGTGCTGGTCACCCCGCACGTGTCCGGGGCGAGCGACCAGAACCGGCACGGCGCGATCGAGGTGTTCTGCGACAACCTGCGGGCGTATCTGGATGGCAGGCCGATGCGGAACGTGATCGACTGGGCGGTGGGCTACTGAACCGCCGCGCCCGGCGGCCAAGGCCGCAGGCGGTCGCCGCGGCGATTGCGGATCGCGCGCCGCCGCCGCAGCATAAGCGACGCGGCGCACGACCGGCTGACGGGCGACGGCTGACGGGCGGCGGCTGACGGGCGGCGGCTGACGGGCGGCGGCTGACGGGCGACGGCTGACGGGCGACGGGGGGGGAGAACACCAGCCTTGGACCACGGGGCGATCGCAGCGGCGGCCGGATGGGTCCGCGGGGTGCACGTGCCCGCCGCCGCGAAGCAGGCCGCGGGCTACGTCGCCTCCGCGCTCGTCCTGGCCACGTTCAGCATGAAATCGATGCGCCGGCTGCGCGCCGTGGCGATCGCCAGCAACATCGCTTTCATCGTCTACGCCACCGTGTGGGATCTGCCGCCGGTTCTGGTGCTGCACTGCATCCTCCTGCCGACGAACCTCACCCGCCTGATACAGATGCGGCGTGCCGACGCGGCGGCGAAACGGTTGCTGGCGGCGCCCGAGCCCGAGGCCGGAACGACGGACCTGGCGCGGGCGCGCTTTCTCGCGCCTTCGGCCCTGGCCGATCCGGACGCGGCCCTGCCCCTCGCCGAGCGCGAGCAGGAACGGGTGGCGGCCCTGCTGGCGGCACGCCTCCCCGGCGAAGCGGCGGAGATGTCGGGCGTCGATCCCGTCGCGGCGGCACAGGCGGCGCCGCGCCTGCTCGACGAGATCGACCGCTTCCTGGTCGCGCTCGCCGGCGCCAACCTCTCGGCCGCGCAGCTGCACCGGCTGGCGGAGCTGCACAGCCGCAACGAGATCCTGGCGGCGCTGCACGAGACGCTGGGCGAATTGGCGCCGCTCATCGCGCAGGAGACCTCGGGTCGGGCGGCGGAGGTGGCACACGCTATCAGCGCCGGGCTCGGCACCCTGCTGCTGCAGGCCGAGGAGGCAGCGCGCTCCCACGAGACCACGGATATCGCCGTGCTGATCCGGATCACCGGGGACCGCGGCGCCCTGGTCGAGGGTCTGCGCCGGAGCGCGATCGCCGACGGCGAGACGATGCTCGCCGATTATCGTGCCGTCCACGCCCTGACCTCGCTCTACGAGCGGTCGGTGTGGTTGCTGCGACGATACGGGACCGCGCTGGAACGCCAGGCGGCGGCCGCATGACCGCCAGGGTGGACGCGGCGAGACCCGCGGGACGAAACCACGGGCCGGTTCCGACCAGGGCTGACCGCGGACGTGCAAAGGGCTGGAAAGCCGCTCCACGCGGATCGACGCACGTCCCCGCCGCGGCGCCCGTTGCGGAACGCCCGGCCCGTCAGCGCTGCCGGAGCAGCGCCGAGAGGAACAGCAGCAGCCAGCCCAGCATCAGCAGGCTGCCGCCGATCGGCGCCACGAACGCGACCGGCCAGGCCAGCAGCGCCAGCCCATAGACCCCGCCGCAGAACAGGACGCCGCCGACCAGGAACGCGGCGCCGGCGAAGGCGGCCAGCCGCCCGCCGCCCTGCGCGCTCCACAGCCCGGTGCCGATCAGCGCCAAAGCGTGCCAGCCCTGCATGCGGATGGCGCTATGCACCATCGCCAGCCGCAACGGCCCCAGCCCGTTCAGCGCGTGCGCCGCCAGGGCCGCCATCGCCACCGCCATCATGCCCATCAGCGCGCCGGCGCCGATCCACAATCGTTCCATCGCCCCGCACTCCTCGCGTTTCCGGTCGCCGGGGGAGCGTCCGGTTCCCCTTGGCTCTTCCCGCGCGACCGGCCGGCCTATAGCATCGCGCGCATCATGCCGCGCGGCGACCTGTTTCCAGAAATCGGCCCGTTCGAGACCGGCTACCTGCCGTTGTCCGGCGGACACGTGATGTACTGGGAACAGGCCGGCAATCCGCGCGGCCGGCCGGTGCTGTTCCTGCATGGCGGTCCGGGCGCCGGGGCGGGCGCGGTGCACCGGCGCTTCTTCGACCCCGAGTTCTGGCGCATCGTCATTTTCGACCAGCGCGGCGCCGGCCGCTCCCGCCCGCTCGGCAGCCTGGCGCACAACACGACGCCGGATCTGGTGGCGGATATCGAGGTGCTGCGCCGCCATCTCGGGCTGGAGCGGTGGCTGCTGTTCGGCGGATCCTGGGGGTCCACCCTGGCGCTCGCCTACGCGCAGGCGCATCCCGACCGGGTGGCGGGCTGCGTCCTGCGCGGCGTGTTCCTCGGCCGCGCGGCGGAGCTCGACTGGTTCCTTTATGGGTTGCGCGCGGTTTTTCCGGACGTGCACGCGGCGTTCGCGGGCTTCCTGCCGGAAGCCGAGCGCAGCGACATCCTGGGCGCCTACCTGCGCCGGCTGACCGATCCGGACCCGGCGGTACACCTGCCGGCGGCGCGCGCGTGGTCGGTCTACGAAGGCTCGGCCAGCACCCTGCTGCCCAGCCCGGAAACCGTCAGCTCCTTCGCCCAGGACCGCACCGCGCTCGGGCTGGCGCGGATCGAGGCCCATTATTTCGCCAACGAGCTGTTCCTGCCTGCGGGCGGACTGCTTGCCGGCATGGGCGCGGTCGGCCACATCCCCGCCGAGATCGTGCAGGGACGCTACGACATGATCTGCCCCGCCGCCTCGGCGTTCGAGCTTGCCGCCGCCTGGCCGTCCGCCCGCCTGTCGATCGTGCCGGACGCCGGGCACTCGGCGCTGGAGCCGGGCATCCGCCGGGCGCTGGTGGCGGCGGTGGAGAGGTTCCGCAACGGACGCTGAGGTTTTGTTTTGACCGGCATCTTGGTCGGCGTGCCGCCGCACGTGTTTGCCGACGATGCCCAGGCGACGCCAGCCGGCCGGCGACGCGTCGCGCGCTCACTGAAGCAAAGGAAGCAGCATGATGAATGTCGGCGTGATCGGTCTCGGTACCATGGGCATGGGCGCGGCGGTGAACCTCGTGAAGCAGGGGCACAAGGTCACCGGCTGCGACCTGCGGGAGGCCGCGCGCGACGCGCTGGTGGCCGCCGGCGCCGCCGCCGTGGCCAGGCCGGACGCGCTGCCCGCCGGCCTCGATGCCGTGCTGGTCCTGGTGGTGAACGCGGCGCAGGAACAGGAGGTGCTGTTCGGCCCGCATGGCTGCGTGCCGCTCCTGCCGCCCGGGGCGGTCGCGATCTGCTCCACCACGGTGGCGCCGGAGGTGGCGCGCGGGCTGGAACGGCAGTTGAACGCGGCGGGGCTTCTGATGCTGGATGCGCCGGTGTCCGGCGGGCGGGCCGGCGCCGATGCCGGCACGATGACGGTGATGGGCTCGGGCGCCGCGGCCGCGTTCGAGCGGGCCCGCCCGGTGCTGGACGCCATCGCCGCCAAGGTGTGGCAGCTCGGCGACGCCGCCGGCGTCGGCAGCACGGTGAAAATGGTCAACCAGCTGCTGGCCGGCGTGCATATCGCGGTGGCCGCCGAGGCGCTGGCGCTCGGCATCCGCGCCGGGGCGGACCCGCAGGCGCTGTACGACGTGATCTGCACCTCGGCCGGCAGTTCGTGGATGTGGCAGAACCGGGTGCCGCACATCCTGGCCGCCGACGACACGCCGCTGTCGGCGGTGAACATCTTCGTCAAGGACCTTGGCATCGTGCTGGACCAGGCGCGCAGCCTGGCCTTCCCGGCACCGATCGCCGCCACCGCGCACCAGCTGTTCCTGGGCGCCGCCGCGCTCGGCAACGGCGCCAAGGACGATGCCTTCGTGATCCGGGTGTGGGAGGCGCTGACCGGGATCACCCTGCCGCAGGGCGGCTGAGCGGGCGCGCCGCCGCCCCCCCTGCCCGGTGTGACAACCCGCGCCGGCCCGCCTAGGCTCGCCGCCGCCATTGCAGAAACGGAGGAAACACCATGGACTTCACCGGCAAGGTCGCGCTGGTCACCGGCGCCGGCAACGGCATCGGCCGCGCCGCGTCGCTCGGCTTCGCCAAACGCGGCGCGAAGCTGGTGGTGGTCGATCGCGACGCCGCCGCCGGCGAAGCCACCGCCGGCATCGTCCGCCAGCAGGGCGGCGAGGCGCTGTTCGTCGCCGCCGACGTCACGCAATCCGCCGACGTGCAGGCCTACGTGAAGGCGGCACTCGACACGTTCGGCGCCATCGACTGCTTCCACAACAATGCCGGGATCGAAGGGGCCGTCACCCCCACCGCCGAATACGACGAGGCCATGTTCGACGCGGTGATGGGCGTCAACGTGAAGGGCGTGTTCCTCGGCCTGCGCCACGTGCTGCCGGTGATGCTGAAGCAGCAGCGCGGCGCGATCGTGAACACCGCCTCGGTCGCCGGCCTGGTCGGCACGCCGGGCATGCCGGCCTATGTCGCCTCCAAGCACGCGGTGCTCGGCCTCACCAAGGTGGCCGCCGGGGAGGTGGCGCGCGCCGGGGTGCGGGTGAACGCGGTCTGCCCCGGCCCGATCGACACCCGCATGATCCATGCGCTGGAAGGGATGATGAGCCCGTCCGATCCTGCCGCCGCTGGCCAGCGCTACCAGAACTCTATCCCGATCGGCCGCTACGGCACGGCGGAGGAAGTGGCCAACGTGGTGCTGTTCCTCTGCTCCGACCTCGCCGGCAACGTGACCGGCGCGCAGTACGTCGTGGATGGCGGGCGCACCGCGACGCCGGGCGCCGCCACCACCGCGATGGCGCGCTGAGCATGGCCGGGCTGCTCGACGGCCGGCTGGCGCTGGTGACCGGCGCCGGCTCCGGCATCGGCGAAGGCATCGCCCGCGCCTTCGCCGCCGAAGGCGCGCGGGTGATCGTGGCCGACGTGAACGAGGCCGGCGCGCAACGTGTCGCGGGGGAGATCGGCGCCGCCGCCCGCGCCGTACGCCTCGACGTCACCGACCGGGCTTCGGTCGACGCGCTCGCCGCCGCCCTCGCCGCCGGCGACGGGCCGGTTTCGATCCTCGTCAACAACGCCGGCATCATCCGGCGTACCAAGATGGAGGAGCCCACCGCGCGGGCGGACTGGGACGCGACCCTCGCGGTCAATCTCGACGGGCCGTTCGTCGTCACCACCGCCTTCCGCGACCAGCTGGTCGCGACCAAGGGCGCGGTGATCACTATCGGGTCGATCCAGTCCTTCGTCGCCCTGCCCAATTCCGCCGCCTATTCCACCTCCAAGGGCGGCGTGCGGATGCTGACCAAGGCGCTGGCGATCGAGCTGTCGCCGCTCGGCGTGCGGGTGAACGCGATCGGGCCGGGCATGATCGCCACGCCGCTGAACGCCCGCGCGCGGGAAAACCCCGACTACATGGCGAACTTCAAGGGCCGCATCCCGCTCGGCCGGCTGGGCGAGCCGGCCGACATCGCCGGGGCGGCGGTGTTCCTGGCCTCCGACCTCGCCCGCTACGTCACCGGCGTCACCCTGCCGGTGGATGGCGGGTTCCTCGCCTATTGAAGGACCGGACCGATGCGCATCGAGATCCTCTGCACCGGCGACGAAGTGCTGACCGGCAAGATCACCAACACCAATTTCAGCTATATCAGCCAGAAGCTGGAGGATGTCGGCCTCTCTGTGGTCTGGGGCACCACGGTGGGCGACGACCGGGAGCGGCTGCTGGAAGCCTTCCGCCTGGCCGCCGGGCGCGCGGATGCGGTGATCGTGAACGGCGGGCTCGGCCCCACCGTCGATGACCTGTCGCAGGAGATCGCCGCCGCCGCCGCCGGGGTTCCGCTGGTGCTGAACGCAGACTGGCTCGCGAAGATGGAGAATTTCTTCGCCCGCCGCTCCCGCGTCATGCCGCCCAACAACCGCAAGCAGGCGATGCTGCCCGAAGGCGCCGAGGTGCTGGACAACCCGATCGGCACCGCCTGCGGGTTCGCGCTGGATATCGGCACCGCGCGGTTCTTCTTCACCCCCGGCGTGCCGCGCGAGCTGCGGCGGATGCTGGAGGAGCAGATCGTCCCCCGCCTGCTCGCCCGCTCCGGCAGCCCGACGACGATCGTGCTCAAGCGGTTCCACTCCTACGGCATCGGCGAATCGCATGCCGATTCGCTGCTGGAAGGGATCGAGGCGCTGGCGCCGGACGGCAGCGTGAAGCTCGGGTTCCGCGCCCATTACCCGCAGCTGGAAACCAAGCTCACGGTGCGCGGCACCGACCCCGAGGACGTGCAGCGCAAGCTCGCCCCGGTGGCGGGGGAAGTGCGGCGCCGGCTCGGCAATTTCATCCTGGCCGAGGACGACCGCACCCTGGAGGGCGTGGTGCTGGCGGCGCTGCTCGACCAGGGCGCCAGTCTCGCCGTGGTGGAAACCTTCACCGCCGGGCAGATCGCCGCGCGGATCGGGCACCTGCCCGGCGCCGAGCGGGCATTCCGGCGCAGCCTCGTGCTGCGCGACCTCACCGATCTCGGCGCCGCGGTGGGGCTGGAGGACGGGCCCGCGCTCGGCGCGCTGTCGCCGGAAACCGCCGAGGCGGTGGCGCGGGCCGCGCGCGCGCAGGCGGGCGCGACCCACGCGCTGGCAGTGCTGATCGAGCTGGACGAGGGCGCCGACGCGATCGATTTCGGCGGCACCATCCACCTGGCGATCGCAACCGCGAACCGGGTCGCCACACGCCGCGCGCGCATCCTGGGCGGGCGCGAATGGGTGCGGCTGGGCGCGGTCGAGCTTGGCCTCGATTGCCTGCGCCGCTTCCTGCAGAACCTGCCGGTGACGGAGCGGATCGACTTCGAAAGGGCGTAGCGCCGCGCGCCGCGGCCGCGCCCGGGCGCATCGGCCGATCGCCCGGTCATCACGCCCCGCCCGGCGGGGCCATCACCTCCTGGCGGAGCCGCCGCAGCGGGGAGCCGCGATAGGCGCCGTCGTGGCGGCGGAGATAGTCGGCCGCCGCCACCGGAAGCGGGCGCGGCGCGCCGGCGGGCTCCATCGCGGCGGCCGCGCGGATGGCCCGCCAGGTCTGCGCCAGCAGCCCCGCACGCGCGCCCTTCACCAGGTAGCCGGCGATGCGGGGGACGAGCGCCGGCCAGGACGCGCCCCATTTGCGCGCGATATGGATGCGGTTGCGCACGAACAGGAACCACCGCTCGCCCGACCAGGCGAGCCGCCGCTCGGCGGCCACCTTGTGGCGCACCACCAGATCGCCGCGATAGCCGATGCGCCAGCCCTGCGCGATCGCGCGCAGGCAGAAATCATATTCCTCCCAGCAGAAGAACAGGGCTGGATCGTAGCCCCCTGCCGCGTCCCACGCGGCCCGGCGAATGGCGTGGCCGGCACCGACGAACGTGACCGTGCCGAAGCTTCCGCCGGCGCGCGGCAGCAGCGCGCGCGGATAGCCCCAGGACGACGGGTCGTCCCGCCCGCCGTCGTAGGCGACGATCCTGAGCCCGATCGCGCCCAGGCCCGGATCGCGGTCCAGCGCCGCCACCGCGCCGGCCAAGGTGGCCGGGCCGGCGAACTCGGCGTCGTTGTCGAGCCCGGCGATCACCCGCCCATGACCGAGCGCGGTGGCGGCGTTGCGCCCGCCGGCGACGCCGAGATTTTCCGCCAGCGCCCAAAGGCTCGCATCCCCACGCCCCGCCACGCAGCGCGCGAGACGGGCGAGCGCGGGCGGGTGCGAGCCCTGGTCGAGCACGGTCACGTGCCGCGCCACGCCGCGCTGCGCCAGGGCCGAGGCGATCGCCTGCTCCGTCTCCTCCGCCCGGTCGAGCGCCAGGATCACCACGTCGGCGTCGTAGGGACCGGCGGGAACGCCGGGGGCGCCGGCGACGAACCGCGGCGTCACGACGCCGGCGGCCGGAGCCGCAGACCCGGCGGTGCCACGCTCAGTACGCGTTGGTGGCGTTCAGCACCGCCGGGATCGTGCGCAGCAGGATGCCGACATCGAGCCCGACGGACCAGGTGTCGATGTATTCGAGATCGGAATCGATGCGGCACTGTAGTTTTTCCTCCGTGTCGGTCTCGCCGCGCCAGCCGCGCACCTGGGCCAGGCCCGTCATGCCGGGGCGCATCCGGTGGCGGGCGGCGTAGCGGGGGGTCACCTGCTCGAACGGGCGCCCGCCGGCGCAGGTGCCGGGCGCATGCGGACGCGGCCCGACCAGCGACATCTCGCCGCGCAGCACGTTGAGCAGTTGCGGCCACTCGTCGATGGAACGCGCCCGGAGCCACGCCCCCGCGCGGGTCACGCGCGGATCGTCGCGCCGGGCCTGGCGACAGCCGTCCTCCCGCTCCGCGCCCGCATGCATGGTGCGGAACTTGAGCAGCACGAAGCTCCGGCCGTGCCATCCGACCCGGCGCTGGCGGAACAGGACCGGGCCGGGGCTGTCACAGCGGATCCAAAGCGCGATCAGCCCCATTGGCACCGCGGCCAGCACCAGCAGCAGCGAAGCGAGGACGAGGTCCATCGCCCGCTTGATCCATACGCGCCGCAGCCAGGGCGCCGGAGCACCGGAGCAGCACGCCGGCGCGTCGCGCGCGAACCCGGCCAGGGCTGCGTCGATGTCGGGGCGGAGGAGATGCGACATGGGACCGTGCCAAGATCTGTGGCTGCGGTCCGACGGTTTGCTCCAGAAACGTCACTCTGCGGTTAAAGCGCAGGCAGGAGCTACGATTCTGCGATATTCAATTAGTGATACGAATTTCTTCTAAATGAACACGACGCGGCGCGACAGGGCGAAGTTCATGAACATGCCGGCCAGGGAGCCGGCGGCGACCGCGAAGACCGGCTGCGCCGCACACAACGGCACCCAGGTCACCAGCGCGGCATAGGTGCCGCGGTTGAGCACGAAGCCGACCAGGCACACGACCATGAACCGCGCCCATTGCCGGTGCGCCGGTCCCGCCCCGCGGCCGCGGAAGGTCCAGGCCCGGTTCAGCGCCCAGTTGCTGGACGCGGCAACCAGGTAGGAGACCATCCCCGCGCCATACAGGCCGAGCGCGCCCCGCAACGAATAGACGATGGCGGTATCGATCAGGAACCCGGTGGTCCCGACCGTGCCGAAGCGCAGGAACTGCGCGATGGTCCCCACCGCCAGCCAGTCGCGCGGCTTCCGCCTCGATTCTTCTTGCACCGCCGTTCGCAGAGTCGTCATCTTTTGCACCGCAGCATCATGGACAGGAGGCCTCACCCAAAATGAAGCGTCGAACCTTCCTTGCGACCGGCGCCGTCAGCGCTGCCGGGCTCGCCGCCCCCGCGATCGGCCGCGCCGCCGCGACCCGGGTTCTCAAATTCGTCCCGCAGTCCGACGTGACGATTCTCGACCCGATCTGGACCACCGCCTACGTCACCCGCAACCACGGATTCATGATCTTCGACACCCTGTACGGGATTGACAATTCCTATGCCGCCAAGCCGCAGATGGTGGCGGGTCATACGGTGGACGCGGACGGGAAGCAATGGACCCTGACCCTGCGCGACGGATTGCGGTGGCACGACGGAGAGAAGGTGCTGGCGCGCGACTGCGTCGCCTCCATCAAGCGCTGGGGTGCGCGCGACCCGTTCGGCCTCACCCTGATGGCCTATACCGACGAACTCTCCGCCCCCGACGACAAGACGATCCGGTTCCGGCTGAAGCGGCCGTTCCCGCTGCTGCCCGACGCGCTCGGCAAGCCCGGCAGCAATTTCTGCGCCATGATGCCGGAGCGGCTGGCCAAGACCTCCGCCTTCACCGCGATCACCGAGATGGTGGGCTCCGGCCCGTTCATGTGGAACGCGAAGGAGCGGGTGGTCGGCTCGCGCGCCGTCTATGAGCGCAACCCGCACTACGTGCCGCGCAGCGGCGGCACGCCGGAATGGACCTCCGGTCCGAAGGTCGCCTATTTCGACCGGGTGGAATGGCATGTCATTCCCGACGAGAGCACCAAGGCCAACGCGCTGACCACCGGCGAGATCGACTGGTGGGAGAACCCGACCAGCGACATGCTGCCGCTGCTGCGGCTCTCGAAGAACGTCGCGGTGCGGGTGACCGACCCCACCGGCCTGATGGCCTGCATGCGGCTCAATCAGCTCTGGCCGCCGTTCGACAACCCGGCGATCCGCCGCGCCCTGCTGAAAGCCGTGAACCAGACCGAATACATGGTGGCGGTCGCCGGCACCGATCCGAAGATGTGGCACGTGCCGGCCGGCATCTTCGCGCCGGACACACCGATGGCGAGCACCGCCGGCCTGTCCGTGTTCGAAGGCAAGCGGGACTATGCGGCGGTGGCGAAGGAGATCAAGGCCGCCGGCTACAAGGGGGAGAAAGTGGTGCTGCTCGCCCCCACCGATTTCCCGATCCTGAAGGCCGAGGCCGATGTCTGCAACGACATGATGAAGCGGATCGGCCTCAACGTCGATTACCAGGCGATGGACTGGGGCACCGTTGTGCAGCGGCGGGCGCAGGAACGCTCGCCGGAAAAAGGCGGGTGGAGCGTGTTCAACACGTTCTGGTCCGGGCTCGACCAGTTCAACCCGGTCGGCCACGTCTTCCTGCGCGGCAACGGCAAGAAGGGCATGATGGGCTGGCCCAGCGCCCCGAAGATCGAGGCGCTGCGCCAGCAATGGATCGAGGCGCCGACCCTGGCGGCGCAGAAGAAGCTCGCGGTGGAGCTGCAGCTGCAGGCGCTCCACGACGTGCCTTATATCCCGCTCGGGCAGTCCTTCGCGGCAACTGCGTACCGAAAGTCGATCCAGGGCATCCTGAACGGCTTCGTGATCTTCTGGAACGTCCGGCGGGCGTGACCGGACGGAGCGGGCCGGGCCGCCGCGCGCAGCCCGGTGCCGCCCGGTCCGGCGCACCGCCCGACCGCTCAGCGGATCAGAAGGCCCTGTCCGGTCGGCAGGCTGAGGATCATCGCCCCTTTCGCCGCCGCGAAGGCGTCCTGCGCGGCTTGCTGGGCGCGATGGCTGGCCCAGGCGTAATCGTCCAGCAGCACCACCGCGCCGGGAACCAGCCGGTCCCAGAAAAAATCGAGCGCCGCCATTTCCGGGGCGACGATGTTCATGTCGATCGACAGATAGGCGACCCGCCGGCCCGGCGGAAACGCGGCCAGGCTGGCGGGGACCTCGCCGCGGATCAGCCGGCAGCGCGGCCAGGGGGCGAAATTGGCTTCTGCCGCGGCGAAGCATTCCTCGTAGCTGTTCCGGTTGTGCCAGGCGGCGATGCCGTTACGCTCCTCGGCGGTCATCTGCGCCTCGGGGATGCCGCGGAACGTGTCGAACAGCCAGAAATCGCGGTCGAGCCGGTTGAAATCCAGCCAGTCGCAGACTGCCACCGACATCATGCCGGTATCGACGCCGCATTCGACGAAGTCGCCGTCGAGCCGCGCCGCCTGCGACGCGGCCCAGAGCGCCGTGTGCATGATCCAGCGGTTGTCGTCGATGCCGCTTGTCTTGCGCCCGCCGCTCGCCCAGCCGCGCGCATGCGCGTGGCGGAACCGCGGATCGGCGAGGAAGGCAGGGCTTTTCCCGAACGCCCGCACGCCGCTGCCCTGGTAGCTGTATTCCTCGAAAAACGGCGGCGCGCCGCTGGAAAAGACGATCTCGCCGCGGTCGTAGCGCATCGCCACGGCGCGCGGCAGCGCGTCCGGGTCGATCGCGGCGCTCACATCAGGCGCTCCGTCCAGGTGCGCGGCGTGCGCGCAGTGCGGATTTCGAGATCGAGGTGGTAGCGGAACTTGCGCGGCCCGAGCGTGCGGATGTGCCCGACCACGTCGCGCAGCCCGTCATCGAGCGTGCGGGTGGTGCGGTACCCCAGCATCTCCCGCGCGCGGGCGGAACTGCAGACCGCATGCTTCACCTCCTGCGGGCGGTCCTTCAGGTAGATCGCCTGGCCCTCGAACCCGGTGATGTCCTTGAGCTGGCGGAACAGCGCGTTGATGGAGACGAATTCCTCGTCCGGCCCGATATTCACCACCTGGCCGAGGCCGCGCCCGCCGAGCCCCATCGCCAGCAGGCAGGACAGGCAGTCGTCCACATGGGAAAAGCAGCGCTGCTGCTCCCCGTCGCCATAGATGAAGGGCTGGCGGCCCTGCAGCATCAGGTTCGCCATGATCGACGCCACGTTGCGATAGGGATCGTCGAATTTCTGCCGCGCGCCGATGATGTTGTGCGGCACCGCGATCGCGTATTCGACCCCGTGCACCAGCGCGAGGTTCCGCAGCGCCGCTTCCGCCGCCACCTTGGCGATGCCGTACGGGTCCTGCGGACGTGGTTCGAAACATTCCTTGAACGGCACGAGGTTGGTCCCGTAGCGCGCCATGGAGGAGCAGAACACGATCCGCCGCGCCCCGCCGGCGATGGCGGCGGAAAACACCGCGACCGAGCCGGTGACGATGTTGTCCATCACCATCGCCGGGGCGAACACCGACAGGCCTTCGTAGGCGGTCGCGGCGCAGTGATAGACGAGCTCGGCGCCCCGCATCACCCGCGCCATCGCGTTGAAGTCGCGGCAGTCGTACTGGTGGAATTCGGCCTCGGCCGGAACGTTCACGAGCTCTCCGCCCAGCAGGGAGTCGCAGCCCGCCACGTCGTGGCCCAGGGCGATGAGCCGCTCCGCGAGATGGCTGCCGAGGAACCCAGCGATGCCGGTGACGAAAACGCGCATCGCGCGGCCCCTTCTATCGCGTCAGCACGGCGCGCAGCGCCTGCCCGCCCTTGTTGAAGCGCCGCTCCACCGCGACCGCGGCGAAGCCCAGGCTGCGGGCCAGCGCGCGCAGCTTGCCCTCGGTGTAGGCGGACCGGTGGAACTGGCCGGCACCGTTCTGGTTGCCGAAGAACATGGTCTGCAGGATCCCCCAGCGCTGGTCGAGCGCGCGGCCGCAGCCGCCGTAATGATCGGCGGCGCCGATGATGTAGAAGTCGCGCCAGTCGTCCTCGGCCTCCAGGAAGCGGGCGCAGACCCATTCGAAATCCGGCACTTCCAGGGTCAGCGTGCCGCCGGGGCGCAGGACGCGGGCCATCTCCATCCATACCAGCCCCTCCTCGGCGAACGAGAAGTGCTCGAACACGTGCTCGGCCAGCACCTCGGCCACCGACCCGTCCGGGTAGGGCAAGGTGGTGGGGTCGATACCGGTTGCCACGCCGGGGACGCGCGCCACCCGGTCGATGTTCACCCAGCCGGGCAACAGGGTCGTGCCGCAGCCGAGATGCAGGCGGAGCGCAGCCGGGGCGAGGCCGTCCATGGCGGGCCTCAGGCGGCGGCGCGGGGCGGTTCGCCCGCCCGCGCGGCCAGTTCGAGCGCGAACATGGTCAGGTCGACCTCCGGAACGATGGCGGATGCGGCGTCGATCGCCGCGGACAGGGAGTGGGCGAGCCAGCGCGCCTCCACCGGCCCGGCCGCGGCCAGGCGGGCGATCTGGCGCGGCAGGTCGGCGGCCAGGGCCTGCGCCTCCCGCTGCAAGGCACCAAGCCAGCGGGCACGGAAAATCCCCGGCACCGCCTGCATCAGCGCAAGCCGGTCGGCATGCGGCAGGCGCGCGGCGGCGAACATCTCCTGATGCGCGTAGGCGGTGGTGAGGAGCGGCGTGCGCCAGCGCTGCTCGGCCAGGGTGTCGTCAAGCGGCAGGCCGGCCCGCGCCTGTTCGGTGGCGGCGCGCGCCAGCGTCGCCACCGGCCGGCCGCCGTCACGGCGCCAATAGAGCACCTCCGGCACGTGGCGGATCTCCCCGGCCAGCGCCAGTTCGGCGAGCACCACATGGTCCCATCCGGCGCGCGGACGGATCGGCGCGAGCGTATCGGTCGCGGCGCGGCGGTACACGCCCCAGAACGACGGCGAGGAGGTGTAGCGGCGCATCACCTCCTGCGCGCGGGCCAGCGGGTCGGGGCCGGTCGCGTCCAGCCGGTGCGCGTCCGGGTAGACCGCCCGCACCTCCCCCGCCCCGGTGAACACCAGCCCGCCGGCGTGGCACATCGCGCAGTCCGGGTGCGCCAGCAGCACTGCCATGCAGCGCGCGACGAAATCGGGCGCGATCAGGTCGTCGGCGGATTTCGGCATCAGGAAGTCGCTGTCGCCGAACCAGAAGCCGCGCTGGAACGCCGCCACCGCGCCGCCGTTGCACCGCACCCGATGCAGCCGGATCGACGGCGTGCGCGCCGCGTAGCCGGCCAGGATCTCCGCGGTGCCGTCGGTGGAGCCGTCATCGACCAGGGTGAGCGCGATGGCGGGCCAGGTCTGCGCCAGCACGCTCTCGATCGCCGCGCCCACCGTGGCGGCGCCGTTGTGGACGAACAGGGTCACGTCGACGATCGGCAGCGCCGGCATCCGGTCCCGCTCCTGCATGCCGGGGCACCATGCCGGCGCAATCTTGCCGTCCGGTTAACGCCGGCGCGCCGCGCGCGATCGCGCACGGCTTGCCGCCGGCCCGCCGATCCTGTCTGATCGGCCCGCTTCAACGACCGGAGGAAGATGTCCATGGCCGAGCTGCGCACGACGCATTTGTTCACCCTCAGCCTGGAGGTCGCCGGCATGCAGCCGGTCGGCGCCACCCCGTCCGGCGACCGCCGGATCGGACTGGTGGCGGGCGGAACCTTCGCGGGCGCGCGGCTGCGCGGCACCGTGCTGCCGGGCGGCGCCGACTGGATCATGCTACGCCCCGACGGCGCCACCACGCTCGACGTGCGCCTCGTGCTGCAGACCGACGACGGCGCGGCGATCGGGATGACCTATCGCGGCATGCGCCACGGTCCGGCGGCGGTGATGGAACGGATGGCGCGCGGCGAAGCGGTCGATCCGTCGGAGTATTATTTCCGCACCGCGATCGCGTTCGAGACCGCGGCGCCGAAATATGACTGGTTGAACCGGATCATCGCCGTCGGCACCGGCCATCGGCCGCCACAAGGTCCCGTCTACGACGTGTTCGAGGTGCTGTGATGGCAAAGATCGGTTTCATCGGCCTGGGCAACATGGGCGGCCCGATGGCGGCCAACCTGGTGAAGGCCGGGCACCAGGTGCGCGGCTTCGACCTCAACCCGGCGGCGCTGGCGGCGCTGGAAGCGGCCGGCGGCACCCGCGCGGGAAGCGCCGCCGAGGCCGCGCAGGGCGCCGAGGCGATCGTCACCATGCTGCCGGCCGGGGAGCATGTGCGCGAGGTCTGGATGCATCAGGGCGGGCTGATCGAGGCCGCCGTTGCGCAGGGCCAGCCGCTGCTGATCGACTGCTCGACCATCGACGTCGCCTCCGCCCGCACGGTGGCCGAGGCGGCGGCGGCGGCCGGGCTCGCGATGCTGGACGCGCCGGTCTCCGGCGGCACGGTCGGCGCCGCCGCCGGCACGCTTACCTTCATGGTCGGCGGCACCGAGGAGGCGTTCGCGCGCGCCCGGCCGGTACTGGCCGCGATGGGCAAGACGATCGTGCACGCGGGCGCGCCGGGCGCCGGCCAGGCGGCCAAGATCTGCAACAACATGATGCTGTCGATCAACATGATCGGGGTGTCGGAAGGCTTCCTGCTGGCGCAGAAGCTCGGGCTCGACTGGGACAAGCTGTGGGCGATCACCTCGACCGCCACCGCGCAGTCCTGGGCGCTGTCGAACTACTGCCCGGCGCCGGGACCGGTGCCGAACGCGCCGTCCAACCGCGACTACGCCCCGGGGTTCATGGCGGCGCTGATGCTCAAGGACGTGAAGCTGGCGCAGGCGGCGGCGGACGCCACCGGCAGCCCGACGCCGCTCGCGACCCTCGCCACCGCGCTCTATCAGAAGCTCGTGGATGCCGGCGAAGGCGCGCGCGACTTCTCGGCGATCTTCCGCTGGCTCGCGGAGCAGGAGCGCGGCAAGCTCGGCTAGGCACGCCGCCGCGCCGCCCATCGGGACACCGGGCGGGGCACCGTCGGGCGGCGCGGCCACAACACGGGAGGCAACGACGATGTCGGCCGAGAGCTTCAAGCAGGCCCGCGACCTGCTGCTCACCCATCGCAGCGACCACGACGCGGCGGTGCAGGCGTTCCGATGGCCGGCGCTCGACCGGTTCAACTGGGCCCTCGACTGGTTCGACGCGGAGCTGGCGCGCGGGCCATCGGCCGACGCCCCGGCGCTGATCATCACCGGAGAGGGCGCGGCGCGGCTCAGCTTCGCCGAGCTGTCGGCCCGGTCCAACCGGGTGGCCAACGGGTTGCGCGCGCTCGGCGTGAAGCGGGGCGAGCGCATCCTGCTGATGCTCGGCAACGTGGTGCCGCTGTGGGAAACCATGCTGGCGGCGATGAAGCTGGGCGCGGTGGTGATCCCGGCGACCACCCTGCTGACGCCGGACGACCTCGCCGACCGGTTCGGCCGCGGACGGGCGGGCACCGTCATCGCCGGCAGCGCGGAGGCGGCGAAATTCGCCGACCTGGCCGACGGCTTGACCCGCATCGCGGTCGGCCCGCACGTGCCGGGCTGGCATGCGTTCGACGCGCTGCGCGACGCTTCCGACAGCTTCGTCCCCGATGGGCCGACCGGCGCCGGCGACCCGCTGCTGCTCTATTTCACCTCCGGCACCACCGCGCGCCCCAAGCTCGTGCTGCACAGCCACGCGAGCTACCCGGTCGGGCATCTCAGCACGATGTACGTGCTCGGGCTGCAGCCGGGGGACGTGCATCTCAACATCTCCTCCCCGGGCTGGGCGAAGCACGCCTGGTCCTGCGTGTTCGCGCCCTGGAACGCGGGGGCGGCGGTGTTCATCGCCAACCAGCCGCGCTTCGCCCCGCGGGCGATGCTGGACGCGATCGCGGCCGGCGGCGTCACCACCCTCTGCGCGCCGCCCACCGTGTGGCGGATGTTCGTCCAGGAGGACCTGAAGCAGTGGCGCACCGGGCTGCGCGAGGTCGCCGCCGCCGGCGAACCGCTGAACCCGGAAGTGATCGAACAGGTGCGCGCCGCCTGGGGCCTGACCGTGCGGGATTTCTACGGCCAGACCGAAACCACGGCGCAGATCGGCAATCCGCCGGGCCTGCCGGTGCGCCCGGGATCGATGGGCAAGGCGCTGCCGGGCTACGACATCCGCCTGCTCGACCCCGACGGCAACGCGGGAACCGACGGGGAAGTGGCGCTCCCGCTGGACCCGCCGCCCGCCGGTCTCATGCTCGGCTACCAGGACGACGACGGCGGCATCCCGCCATGGACGGCATCCGCCTATCGCACCGGCGACGTCGCCAGCCGGGATGCGGACGGCTACCTCACCTATGTCGGCCGCGCCGACGACGTGTTCAAAGCCGCCGACTACCGCATCAGCCCGTTCGAGCTGGAGAGCCTGCTGATCGAGCACGCCGCGGTGGCGGAGGCCGCGGTGGTGCCGGCGCCCGACCCGGTGCGGACCGCGGTGCCCAAGGCCTATGTCGCGCTGGCCGAGGGCTGGCCGGCCGACCGGCAGACCGCGCTCGCCATCTTCCGCCACATCCGCGAGCGCGCGGCCCCGTTCAAGCGGATCCGCCGGATCGAGTTCACGACCTTGCCCAAGACGATTTCCGGGAAAATCCGGCGGGTGGAGCTCCGCCAGCGGGAAAGGGCGCTCGCCGCGCAGGCCGCGGCGGGACCCACCGGGGAGTTTCGTGAGGACGGGTTCACCGCCGAGGAGCTGGGGACCGATCGCTAGCGATCCGATGCCCACGGGCACGCAGGCCCGGTGGCCGCGGCGCCGATCGCGCCGCCTGCCGGGCATGTCGGTTCGCGCGACATTTGTCTCGCGACCCCGAACTCCCTATCTGTGGCGGGTGCGGCGCGTGCCGTACCGGCGCCTGCCGCCGCGCGTGGCGCGGCGTTCCGGGCCGAGGCCTCGACCGGACATGCGGGGACCCGGCTTGCGGGCCTGGCGAGGCCCGCCCCCGCGTGGCGGCACCGCCCCGTGCTGACCAGGAGAAAGCGGCTATGAATACCGGCGGATTCCCTGTTGACCTGATCCTGTTCGGGATGATCGCCGTCTTCCTGATCCTGCGCCTGCGCAGCATCCTGGGCCGGCGCACCGGGTTCGAGCGGCCGCCGCAGCAATTCCAGGCGCCCCCGGGTGGCCCGCAAGCGGGCGGCGCCCGGCCGGCCGGACCGATCATCGACGGCCATGCCGAATCCGCCGCCCCAGCGGGGGGCCAGGTGGGGGGCCACGCCGGGGTCCAGGCCGGGCGCCATGGCTTGCCCGACCCCGCCAGCCCGTCCGGCCAGGCCCTGGCGCAGATGCGCGCGATCGATGCCGGCTTCGACCCCGCGGCGTTTCTCGGCCGCGCCGAGCAGGCGTTCCGCATGATCGTCGGCGCCTTCGCCGCAGGCAACCGGACGGCGCTGCACCCCCTCGTCTCCGACGACGTCTATCGTGCATTCGAGCAGGCGATCGCCGCCCGCGAGGCCGCCGGCCACCAGCAGACCACCGAAATCCGCGCGGTGCCGACCGTCGCGATCGAAGCGGCCGAGCTGCGCGGCCACACGGCGCAGGTGACCCTGCGCTTCGTCTCCGACCAGGTGAGCCTGACCCGGGATGCCGCCGGCCACCCCGTGGCGGGCACCGACGCGGTCACCGAGCTGACCGATGTCTGGACGTTCGAGCGCGACCTGACCAGCGGCGACCCGACCTGGCGGCTGGTGTCGGTGCGCGGCGGCTGAAGCCGGCCGGCCGCCATGTCCTGCCGGATCGCGCCCACCGCGCCCGCCGCTCCAGCCGGTTGACGTGACCGCGTGGCGCAGGCGTCCGGCCGGTCCGCGCGCGGTCATCGCGTTCTCATGTTCACGCGCTTCGAGGCCCGGCATCAGCCGCTGATTTCGACACGCCGCTTCCTGCTGCGGATGGTGGCGTTCGGCGCCGTGGCGCTGGGCTTCGACCTCGTGCTGATCGTCATCGGCGCCGTCGGCTTCCATCAGCTTGGCGACATGGGCTGGCTCGACGCCATGCTGGACGCGGCCATGATCCTGACCGGCAACGGCCCGATCCACCCCGCCGCCTCGGCGGCCATCAAGCTCTTCCAGCTGGTCTTCGCCGTCGCCGGCGGCATCGGCTTCGTCATCGTCGTGACGGTCGTGCTGGCGCCGGTGGTGCACCGGGTGCTGCACAGCTTCCATCTCGAGCCGCAGGATGCGGCCCCGCCGGCCGAGCCGCCCGGCCGGGCCGCAGCCGAGGATACCGTTCCCCGCTAGCGCCGGCCCGCCGTGGCGGCGGCGGGCGGGATCGGCTACCTGTTGTGGCGATGTGCCTCCGGCGACCGCTCGCCCGGCGCCGCGCGGCGCCCGGCCGACCGCCGGGCCGATACGCCGCCGGCCGGACCGGCGGGAAAAAAGGGGAAGCACCATGAAAATCGGTCTGTCGCTCAGCATCCTGGCCGAAGCGGGCCGCCCGGACGCCGCGGTCTATCGGGAGCACCTGGCGCTCGGCGACCTTGCCGAACCGCTGGGTTTCGACAGCCTGTTCGCCCTGGAACATCATTTCACCGGCTATTCGATGTCGCCGGCGCCGCCCCAGTTGCTGAGCTATTTCGCCGGGCGGACGCAACGGATCGCGCTCGGCACCGCGGTGATCGTGCTGCCCTGGCACGATCCGATCCGGGTCGCCGAACAGATCGCGCTGCTCGACGTGCTGTGCGGCGGGCGCTGCCTGTTCGGCTTCGGCCGCGGCGCCGCCAGCGTGGAATACGCCGGCTTCCGCATCCCGATGGAAGAAGCGCGCGCCCGCTTCGTGGAAGCGGCCCGGATCGTGCGCCTGGCCCTGGCCGAGCCGAGCTTCGAATACGACGGGCAGTTCTACCAGATCCCCCGCACCGCGATCCGCCCGCGGCCGATGTCGCACCCGGAACGGCGCTTCTACGCCTCCTCCGTCAGCCCGGAATCGGCCGAGGTGATGGCCCAGCTCGGCTTCGGCATGATGGTCATCATGCAGAACGAATGGCCCAAGGCCGCCGAGGACATCGCCCGCTTCCGCGCCATCGCCGAGGCGGTCGGCCACAGCCCGCCGCCGCCGGTGATCCTGACCAACGTCTCCTGCGCCGAAAGCCGGGCGGAGGCCGAGGACCGGGCGATGCAGTGGCTCGGCCGCAAATGGGATTCGATCGACGCCCACTACCATTTCTCCGACGGCCATCTGGGGTCGGTGAAAGGCTATGAATCCTACGGCAAGATGGCCCGGACCTACGCCAAGATGAAGGACCCGGAGGCGCGCGCGAAGGCCACCGAGTTCTACGTGAAGATCCAGATCGTCGGCACGCCGGACGACTGCCTGCAGCAGATCGCGGAACTGCGGGCGGTGACCGGCACCGACCACCTGATCGCCGACTTCTCCTATGGCGGCATGCCGCACGAGGACGGAGAGCTCAACATGCGCCTGTTCGGGGACAAGGTGCTGACGGTGGCGCAGCGGGACCCGGCCTTCGCCGGCCCCGCAACCCGCACGCGGCGGGACGCGCGGGACGACCTGTTCGCCCCCGCCTGACGGGCCGCCCCGGCGCGACAGCGACCCGAGCCCGCCCGCGATCCGATCGGGCGGTGCGCCGGGCTCGCTATGCGAGTGGCCGACGGTTCCTGGACACGGCGAGACCGGCCGACCCGTCGCCTCCAGCCGCCGGACGGCCTAGGGCGAATAGACGACTTGCAACGACGACGCGATTATGTTGTCAAACTATCTGTCGTGAGGCAGGAGGAAAACGATCGACGCCGCTTGGTCGGTCCCACATCCATGAGCCGGCCATTCGCACAGGTCCGACGCTTGCTGCACATCCGGCCGTGGACATCACGGCGCCTCGGCCGCGACCGGCACGCCGGAGTGCTCGTCATGGCGGCCATCTCCGCGCCCGTATTGCTTCTGGTCATGTCGATGGGCATCGAGGTCGCTCACTGGTCTGTAGCACAGATCGAGCTGCAGCGCTCCGCCGACATGGCCGCGCTGGCCGGCGCCTCGGCCCTTGCCCGCAACGCCAGCGTGCAGCAGGCCGCCAGTGCGGCCGCGGATGTCGCCGAGGTCGACAATATCACCGGCACGGCAGCCCGTAGCTGGGATCCCGCGGCCCTGGTCCTGTCGGACAACAACGTGACGGTGACGATCACCAACGGGGTGCACAACGCCGCCGATCCGGCCGTGCTGGTCGCTGCACGGCAGCAGGTGCCGTTATGGTTCTCGCGGATCCTGACCTTCGCCACCGGGATCTCCCTCGGATCGACCGCGATGGCGGAACTTGGGCCCCAGCCCTGCATTCTGACCCTGGGCGGCTCGGGCACCGGCCTGACCGCCTCGGGCAATCCGGTTATCGACCTGAACGGCTGCTCCGCTTATTCGGACAGCACCATCAAGGTCAGCGGCTCGGCCACCTTCGACGCGAGCGCACTGTATGCCGGCGGGACCATTTCGATCGGCAGCAACGTCACGGGCACGGCGACCAACCCCTCGAAGCAGGTGACCGGTGCTACGCCGCTGCCGGACCCGTATGCGAACGACCAGGCGCTGCAGTCGGCGCTGTCGAGGGCCAGCTGCGCGCCGGCTCAGCTGCCCGCTGTCTCCGGAAATACGGTGACGCTGGATCCCAACACCTGTTACGGCTCGATCTCGATCAGCGGCAGCCAGGTGCTCAGCTTCAACGGTCCTGGCCTCTACACGATCAACGGCTCGCTCAAAGTGTCCGGGAACACGGGCACCTCCCTCTCCGGCAGCGGGATCACGGTCGTCAGTACCGGCGCGGTGTCGATCACCGGAAATTTCAACTCCGGCACCGTATCTTTGACGGCCGCCACGGTGACGACGGCACAGAACGGTGCGGTCCCCGGCGTCCTGTTCGCCACGACCAGCACGCAGTCGGACACGATCGGCGGCGGCACCCCGGTTCCGTTCACCGGGCTGATCTACACGCCCAATGCCAGCCTTTCCTTCAGCGGTACACCAATGAGCGGCGGCACCGGATGCGCCAAAATCATCGCAAAATCGGTGACGGTGGTCGGGAACGCGAACCTCGCATCGACCTGCTCCAGCTACCAACTGACGTCATTCGGCAACATTCCGAATGCGTCGCTGATCCAGCTCGTGGAGTGATCCCGGCGCGGCCTGGCACCGCCTGACGCTACGGCGCCCTGCGGGCCGCGCCGGTGGCGAGCAGTGCGGCGATCTCGTCGGCCGACAGGCCCGCCTCGGCCAGCACGGCTTCGGTATCGGCGCCCTGCGCGCGGGACGGTGCGCCGGGCGGGGCGGCGGCGCCGTCTTCCAGCACGGTCGGGCGGATCGAGCGGATCGCGCCCTCGGTCGGGTGCGCTTCCGCCACCAGCAGGCCGACCGCGGCCAGATGCGGGTCGTCGGGCAGGGTTTCCAGGGTATGGCAGATCGCGGCGGGCACGTCGGCCGCCTCGAACACGGTCAGCCAGTGCGCGGTGGGATGGGCGCGCAGCGAATCCCGGCGCAGGGCATACCAGTCGGCGGCATGGCGGAACCGGTCGGCGACGCTGGCAAAGCGCGGGTCCTCGATCAACTCCGGCCGGCCGATGCCGCGAAAGAAGCCGGCCACCTGGGCGTCGGTGTTGGCGGTGACGGTCATCCAGCCGTCCGCGGTCTGCATCGGGCGGTTGTTCGGCTCCAGCACGCGGGAATCGCCGGCCGGGCCCTGGGCAGGCACGAAGCTCGCCGGGCCGAGATGCTCGCTCAGCACGAAGGCCGCCATCGTCTCGTGCATCGGCACTTCGATCGCGGCGCCTTCCCCGGTGCGCTCGCGGCGGAACAGGGCGGCGAGGATGGCGCCGGCGGTGATCTCCCCCACCACGTGGTCGCAAAGCAGCAGCGGCGCGTAGCTGGGCGCGCCGTCGCGGCGTTCGGCGAGGCCGGCGACGCCGGCGACCGACTGGATCACGGTGTCGTAGGCGGGCCGGCCGCGATACGGCCCGCCCGGGCCGAACCCGGTGATGGTGCAATGAACGAGAAGCGGCCTGCCGGCGCGCAGCGACGCCGCGTCGAGGCCGAGCCGGGCGAGGCTGTCGGGACGGATGTTGGAGACCACGACATCGACGGCGTCGACGATCTTCAGCAGCGCCGCCCGGGCCTGCGGCTGCTTGAGGTCGAGGCAGATGGCGCGCTTGTTGCGGTTGAAATGCAGATACTTGCCCGACGTGCGGCCGGACGGCGACGGTCCGCCCAGGGTGCGCAGCACGTCGCCCTCCGGCGCCTCCAGCTTGATCACGTCGGCACCGTAATCGGCGAGGCGCAGGGTGCAGGACGGGCCGACGACCACCGAGGTGAGATCGAGAATACGGATGCCGGCGAGAGGGGACGGGGTCATCGTGGCGCGGTTCCTGCGGTGGGCACGCGAAGGAGGTACGTCGGGCGACGGTGGCGGGCAAGCGGCCGACCCGACCGGCGCCGCGATTGGCCGCGCCCGGAAAACCGGCTATCACCGAACCGTTCAGAGACCGGATCGGATGCGCGCATGCCGCCGACGCCGCAACAGGACGCATGGATCGAACGGATTCTTGCGGTCCGGCCGCCTTCCCGCGACGCCGCCACCGATCCACACCCCGCGGCGCAGGAGACGGATGCGGCACACGCGCTGGAGGCGAAGATCGCCGCGCGCGCCGGCGACGCCGACGTGGTTGCCGCGGCGTCGACGCTGCTCGAAGCGGCCGGCAAGGCCGAACCGGCGCTGACCGAAGCCGTCGGCAGCCTCGCGTCGGCCTGCGGCGGACGGATGATCGGGCTGCCATTCCGGCGCAAATCGCCCGACTCGCTCCGCCGCAAGATCGCGACCGACGTGATCGAACTCGGCCTTGCGCCGGAGGACGCCGCCCGGGATATCTGCGACGCCGTGCGCTACACCGCCTGCTTCGAACCCGACCGGTACGCTGCGGGGGTGACCGAGATTCTGGCATCGTTGCGGCGGCACGGCTTCACGATCCGCAGGCTGAAGAACGCCTGGGCCCAGGAGATCGCCTACAAAGGCATCAACGTGCAGGTGCAGGACCCGAACGGCCAGTTGTTCGAGCTGCAGTTCCACACGCCTGCCAGCTTCAAGGCGAAGGACGAGGACGCCCACCCGATCTACGAGCGGATGCGGCTCCTGGAACCAAGTTCGCCCGCATGGGCCGCGCTCGACGCCCGGCAGATGGAGATCTTCGCCCAGGTTCCCCGGCCGCCAGGCGCCGAAACGATCAGGGAGGTGTAGCCCCGTGTGGACCTACTACAAGCAGATCTACCCCAGCGGCACCTGGGTCCTGTTCCGGGAGGACGACGCCCGCCACCAGGAGGTCTTCCATCGCCAGAACGGCTGGCAGCCGAGCAGCCAGCTCTGGCAGCGCCGCCGGAAGGGCGACATCGACGCGAACGACCGGATCGGCGAGGCCGAAGCCCTGGCGCTGATCCGTTCGCTGGCGCCGCCGCCCTGAGCCGGCCGGCGGCCGGCGCCGCCGCGCCCGCCCGCGCCCTGGC
>JAGWSV010000160.1 GCA_028869315.1 Rhodospirillales bacterium
AGATGGCGGCCGACAACAAGCTGCTCGGCAATTTCGACCTGACCGGCATCCCGTCGGCGCCGCGCGGCGTGCCGCAGATCGAGGTGACGTTCGACATCGACGCCAACGGCATCGTGTCGGTTCAGGCCAAGGACAAGGCCACCGGCAAGGAGCAGCAGATCCGCATCCAGGCCTCCGGCGGCCTGTCGGAAGCCGACATCCAGCGCATGGTGAAGGAAGCCGAGGCCAACGCCGCGGCCGACAAGCAGCGCCGCGAACTGGTCGAGGCGCGCAACCAGACCGAGGCGCTGGTGCATCAGGTCGAGCGGACCCTGAAGGACGGCGAAGGCAAGGTCGGCGCCCAGGAGAAGGGCGAGGCGGAGGCGGCGGTGGCCGCCGCGCGCAGCGCGCTGGAAGGCACCGACGAGGCGGCCATCAAGCAGGCCGGCGAGCGTCTGAGCCAGGCGGCGATGAAGCTCGGCGAGGCGATGTACAAGGCGCAGTCGGCTGAACAGCCGAATGGACAGCCGGGCGGCCAGCCCGGGGGCGGCGCCCAGCCGGATGAGAAAGTGGTGGACGCCGAGTTCGAGGAAGTGGACGACAAGCGCAAGTCCGCCTGATCGCGGATGCTCCGGCGGCGACAGTTCGCCTTTTCGCACCCCGCCCGCGTGCAGCCGCACGCGGGCGTTTGGTGTGTTCCCAGCATGGTGAAGGGCTGAGATGGCGAAGCAGGACTACTACGCCACCCTCGGGATCTCGCGAGACGCCCGTGCCGACGACCTCAAGAAGGCGTATCGGAAGCTCGCGATGCAGTTCCATCCGGACCGCAACCCGGGGGACAAGCAGGCGGAAACGCGCTTCAAGGAGGTCAGCGAAGCCTATGATGTCCTGAAGGACGATCAGAAGCGCGCCGCCTATGACCGTTTCGGCCATGCCGCGTTCGAACAGGGCGCCGGCGGCGCGGGACCGTTCGGCGGTGGGTTCGACTTCTCCAACGCCGGCGGGCTCGGCGATATCTTCGACCAGGTTTTCGGCGACTTCATGGGCGGCGGACGGCGTGGCGGCGCACGCTCGCGCGCCGGCGCCGATATCCGCCAGGCGGTGGAGATCGACCTTGCAGAGGCCTTCGCCGGCACCAAGGTGCCGCTGCGCGTGCCGACCCGTGTCGCATGCGATGCGTGCGGCGGCACCGGCTCGGAAGACAAGGCGCAAGGCTCCGACACCTGCGCGACCTGCCAGGGCCACGGGCGGATCCGCGCCCAGCAGGGCCTGTTCCTGGTGGAGCGGACCTGCCCGACCTGCGGCGGCTCCGGCCGCGTTATCCGCAACCCCTGCCGTGTCTGTCGCGGCGCCGGCACGGTGCAGCGCGAGCGCAGCCTGACGGTGACGATCCCCGCCGGGGTGGAGGACGGCACGCGCATCCGCGTTGCCGGCGAGGGCGAAGCCGGCGGCGCCGGCGCGCCGCCAGGCGATCTTTACGTGCATGTCGCGATCCGGGCGCATCCGATCTTCCACCGCGAAGGCGCCAACCTGATCCTGCGCGTGCCGCTGCGCATGACCCTGGCGGCCTTGGGGGGCGAGATCGAGGTACCCTCGATCGACGGCACCCGGACCAAGGTGAAGATCCCCGCCGGCACCCAGACCGGGGAGCAATTCCGCCTGCGCGGCAAGGGATTCTCCGTGCTGCGCAGCGCCGCCCGCGGCGACCTGTTCCTGCAGGTCATGGTGGAGACCCCGCAACACCTGACCCGCCGCCAGCGCGAGCTGCTCGAAGCCTTCGAGGCCGACGCCGACAGCAAGGGCGAGAGAGGCGACAAGCATCACCCGGAAAGCGAAGGCTTCTTCGCCAAGGTGAAGGAATTCTTCGAGGGGGGGCGGGCCTGATCCGGCCGGCCTCGCCGGCCAAACGGGGCGGGACAGGCCGGACCAGGCGCTTGCACCGGCCGCAGCGGCGTGGCGGCGGGCAGGGCAGTGCGGCCGTGGCGCTTGACGTGGGTGGGGCTGCGCGCGCGCCCGCCCTTCGTCGGGTGGATCGATGGCACCGCCCGGTCGGCAGGCAGGCGGACATAGTGTCAGGGCGCGCCCGAGCCGGCGAGGCCGCCGCATGGAGCGATCCGGCCGCGGGGAACCGTACCCATGCTCCGCACGCATGACCCGGTGGGATCGGCCGGAACCGGCAGCGGGACCGGTCACGATCACAAGCTTTCCATCGACACGAGCGTCTGACCGCCTCTTCTGCGGTGTTTTTCTTGATGGAAGGGCGTAGCATCGGTCCTGGCCGGGTGCGCCCCGCCGCTGCCCGGCCGGCGAGGCCGGCGGTGCGGCCGCAACACGGAGCAGCCGCGAGCCCCGGCCGCGCCCATGATGGCGGCGTTTGCGACGAAAGGGGCCAACATGCCATTCGATGGTTCGGACTACCGTCCGGTTCCCGGTCTCGCGGAGACCGTGCACCCCCTCCTGGCCGGTCCTCAGGGAGTGCACGGGGCGATAGGCTGGCTGGCGACGCGGTTGCGCGGCTGGCCGTTGTGGTCTTTCGCCCCCGGCGAGGTGCGGCCGGCCACGGAGATCACGGCCGCGCGACTGCTGCGCGCCGCCCGGGCGCTGATCGACCAGGAAGACCACTGGGTTCAGGGCCGCTACGAGACCCTGCGCGGCCGGCGCTGCGCCATGGGCGCGCTGCAGGCCGCGGCCCGCTGCCTGCGCAATCCCGCGGCTTTCGAGACGGCGCGCGACCTGCTGCGGACCGAGGCACTGATCCTTGG
Organism: Rhodospirillales bacterium; assembly: GCA_028869315.1. GTDB lineage: Bacteria > Pseudomonadota > Alphaproteobacteria > Acetobacterales > Acetobacteraceae > JAJZVS01. Next base: position 2,742 of record JAGWSV010000160.1, read on the forward strand.
GTTCAGCCATGTCGAGAAGATGAACGACCGCTCCTCCCATGCCGAGGTGCTGGCGCTGTTCGACCGGGCGATCGCCCGGGCGACGGCGGGCGGGCGCGGCTGAGCCAACGCGGCTCGCCGAGAGTTGATCCGGGACGTTTATAAGCCGGCGCGTCCCCGAGGCTGGCCGGGAGGTAACGAACCTCCCGGAATGGCTGGCGTGTGCGATCACCGTATACCCACGGTCCGACGGCGGATCTCCGAGCCGGAAACCTCGCCGCAGACCTCACCGCAGACCTCGCCGCAGACCTCGCCGCAGACCTCGCCGCAGACCTCTGGGCCAAGCCTGTCGAGAGCCATCGGTCATGGTCCGGCCGCAGGATCTCCGGCGTCGGCTGGCGGGGAGTGTGGCCCGAACCAACGGCCTGTGGCGCCGCAGCAACAGGCCGGACCAAACAGCCGCACCCCTCTCGCTTTGCGCCGGGCGCATGACTATCAATCAGGGGGCGTAACCGGTTGATCGGGTCCGGCTCTCGCCGTATGGATCGGTGCGACGCAGCATCCCGGGCAGCGCGACCTGGCTGTCGACGAAAACAAGGAGTAAACAGATGAAACTCAGGACCGCACTCCTGGCGGCCACCATGCTGGCGGCCCCCTTGGTGGCCAGTCCCATCGTCGCGCAGGCGGACGAGCCGATCTCGGGGCTGTATGTCAGCCTCGGCGCCGGCGTGAACCTGAAGCAGGATCGCGACATCAAGTCGTCCAGCCCGGCGGGCGTCGGCGGCGCCAACCTGCAGAGCCATCTCGGGCCGGCAATCGTCGCTGCCGTCGGCTATGGGCTCGGCAACGGGTTCCGCGCCGAGATCGAGGGCAATTATTACAATAACCAGTTCTACAAGGTCGGCGGCTCCTCCGGCCTGATGCATGCCGGCGGCCACGAGCAGCTGTATGGCGTGATGGTCAACGGCTACTACGACTTCAACAACGTGATCCCGATGATCACGCCCTATGTCGGCATCGGCATCGGCTACGAGCGGGCGAACGCCCAGAACGTGAAAGCCTACGGACCGGCCGGCCAGTTCACCACCGACCAGACCAAGGGCGGTTTCGCCGCGCAGGCGATCCTCGGCGCAGCCATGCCGATCAGTGCGGTTCCGGGTCTCGCGCTCACGGCGGAATACCGGTTCATGGCGGTGGTCCACGACAGCAACTATGGCGGGACGTTCACCTCCGCCGCCGGCGTTGCGACCCCTGCTTCGATGAAGCTCGGCAACGACTACAACCACACGTTCCTGATCGGCGTCCGGTATGCCTTCGGCGCCCCGCCGCCGGCCCCGCCGCCGGCCGCCCCGGCCGCGGTTGCTGCTCCGGCCCCGGCTCCGGCGCGCTCCTACCTCGTGTTCTTCGACTGGGATAAGGCGACCCTGACCGGCCGCGCCCGCGAAATCATCCACGAAGCGGCTGCGAACTCGACCCATGTTCAGTACACGCAGATCGAGGTGAACGGCTACACCGACACCTCGGGCAGCGCGAAGTACAATATGGGCCTGTCGATCCGCCGGGCGAACGCCGTGGCGGCGGAACTGGTCCGTGACGGCGTGCCCAAGAACGCGATCGCGATCCAGGGCTTCGGCGAAACCCACCTGCTGGTGCCCACCGGCCCCAACGTGCGGGAACCGCAGAACCGCCGGGTCGAGATCATCATCAAGTAACCGGTTCCCGGCGAGCGGCCGGGTGGACGAACGGGGCGCCCTCGGGCGCCCCGTTTTTTCGTTTTGACGTGCCGGCATGCAACGATGGCTTGCCTTCGGGCGCCGAACCGCTTTTATGCGGGACGTGGCGTACGCGATCGGGGTAGCAGACCCCAGAGGCCGTGCCGCCGGCTCGTGCGCCGGCGAACGAAAGCAGGAGACGAAACCCCATGCGCGTTCTCGGTGCCCGGCTGGCGTCGGCGTTCCTGGTCGGCGCCTTGCTGTTGATTGCCCAGGCGGCGCAGGCGCAGCCGATCCAGGGGCCCTATGTCGGGGCCGCGGCCGGGTATGACCTGCCACAGAACATCCGGGCCGCGGCGCCACCGGCCTCGGGTTTCGGCAGCGGCCATCTGCGGCTGGAGCAGAACGGCGGCTACGCCCTGCTCGGCAGCGCGGGCTATGCGCTGGGCGATGGCTGGCGCTTCGAGCTGGAAGGGGATTTCGCCCGCACCGGCATCCATGACCTGGCCCGCACCCCTGCCCCGGCCACCACCAGCGGGCACCTGCAGAGCTACGGCGTCATGGTGAACGCGCTCTACGACCTCGACATCGGCAATCGCTACATCTTCCCCTATCTCGGCGTCGGCGCCGGCTACATGTGGTCGCATCTCGACGGGTTCAACGTCGCCTCGCCGGGCACCGCCGCGGTGTTCCATTCCGGCGCCACCTCCGGCGCGTTCGCCTGGCAGGCGATGCTCGGCACCGCGTTTCCGGTTCCGAACATGCCAGGCCTCTCGCTGACCGCGGAGTACCGCTTCCGGGATGTCACCAGTGGGGAGACCTTCGGCGGAACCGGTTTCGCCGGCGGTACCGGAAGCCTGAAGCTCGGTTCGCAGTTCAGCCATCTGTTCCTGTTGGGGGTCCGCTACGCCTTCAACGTCATCCCGCCCGCGCCGCCGCCTGCCGCGACACCGGCCGCCGCCGCCGTGCCTGCGCCAGCCCCGGAGCGGAGCTATCTCGTGTTCTTCGACTGGGACAGCGCCGCGCTGACGGCGCGCGCGCGTGACATCGTCCACACGGCGGCACAGAACGTCTCCCGGGTGCAGGTGACGCGCATCGAGGTGAACGGCTACACGGACACATCCGGCAGCCCGGCCTACAACCGTGCCCTGTCGGAGCGGCGTGGCCGCGCGGTGGCCGCCGAGCTGGTGCGTGACGGGGTGGCCGCCAACCTCATCGTCATTCACGGCTTCGGCGAAACCCACCTGCTGGTGCCGACCGGCCCCAACGTGCGCGAACCGCAGAACCGCCGGGTGGAGATCATCCTGCACTGATCCGCGGGTCCGGCGGCGCCGCGACGCTTGCAATTGGCGCGGGTGTTCTGTAGCACCCGCTTCAGAATACGGCATGCTCCAGGAGTGGGGTCGGGCATGGCACGACCGCGTGGCTTCGACGAAAACACCGTACTGGATGCGGCGATCGACCGCTTCTGGGCCGACGGCTATGCCGCGACCTCCGTGCGCAATCTGGGCGCGGCGATGGGTCTCGGCACCGCCAGCCTGTATAACGGTTTCGGCGACAAGCGCGGCCTGTTCATCCGGGCGCTGGACCGCTACCTCGACCGCACGATGCGGGCCCTGATCACGCGGATCGAGCACACTCTGCCGCCGCGAGCCGCGATCGGCGCGTGCCTCGAACACATACTCGAAACGTCGCTGGACGACCCGCGCGGGTGCCTGCTGATCAACACCGCGACCGAGCTTGCGGCGCATGACCCGGACATCGGCCAAGAAGTCGCAAGCCGGTTCCACGAACTCGAAGCGTTCTTCTGCCGCGCGATCGAATCGGGGCAGCGGGACGGCAGTATCAGGCCCGAGCCCTGCGCAGCCGACCTGGCGCGGCTGCTGGTCGCGGTCGTGATCGGCATGCGCGTGCTTGCCCGCAGCCGCCCGGATGCCGAGCTGCTGCGCGGCGCCAGCCGTCAGGCGATGGCCGCGCTCGGCCCCTGCCCGCCGCCTCGATAAGCACTGCCTCCATGGCCACCGCCTCCATCGACGCCGCGGCAGCGAACGCCCCTGCGGACAACAAAGGATAAGACCCATGGCTCGCCAACTCTACGAACTCGCCGGCGCGGACCCCGCCCACCGGTTCAGTCCCTTTTGCTGGCGGTCGCGCATGGCGCTCGCCCATAAGGGGCTGGACGCAGAGTGCGTGCCCTGGCGCTTCACCGAAACCGATCGCCTCGCCTTCGCCAACCACAACAAAGTGCCGGTGTTGGTCGACGGCGACACGGTGGTCCCGGATTCCTGGGCGATCGCCGAGTATCTCGACCGCGCGTATCCGGATCGTCCGGCACTGTTCGGCACCGCGAAGGCGGCGATCCGCTTCATCACCGCCTGGACCGACCAGGTGCTGCACGCGGCGCTGGTGCGCCTGATCGTGAGCGACATTCCGCCCGTGCTGGATCCCGTTGCGGCCTCCTACTTCCGCTCAACCCGCGAGGCCGTGTTCGGCAAGAGCCTGGAGGCCGTCACCGAAGGTCGCGAGGGCCGCCTGCCGGAGTTCCGCAAGCTGCTCGACCCGCTCCGTAAGACCCTGCGGAGCGAGCCCTTCCTGGGCGGTGCCGCCCCCGACTATGCGGACTATGCCGTATTCGGCGCATTCCAATGGGCGCGCACCGTCAGCCCGCTGGCCCTGCTCGCCGCCGACGACCCGGTGAGGGACTGGCGCGAACGCCTGCTCGATCGGTTCGATGGCCTGGCGCGGCAGACGCCGGCCATGGCCGCCTGATCGCCGGTCCGGCGCGGGGGCGGGAGCGGCCGCGATATCACTGGTGCGTGGTTTCGTCCGCCAGCGGCCTCGCCTCCACGCCGGAGGCACCGATCAGTCCGTACGGATCGCAAATTTCCAGCTTCCCACGACGGAAACGGATCACGCCCTCCTCCCGCAGCCGGCGCAGCATGCGGCTGACGTGCACCGCCGTCAGCCCGATCGTTTCGCCGATCAGCGCGAGCGTCAGCGGCAGGTCGATGATTTCGTTCGGCCGGTGCGGCAGACAATGGTTCTGGCGGAAATAGAGCTCGATCAGCAGGTGCGCCACCCGCTCGCGCGCGCCGCGGGCGGTGCTGTTGACGAGATGGTCGTGGGCTCGAGCCTCGTGCACCGCGACCAGATGCGCCAGATGGGCCGATACCAGGGGATCGGTCTGCAACAAGGTCTCCACCCCTTGCCGTGGCAGCGGGCAGAGCCGGGCCGGGGTGATGGCGATCGCCGACTGCGCGCGGGGCCCTTCGGAATTGCCCTGGAACCCGAAGAAGTCGCCCGGCAGCGCATAGTCCAGCACCACACCGCCGCCATCCTCATGCACCGTCGTCAGCGCCACCCATCCCTGCAGAACGGTGAAATATTCGTCACAGGGCGCGCCCTCCGCGTACACCTGATCCCCAGCGGGCACGCGGCGCGGCGGCAATTTCAACCGGGCCAGCCGGTCGATCGCCGCCGCCGGAACGGGCGCGCAGATCGTACGGGCGCGGGACCGGCACTGCAGGCAGGCATCGCGGCGGTCGATCGTCCGCGCTGCGTCCAGCACCTGGCGGAGATCACGCGGCAGCTCAACCGTCGGTGACATATGAGCGCTCTCCAGGTCGAGTTGATCTGGATTAATGTGAGCCGTCGCCAATCGCGGTCAACCTGCCGCCGATCCGGAACACCGGACCGGCAAAGGAGCGAGGGACCAATGAGCGAATTCCAGGACATGTTCAGCGGGCCGGGCCTGGCCGCATGGCGCGGCACTGGCCTCGATGGGGTACGCGCGATGCTCGCGATGCAAACCGCGGCGCTGGAGGCGATGGAACCGATGACCAGCGACTGGCTGCACCGGCGGGAGGCCTCGCTGGCCGCGGCCCGCCATCTGCTGGACGAACTGAGCGAAGCGGGGGACCCGATGCAGGCCGCCCAGGCCCAGCAGGCCTGGTGGTCGGGTGCGTCGCAGCGCCTCGCGGAAGATACCAACGCGTGGCTCCGCCTGGGTGCCGCATTGTGGCGGGTTCCCGCCGCCGGGGTGGCACCGGAGGAGGCCGAGCCGGCCCCCGGCCGACCGCAGATGCGCGCCCGCGCGGCCGCCGCCGCCTGATCGAGGCGGCAGCAGCACGACCGGCCGCCGGTCGATCGGGCGGCGGCTGCGGCTCGATCGCGGACGCATCGATCAGGCAGCGGCGGTCAGGCGGGCGCGGATCGCGGGCTCGGCCCCCGTGCCCGCTATGGCCCGCGGCGCTCATGCAACGGCCCTGCGCGCCGCGCCCATCGCGGGCGGTGCGCAGGAAGCGCAAGGCCGCCGCTTGCGCAGCGCCCCTCGAGCACGTACCCGGGTGACGCCGGCGCGCCCATGCGCGCCCACCGGAAGGGGGAGCCAAGGACCGTGAAAGTCACCCGCGTACGCACCGAAGTGGTGCACCTGCCCGTCGATCCGCCGATCCTGACGGCGATCCTGGGATCGATCCGCTCGGCCGACTGCGTGCTGACCTTCCTGGAGACCGACGAGGGCCTGGTCGGCGAAGGCCTGGTGTTCTCCATCAACAACCGCCGGCTGCCGGCGATCCACACGATGATCGGAGAACTGGCGGACCTCGTCGTGGGCCTCGATCCGCGCCAGGGCGGAGCGCTGAACGCGCGGGCCTGGAAGGAACTGAACTTCCTGGGGTACGAAGGCGTGTCCATCGTCGGGCTGGCGGCACTCGACAACGCGCTATGGGACCTGCGCGGCAAGGCGGCAGGGCTGAACGTGGCGCATCTGATCGGCGCCTGCCGCCAGGCGGTGCCAACCTACGCCAGCGGCGGGCTGTGGCTCGGCGCCTCGATCGACGCGTTGCAGAAGGAAGCCGCCGGCTTCGTCGCCCGTGGCTTTCGCGCGGTGAAGACCCGCGTCGGCCCGACCGACCCCGAGGCGATGGTCGCCCGCGTGGCGGCGGTCCGCGAGGCGGTGGGACCCGATATCGGCATCATGGTCGACGCCAACCAGCAGATGTCGGTGAAGCAGGCGATCCGCATCGGCCGGATGATGGAAGAGCTGAACCTCACCTGGTTCGAGGAGCCGGTGATCTGCCACGACCACGAAGGCGAGGCGGCGATCGCCGCGGCGCTGGATACGCCGCTCGCCTCGGG
>JAGWSV010000161.1 GCA_028869315.1 Rhodospirillales bacterium
CAGCCACTCTGGCAGGGTGAGCAGGACACCCTCCGCGGTTTGCTGCCAGGCTTCGATCCAATGGAACCGCACCGGGCGGTCAGACAGGGTGCCGATGGTGGTGGTCACCTCGCTCGCCGCCAAGCGCTCCAGCGCCGCGGCGAGCCGTTCGTACTGGCTGTGCCCAGTGTCGCGCCCCAGGAAACGCAGAATGCGCCGCGCCGGCGCGATCAGCGTGGGCGCAACGCGGAGCTTCTCGTCCTGGGCCTGGATCAGCTGGGAGGTGGCCCAGAAAAGGATGTCGGCGTCCCAGATGGTGCCGATCGAGCTGGTGCCGGGCGCGGGTGTCACCAGCACCGAATGTCGTCGGCCCTGGTAGTCGATGGGCGCAGCGCGCGGCGTCTTGGCCAGGCTGAACCACGGCCAGTTCATCAGATCGACCGGGGCGCGCGGGCGCGCATGTTCCAGGATCGCCGGCAGGGGAGGCTCGGCCATCATCGGCGGGCGAACACCGCCGGGCGTCCCGGCCCGCGCGTGGTGGCGGCACCGAGGCCGGGATCGGAGGTGGAAGTCCGGGCACCGGCTTCGGCCCAATGCTGGAGGTCCTCGAGGCGATAGACGACCCGGCCGCCGATCTTGCGGTAGGCGGGGCCGGTGCCGAAGGTGCGGTGCTTCTCCAGCGTCCGACCGGAGAGGCCGAGGAACTTGGCCGCCTCGGGGGTGCGCAGATAGCGCGGCGGCAGGTTGGGCAGTGGCTCTGGCTGCATGGCGGTGATCCTCGGCGTCGGGCGGCCGGCAATCGGCGCGCGTCCGCACGCAGGATCGGCGCCCGGCGGCGCCGTGCTCAGGGCCGATTCTGGGGGGTGGCCGGAATCGGCCAGGGGACGCGGAGGATGGCGGCGCTGGTGTCGCGCCGGCTTTTGCGGCCGGCTACCCGGCCAGCGGGCGCCGCTGGGGCATCAGCAGCCGGAACACCGCCCCGTCGCGCCAGCGTCGTGCGGTGGCGAGAAGCGCGCGGATGCGACTGCGGGCGCCGCTGTCTTCCCAGGGGGCGGGCGGCTCGCCGATGACGGCGCGGTGGATGTCGCGCTCGCTGGCGCCCGCGCCGGCCAAATCGAGCGCCCAGGCCATGTAGGCGATCTTCAGACTGCGCGGGTGCGGCCGAGGCGGTGGGGTGCGCGGCGCCGGCGATACCCGGGGCCGGGCGGCGAAATGCCAGAACGCGCGAGCCGCCTCGAGCCGCTCGGGGTGCCATTCATCCCAGGGGATGCATGGCGTCAGGATGGCGCCGGGAGGCGGCGGCTCGGGGCCGGGCAGCAGCAGGTGATGCCGGGTGCCCACGTCCGGCGCGGCGATCAGGTGGTAGCCGTCCGGCGTCAGCCTACCGATGCGGCGGGCACCCCAAACGTCCGGCTCGAATCGGACCAGGGCGCGGTCAGCCGCCACATCTGCGGCGACAACAACCCGGACGATGCGGGCCGTGGCATCCGCATTCCAGAACAGCATCCCCTGGTCGCCGGTCGTGTCAGGGCTTTCGAGGAAATCGTAACCTCCATCGTTTGGAGATTGCGTTCGAGGCCTCGGGCAACGGGTCGTGTTCGACCTGTGTGACCGCCTCGTAGTCTGCACGGTAGGCCGTGCTCCGTCGCTGCAACTCCCAGACCAGCCCGTCCGGCGATAGGCTCTCGATATAACGATACCGGGCG
>JAGWSV010000021.1 GCA_028869315.1 Rhodospirillales bacterium
CCTTCGGGTGCGGCACTTTTGAATGCGAGCGGTTCGCAGGTCGCGACCAAGGGCCTGTCGGCAACCAGCTGCGGCTCTCCGGTCGGCTTCGGTGCGGCGGGGTCGGCCCGCTCTGCGGGGAATCCGCGCGGGGCACGATGGAGCGTGGCCATATCGTCCCGCTGCGCGCCGCAGTCGCGGCGATCAACGGCAAGATCGCCTGGTCGCTGGCCGGCGGCTTGCCGCGCCGGTTCTGGATGAGGAACGAGAACAGCCGATGCGTAATCTCGTTCCACGCGCCGGTGCCGGGCGACGGCTGGCGGCGCGTGATCGGGAAACCGATCCTGCGGCCAGGACGTGCAGTTCCCGCTTTCACAACCGCACGCGCGCCCCGTTGCTGGCCGCCGTGGTCCGCGGGGTCAACAGGTTGGTTACCTCACGAGGGCGGGTGCGGCCCATGGTCTGCCACCAACGGCGTTTGCAGGTCGCCCCGAACCGCCGGCTCGACCAAGCCCGGCCGCTCAACCGGCAGCCCTGTGTCGGCAGCGGTCGGCGTCGTGCGTCCACCACCCGGTCGGCGCGTCTGCCCGAAAGCAATAGGTCCGCTGTGGAATAATTGATCCATATCAAAGAGTTTGCCTCGATTCCAGAGTCTTCCTTGCTGCGGCGCCACAATGGCGGCGCCAGGCAGTCCTCCGGCGCGGCCGGACAGAAGGAGACCCGTCATGAAATGGAATCACCTGGGCGCCGGCCTGCTCGCGCTGCCGCTGCTGTTCGGCGCCGCGCACGCCCAGACGGCCGCGAACGCTCCGGTCGGCAAGAAAGCAGGCACCTTCATGGTGCGCCTGCGCGCGATCGGCGTCATCCCGGAGGATAATTCCAGCTCGATCTCGGTCATCGGTGGCTCGGTGAACGCTACGGCCCAGGCCGCGCCTGAAATCGACTTCTCCTATTTCTTCACCGACCACATTGCGCTCGAACTGATCGCCGCGACGACGAAGCACACGATCACGGCCAACAACACCGCCGCCGGCAAGGTCGATGTCGGCAGCACCTGGATCCTGCCGCCGACCTTGACCTTGCAGTATCATTTCATGCCGCATGCGCGCTTCAGCCCCTATGTCGGCGTCGGACTGAACGTGAGCTTCTTCTATTCCACCCATGCCGCCGGCGGGGTGGTGAACAGCCTCAAGCTCGACACCGCGGCGGCCCCGGCGCTCGACGTCGGGTTCGACTACAACGTGAGCGGCCACTGGTTCGCCAACTTCGACGTGAAGCAGATCTTCCTGAGCACGACGGCGCACATCAACGGCGGCGCGGTGACGGCGAAGACCTCGCTCGACCCGCTGGTGATCGGCGCCGGTATCGGCTACCGGTTCTGAAGCGAACTGCCGGGGTGCGCCCCGGCGGCCAGCCTCATCCTGCCGCCAGCAGGTCCGCCGCCGCCGCCCGTGCGGCCGGGGTAACGGTCTCCCCGGCGAGCATGCGCGCGATCTCCTCGCGCCGGGCCGGCGGATCCAGCGCGTCGACCTGCGTGGCGGCACGGCCGGCCGCGGTCGCCTTGGCGACCCGCAGATGCGCGGTGCCGCGCGCCGCCACCTGCGGGCTGTGCGTCACCACCAGCACCTGCACGCCCTCGGCCACCCGCGCCAGCCGCTCGCCCACCGAGGCGGCGGTGGCGCCGCCGATGCCGGCGTCCACCTCGTCGAACACCAGCGTCGGCACCGGGGAACCCGCGGCCAGCACCACTTTCAGCGCCAGCATCAGCCGCGACAATTCGCCGCCGGAGGCGACGCGCGCCAGCGGCCCCGGCGTCTGGCCCGGATTGGTGGCGATCAGGAACCGCACCTGGTCGGCCCCGCCCGAACCCCAGTCCGTCTCCGCCAGCGGCGCCACCTCGGCCCGGAACCGTGCCTTGTCGAGCCGCAGCGGCGGCAATTCGGCGGCCACGGCGCGCTCCAGCTCGTGGGCGGACGTCATCCGCGCCGCCGACAGGCGGCCGGCGGCGGCCTCGAAGCGTGCGCGCGCTGCTTCGGCTGCCTGCTCCAGCGCCGCCACCTCCGCCTCCCCGGTCTGCAGGGCCGCCAGCCGCGCCGACAGGCTGTCGAGCAGCCCCGGCAGGTCCGCCACCGCCACCGCATGCTTGCGCGCTGCGGCGCGCAGCGCGAACAGCCGCTCCTCCGCCTGTTCCAGCCGGCGCGGATCGGCCTCCGCGTCGGCGGCGAGACGGCTGAGGAGGGTTTCCGCTTCGGCGAGAGCTTCCTCGGCGCGTTCCAGCGCGGCCAGCGCCGGCTCCACCGGGTTCGCGCCGGCCGGGCTGGCATCGGCGGCGGGCCCGCCGGGCGACCGCGCATCGGCGATGGGCGGTGGGATCAGCCGTTGCAGCGCCCGCGCCGCGGCGCGCAACGCGGCGCCGGGTCCGGGCGTGCGACGGTCGCGGCCATGGGTGCCGGGGGAGAGTTCGGCCGCCGCGGCGGCGATCGCCTCGGCCCGGCGCTCGGCCTGTTGCAGAGCATGCCGCTCGGCCGCAAGCGCCTCCTCCTCGCCCGGCTGCGGCGCCAGCTTCGCGAGTTCGGCGACGGCGTGGCCGAGCCACTCCTCATCGCGCCTTGCCGCGGCGATCGCCTCGCGGGCGGATGCGAGGGACGTCCGCGCGGCACGCCAATCGGCCCAGGCTGCCGATACCTCCGTCCGCAGCGCGGGAGCGACGCCGAACGCGTCCAGCAGCGCGGCGTGACTCGCCGGATCGGCAAGGCCCATCTGCTCGTGCTGGCCCTGCACTTCCACGAGCGCCACGCCGATGCGGCGCAGCAGCGCCACCCCCACCGGCTGATCGTTGACGAAGGCACGCGAGCGTCCGTCACCGCCAAGCACCCGCCGCAGCACGATGTCTTCGCCCGGCTCGGCCGCGATCCCGCCTTCGCCCAACAGGGCCGCCACGGGGTGCCCGGGCGGCGGGGCGAAACACGCGGTCACGCTGGCCTGGGCGGCACCGGCGCGCACCAGCCCCGCGTCGGCACGCGCGCCGAGCGCCAGGCCCAGGCTGTCCAGCAGGATCGACTTGCCGGCCCCGGTTTCCCCCGTGAGAACGGTCAGACCCGGGCCGAACGCAAGGTCCAGCCGCTCGATCAACACCACGTCGCGGATGGCGAGCGCGGTCAGCACGGTCCGCGTCGGCTCAGAACAGCCAGCCGAAGGTGCGCGAGACCAAGCCGCCCGACGCCCCCTTGGGCGGCGGCAAGCCTTTGACCAGCTTGTCGTTATACAGATCGGCGTAGGTGTCGGCATACCAGGAGCTGCCGGGATAGTTGTAGCCGAGCACCGCGGCGGTCTTGAGCGCCTGCTCGCGCATGCCGAGTCGGAGATAGACCTCCACCAACCGGTGCAGCGCCTCGGCGACGTGGTTCGTGGTCTGGAAGTCCTCCACCACCCGCTGGAAGCGGCCGATCGCCGCCTCATACAGATGCTGGTGCTCGTAGAAGATGCCGATCGCCATCTCGTGCCCGGCGAGGTGATCGCGCGCGAGATCGATCTTCAGCCGCGCGTCGCGCGCATAGGCGGTGCCGGGGAAACGGTCGACCACCGTGCGCAACGCGGCGATGGCCTTGACCGTGTTCTGCTGATCCCGCTGGACATCCTCGATCTGCTCGTAATAGCAGAGCGCACGCAGGTAATACGCATAGGCTATATCGTGGCTGGCCGGATGCAGCTGAATATAGCGATTGAGCGTCCCGAGCGCTGCGGTGTAATCCTCCTGCAGATACTGGGTATAGCCCTGCATGAGCTGCGCTTTCGCCGCCCACTGGGAATAGGGATAGTTTTCTTCGACGGAAGTGAACTGGTCGGAAGCGCTCTGGTAGCGTTCCGCGTTCAAGGCGTCGATGCCGTGGTTGTACAGCACGTCCACCGGGGCCGGCGGTTGCCCGGCGGCGGGCTTCGACGCATCCGACGACCCGCCGCACCCGGCGAGCAGAAGCATCAAGGCGACGCAACAGGCGGCGCGATAGGCACAGTTCATCGGGTTGGCTCCATCCGGCGGCTTATAGCAGCGGGATCGGGGCAGAAGGCAAGGAAGCGCCCGGCGTGGACGCTCCGCCGCGCCGCCCCTATCGTTGCCGCCGCTTACCCGGGGGAGACCGCCATGTCCGAAGCCCAGCCTGTCCGCCTCGACACCGAGGGCGAGATCGGCGTCATCACCGTGAACAATCCGCCGGTGAACGCGCTCAGCCCGGGCGTGCCGGAAGGCATCGTCGCCGCGCTGCGCGCGGCCGAAGCGAACCCGGCGATTCGCGCCGTCGTGCTGATCGGCGCCGGGCGCAGCTTCATCGCCGGCGCCGATATCCGCCAGTTCGGCAAGAACCGCGTCCGCCCGCCGCTCGGCCAACGCGTGTACGACGTGCTGGATGCCGGAACGAAGCCGGTCGTGGCCGCGATCCACGGCTACGCACTGGGCGGCGGGCTGGAGGTGGCGATGGCGTGCCACTACCGGATTGCGGTGCCGACGGCGAAGGTCGGCCTGCCGGAAGTGCTGATCGGCATCCTGCCCGGCGGTGGCGGCACCCAGCGCCTGCCGCGGCTGATCGGGCCGAAGGCGGCGGTGGACATGATCGTGACCGGCCGCCACGTGCCCGCGCCCGAGGCGGCCGCGCTCGGCATCCTGGACGAGGTGCTGCCCGAGGGCGCCGATCTGCGCGCCGCCGCGATTGCCTACGCCCGGCGGGTCGCCGCGGCGCGTCCGCTGCCGCGGGTGCGCGACCGGACCGAAAAGCTGGCGGAGGCCAAGGCCGATCCGGCGCTGTTCGACGACGTGCGCAAATCCATCGCCCGCCGCGCCCGCAATCAGAAGGCGCCGTATAACTGCATCCTGGCGGTGGAAGCCGCCTGCACCCTGCCGATCGACGACGGCTTCAAGCGCGAACAGGAGTTGTTCGCCGAACTGGAGAACTCCGACGAGGCGCGGGCGCTGCGCTACGCCTTCTTTGCCGAGCGCGAAGCCGCGAAGCTGCCCGATCTGCCGCCCGGGGTCGCCCCGCGCGACGTCCGCAGCGCCGCCGTGGTCGGCGCCGGCACGATGGGCGGCGGCATCGCCATGAGCTTCGCCGATTGCGGCATTCCGGTGAAAATCATGGACAGCACGCCGGAGGCGGCGGCCCGCGGCATCGAGCGGATCATGGCCAACTACGCGACCTCGGTGCGGCGCGGCAGCCTCACCGAAGACGAAATGAAGCGCCGGCTGAGCCGCATCGAGGTGGTCGGCGACTACGCCGACATCGCCGACGCCGATGTGGTGATCGAGGCGGTGTTCGAGGAGATGGACGTCAAGAAGCCGGTGTTTCGGGCGCTCGATCGGGCGATGAAGCCGGGTGCGCTGATCTTCTCCAATACCTCGGCATTGGATATCGATGCGCTGGCGGCAGAGACGAGCCGCCCTGGCGACGTGGCGGGCACGCATTTCTTCAGCCCGGCCAACGTGATGAAGCTGTTCGAAGTGGTGCGCGGGGCGAAATCCTCGCCTGAGACCCTGGCGAGCGCGATGGCGCTCGGCCGGAAGATCGGCAAGATTCCGGCGATGGCCGGCAACACCGACGGGTTCGTGGCCAACCGCTCGCGGGCGCCGTTCAACTCCGAAATGGTCATCCTGCTCGAAGAGGGCTGCCTGCCCGAGCAGGTGGACAAGGTGATGGTCGATTTCGGCTACCCGATGGGACCGTTCGCGGTGGGCGACCTCGCCGGGCTCGATATCGGGGCGGCGGGACGGCGGCGGCGCGCGGCGGCCAATCCGAACTATCGCAAGCTGCCGATCGCCGACAGGCTGGTGGAGATGGGGCGCTACGGGCAGAAGACCGGCGCCGGCTGGTATCGCTACGAGAAGGGCGACCGCACCCCGCACCCCGACCCGGAGGTGGCGCGCATCATCCGCGAGACCGCCGCGGCGATGGGGGTGGCGCAGAAGACGTTCACCGACCAGGAGATCCTGCGCCGGCTGCTGTTTTCCTCGGTCAACGAAGCCTGCCGCATCCTGGAGGAAGGCAAGGCCTACCGCGCCTCGGATATCGACGTGATGTGGCTGCACGGGTTCGGCTTCCCGCGCTACCGCGGCGGGCTGATGTTCTGGGCCGACCAGATCGGCGCGCGGGCGGTGTACGACCAGATCGCCGCCTGGCACCAGGCGTACGGGGAGCGCTGGACGCCAGCGCGGCTGTTGCGCGACCTGGCCGAGAGCGGCACGCCGTTCCGGGAGGCAAAACCGGCACCGATGACCTGACGGCACGACGTGGCGGAGGGCGGCGAGGGCACCTATACTCATCCCGCACCGCCAAGGAGGCCGACCATTCCCGCCCTTCGTCGCCTGACCCTCGGTTCCCTGCTGCCCACCCTGCTGCTGACCGCCGTGGCGGGCGGGGCGGGTGTGGCGCGCGCGGCGGAAACCGCGGCGGTGCACAGCCCGCGCGCCACCGTCTCCGTGATCTCCGACACCGACCGGGTGGTGCCGGGCGTGCCCTTCCATATCGGGTTGCGGCTGCAGATCGCCCCGGGCTGGCACACGTATTGGCACAATCCGGGCGATGCGGGTGCGGCGCCGAGCCTGCAGCTTGCGCTGCCCTCCGGCGCGTCCGCCGGCCCGATCGCCTGGCCGGCGCCACGCGCGACGCGGGAAGGCCCGCTCGTCGCCTATGGCTACACCGGGACGCTGCTGCTGGCCCGCACGGTCATGCCCGGCAAGGCGGCAACGGCGGTCGCTGCGGCCCCGGGGCAGACCGTGGCGGCTGCGGGTTTCCCGATCGTCGTGCATGCCCAGTGGCTGGTATGCAAGGAGATCTGCGTGCCGGAGCACGGCACGTTCCGGCTGGACCTGCGGATGGGCCCGCCCGGCGGGACCGCCACCCCCTCTGCCCAGGCGCCGCTGTTCGCCGCCGCCGCCGGAACGGTTCCGCGGCCGTCACCCTGGCCCGCGACGGTGGCGCCGGACGGGCGGCTGTGGCTGCACGGCCCCGGGTTCGATGCGAAAGCGGTGGTGCGGGCGCGGTTCATTCCCGATCAGGCGGGTGCGATCGACAATGACGCGGCGCAGACCCTCTCGCGTGCCCGCAACGGGATCGTGCTGCAGCTGAAACCGGCCTCGGCCGGCGCCCCGGCCGGGACCATGACCGCGGCGCTGCAGGGCATCGTGGAACTGGTCGACCGCAGCGGCGCGCGCACCGCCCTCGCGGTCGACGCCACGCCCGGCCCGGTTCCTGAAATCACCTCGACCGTCGCGCCGGCACGCGCCGGGCCCGGGCTTCTGCGGCTGCTTGGACTCGGCTTTCTCGGCGGCATCATCCTCAACCTGATGCCGTGCGTGTTCCCGGTGCTGGCGATGAAGGCCATGGCGATCGCCCGCGCGGCGGAGCGGGGACGGATGCGCGGTCTCGCGCTGTCCTACACGCTGGGCGTGCTGGCGGCGTTCGCCGCGCTCGGCGGCGCGTTGCTGGCGGCGCGGGCGGCGGGCGCAAGCGCCGGCTGGGGCTTCCAGTTCGCCTCCCCCACCGCGGTCGCCGCGATGGCGCTCGTGCTGTTTGCCGTCGGGCTGAACATGTCGGGCGTGTTCGAGGTGGGCGGCGGGATCGACGGGATCGGCCAGGGGCTCGCCGCGCGGGGCGGGCATGCCGGCAGTTTCTTCACCGGGCTGCTGGCGGTCGTGGTGGCGACGCCGTGCACCGCGCCGTTCATGGCGGTGGCGATCGGGGGCGCGCTGGCAGCGCCGCCGGCCGGGGCGCTCGCCGTGTTCCTGGCGATGGGCGCAGGGCTCGCGGCGCCGATGGCCTTGCTGGCGGTGGCGCCCGGCCTCGGTCGGCTGTTTCCCCGGCCGGGGCACTGGATGCTGGTGCTGCGTCAGGCGCTGGCCTTCCCGATGTATGCCGCCTGTGCGTGGCTGGCCTGGGTGGTGAGCACCGAGGCCGGACCCTCCGGCGTGCTGGCGGTCGGCGCCGGGCTGGTGCTGCTCGGCTTCGCCGGCTGGGTGCTGGGGCTGGCGCAGCGCGGCACGCGCCGCCCAGGACGGCATCTGGGCTACGGGCTGGCGATGGCCGGCGGGATCGGCGCGGCGGCGGTGCTGACCTGGCTCGCGGGCATGCCGGCAGCAACCGCCGGCCCCGCGTCCTCCGCGGCGGAGCGGGTGGCGTCGGCGCCGGTGCCGGGCGCCGCGGCATACTCCCCCGCCCGGCTCGCCGCGCTGCGCGCCGCCGGCCGGGGCGTGTTCGTCGACATGACCGCCGCGTGGTGCATCACCTGCCAGGTGAATGAGCGCGTGGCGCTCGCCCCCGCGAACGTGCGTGCCGCGTTCGCCGCCCACCGGGTGGCGTATCTGGTGGGGGACTGGACCCGGCAGGACGCAACGATCACCGCCTATCTGCGCGCCCATGGACGGGACGGGGTGCCACTTTATGTTTTCTATCCGCCGGGGGCGCGGCGGGGGATCGTGCTGCCGCAGCTACTGACGCCGGGGCTGGTGTTGCGGACCCTGGACGCGCCGGCCGCAGGGTAAGCAGCCAGCCGTATTTCGGGACGCGCGGCGGTTCGCGGCTGCCGTCCCGGCCGGCCGTCCGTGACGGAACCCGTCTGAACAGCCATCTGGCGATGGCGCGCGGCCCGTGCGTTCCCGGCGCGTTGTCGGGCGGCGCCGGCGCGGCCATACTCCCGGCCGCCCATCGGGAAGGAAACGACGCCCATGCACTGGACCGCGCGCCGCGAACGCTATCGCTCCGTCCTCGCCGGAGACGCCTGCATCCATCCCGGCTCGGTGCACGACCCGATCTCTGCGCGCATCGCCGAGGATCTCGGTTTCGAGGTCGGCATGTTCGCCGGCTCCATCGCCAGCTTCACCGTGCTCGGCGCGCCTGACATCATCGTGCTGACCCTGAGCGAGTTCGCCGCCCAGGCGCTGCGCATCAACCGGGCCGGCACCCTGCCGCTGATGGTCGACGCCGACCACGGCTACGGCAACGCGCTGAGCGTGATGCGCACCGTGCAGGAACTGGAGACGGCCGGCGTTGCCGCCCTGACGATCGAGGACACGGCGCTGCCGCGCGGCTATGGCGAGGCGAAGCCGCGGTTGATTTCGCTCGACGAAGGGGTGGGCAAGATGCGCGCCGCCGTCGCCGCGCGGCAGGACCCGGCGCTGTGCGTCCTCGGCCGCACCTCCGCACCCTCCATCACCGGCACGGAGGACGCGATCGCCCGTGCCCGTGCCTACGAAGCGGCGGGCGTGGACGGGCTGTTCTTCGCCGGCGGCATGACCCGCGCGCAGCTTGACGCGATCTCGGATGCGGTGAAGCTGCCGCTGCTGCTCGGCGGCATTCCGGCGGAGTTGCAGGACCGCGCCTATCTCGCCAGCCGCCGGGTGCGGATCGCGCTGCAGGGCCACCAGCCGTTCTCGGCCGCAGTGCAAGCGATCTACACGACCTTGAAAGCGCTGCGCGACGGCACGCCGCCAGCGCAACTGACCGGCATCGCCCCGCCGGACCTGATGGCCCGCGTATTGCGGGAAGACGAGTACAAGGCACGCACCCGGGATTATCTCGGCGGCTGAGCGGGATCGCGGCGGTCAGCCGCTGCTGATCGCCACCATCAACACCCCGGCGACCACCAGGATGAGGCCGGTGGCGTCGCCGGGCTTCAGCCGCTCCTTCAGGTAGAAGCGGCTGAAGATCAGGGTGAACACGACTTCGATCTGCCCGAGCGCGCGCACCAGCGCGACGTCGGTCAGGGTGAAGCCGGTGAACCAGCAGGCGGAGCCGCACGCGGACAGCAGGCCCACCCAGCCGACGCGGCGCCAATGGACGGCGGCCTTGCGCAGTTCCTCGGGGTCGCGCCAGGCGAGGTAGCTGCCCTGCATCAGGGTCTGCAGCACCGTCATCGTCGTCAGCACGAACAGCGCCCGCACGAACAGGCTGCCGACCGGCACGCCGGCGGCGGCGATCTTGATCAGCACGCCCGTCGTGCCGAGGAAGAGCCCCGCCCCCAGCCCGCACAGCGCCGCCGGCTGCACGGTGGCCGCGACGATTTCCTTGGCCCGCATCCCGCGCCCGGCGAGCGACAGCGTGAGCACGCCGATCACGCCCACGCCGATGCCGGCCCAGGCGAGCGGCCGCAACTGCTCATGCAGCACGACCAGGGCGACGAGGCCGGTCTGCATCGCCTCGGTCTTGGCGTAGGCGCTGCCGACGGCGAAGTTGCGAAACCCGAATGCCATGATCAGCAGGTTGGTGCCGATGATCTGGGTCAGCCCGCCGGCGGCGGCGAACAGCAGCAGGCGCCAGCTGAACGCCGGCAGCGGGGTGCGGGTGACGGCGAGCGCGATTAGGAAGAACGTGACCGCGACCGGCGCGCCATACAGGAACCGAATGAAGGCGGCGCCGTTGACCGACAGCAGGCCGCGCAGCTTCTGCTGCATGGCGGTGCGCCAGCACTGGAACAGCGCCGCCGTGATGGTGATCGGGATCCACAAGGGCATGGGGCCGTTCCGCTGTCCGGGGCCGAGCCGGACGGCGCCGGCGGACGGCGAGGGTAAGGCGGTTCGTGCCGAACGCAAACCGCCGGCCACCGCAGCACAGCGGGGATGAAACGGGAGTATGACACAGAGGCACGCAGCGCCGGCGCTTGCCGATACCGCGCCCGCCGGCGCAGGCTGGCCGTGGAGCGGCGGCTGTGCGCCGCCGGGCGAGGAGAGGCGGCATGACGTTACGAAACCGGCGCGGCCAGGGCCTGGACCGCGGCCAGGGCCTGAACCAGGACCTGGGCGCCGGCCCGACGTCACGCCCGACTCGGAACGCTGCCATGGGCGCTGCCCTGGCCGCCGCCCTGGGCATGGCGCTGACGGGAGTGCAGGCCTTCGCGTGGCCTGCCCTGGGGCGCGCCGCCACCGCGCCCGTTCTGGCGCCCGCCCCGGCCGGCGCCACCCTTCTTGGCCTGTCCGAAACCGCTTCGGTTTCGGTGACGCCGGACGAGTTGACCGCCAGCCTGCAAGCGAGCGCGACGGCACCCAATGCCGCCCTCGCCCAGGCCGCCGTGAACGGCGCCGTCGCGGCGGCGCTCGCGGCGGCCCGCGCCGTGCCGGGCGTGCATATCGACACCGCCGGCTATTCCACCTGGGAACGTCCGCCGGGCTCGCCGGGGGGCGGCACCTGGCAGGCCAACCAGGGCCTGATCTTGCGGGCCCATGACGCGCCGGCGCTGCTGCATCTGGTGGGCCGCCTGCAGGAGAAGGGGCTGGCGCTCGGCTCACTCGCCTGGGAACTGTCGGACAAAGCGCAGAAGGCGGCGCATGCGCAGGCCATGCAGGACGCGCTGCATGCCCTGCGCGGCCGCGCGGTTCAGGCGGCGAAGGTGCTGGGGCTGCGATTCGGCTCGTTCCAGAGCGTGCAGCTGGGCACGCCGCCGCAGGTGATGCCGCGGCCGACCTTCGCCCTCGCCGCACGCGCCGCGGCGCCGCAGCCCCATGCGGTGACGGAAGCGATCACGGTCAGCGCCAGCGTTTCGGCGGAAGTGGTGCTGCTGCCCGCCACAGGGCACGCGCCGCAGTAAACGGGCGAGCCGGGTCGTGTCCCGGTGTGAACGTCAGCGCCGGCGCCGGGAACCGCCGTTTGCGTTCCGCGAGAGGCTTGGCTATAGCGTGCGCCGCGCTGATCCCGGATAGCTCAGTTGGTAGAGCAAGCGGCTGTTAACCGCTGGGTCGTAGGTTCGAGTCCTACTCCGGGAGCCAGC
>JAGWSV010000022.1 GCA_028869315.1 Rhodospirillales bacterium
GCAACCAATAAGCCCAGATCTCAACAACCTAAACCTACCAGAAACAGCCACCAACCAGCCTACCCCCCAGTCTCCCAGAGAAATAAACCCATAGGGCGCCGCCAACGTATCCCTTCCTAGCCTATGCAATTTTCAAAGAACCAGAAAAAGCCGCACCACCCCCGCTTAGCACAGGGCCGCCAACGACCATTCTCTCTGAGAGCACCAACCTCGGTGCAGACCGAGGAAGATAGCCTCACCGCAGGGCGTTTGCAAGAGCCTCGCCGCCGCGGGAGGCCGTTGTCTAGGCCCCGCCGTTCAGACGGTCAACCCCCTTTTTCACCGGATTCGAAGCCGCCCGCCGCCAGCCCGTGAAACGCCAGGAACCAGGCCGCAAACCGCGCGATCCCCTCGGCCAGCGGCGTGCTCGGGGCAAATCCCGTCAGCGCCGCGATCGCGTCGACCGCGGCGAACGTCTCCTCCACATCCGCCTCCGGCCGCGGCGCATCGCGGATGATCGCCGGCCGCCCCAACGCCCGCTCCAACAGCGCCACGAGCGTGCTCACGGTCTCGCTGCGGTGATTGCCGATGTTCAGCACCCGCGCCGGCGCGGCCCCGTCCGGCGGCTTGTCCAGACAGCCCAGCACCCCGGCGACGATGTCGTCGACATAGGTGAAGTCACGCCGCAGGCGCCCGCCATCGTAAACGGTGATCGGCTCCCCCGCGACGATCGCCCGGGCAAAGCTGTAATAGGCCATGTCCGGCCGCCCCCAGGGCCCATAGACCGTGAAGAACCGCAGCCCCGTCTGCGGCAAGCGATAGAGATGCGCGTACGCATGGGCCAACAGCTCGTCCGCCCGCTTGGTCGCGGCATACACCGATAGCGGCGTATCCACCGGGTCCCGTTCGGAAAACGGCAATGCCCGGTTGGCGCCGTACACCGAGGAGGAGCTGGCGTAGACGAGGTGGCGCAGCCGCTCCAGCCGCCGCGCGGTCTCCTGCACCACCAGGTGCCCCATCACGTTCGACTGCACATAGGCGTACGGATCGACCAGGGAGTGTCGCACCCCGGCCTGCGCCGCCAGGTGCACGACCACCTCGATCTCCGGCTCCGCCGCCGCCAGCGCCGCCATCCCCGCCCGATCCGAGACATCCAGGCGATGGAACGCGAACCCCTTGCGCGTCCGCAGCCGGGCCAGCCGCGCTTCCTTCAGGCGCACATCGTAGTAGTCGTTCACGCAATCGACGCCGACCACCCGCTCCCCGCGCGCGATCAGCGCCTCTGCGACATGATAGCCGATGAAGCCGGCGGCCCCGGTCAGCAGGATCGGCGGCATCAGGCCGCCCGGGCCAGTTGCACCCCGCTCGCGTCGAAGGCCGCGAACAGCGCCGCCTCCTGCGCCGCGGTCAGCTTCAGGTGCGGCGGGCGGATGTTGGTCCAGCGCGGATCGCCGGTATTCCGCGCGACCAGCGACTTCAACCCGGAGATGAGCGGCACCGAGGTCACGGCCTTGCGGGTGGCGGTCAGGATCACCTGCGCCTCCGCCCCGCTCGGGCTGGCCCAGTTCGCATAGACCTTGGCGCCGACCGCGCAGTTCACGTTGGCGGCGGCGGTGATGCAGCCGGCGCCGCCGGATTCCAGCAGGGACCGCAGCAGGCTGTCATCGCCCGCGTAGACCTCGAACCCGTCCCTGGCGAAGTGATCGGCATAGGCCTTGCTGTTGGCGAAATTGCCGCTGCTGTCCTTGATCCCCTTCACCACGCCGGGGAATGCCTTGAGCAGCCGGCCAACCAGGTCCAGGCCGAACCCCACCACCGCCTGCTGCGGGAAATGATAGAGGTAGATCCTGATGCCGCCGCCCGTGCGCTGGATCACTTCCGAGAAATACGCCACCAGCCCGTCGTCGGACGGGTTCTTGTAGTAGAACGGCGGCAGGAGCAGCGCCCCCCGGCAGCCGAGTTCGGCGGCGCGGCGGGTCAGCAGCACGGTATCGGGGATCGCCGTCGTGCCGGTGCCCGGCAGCAGCCTGGCCGCCGGGATACCCCGCTCCACCAGGCCTTCCATCACCGCGATCCGCTCGGAGATGCCCAGGCTGTTGGCTTCCCCGGTGGTCCCCAGGATCGCCAGGTTGTTGCAGCCCTGCGCCAGCAGCCAGCGGCAGTGCGCGGCCATGCGGTCGATGTCGACCGACAGATCCGCATGCATCGCCGTCAGTACCGCCGCGTTCACGCCGCCGAACACTGCGTCGTTCATCCTGCCAATCTCCCTTGCTACCGCCGCCGGGGGCGAGGCATCCGCCCCGGCCAGTCGGCGAGATGATGTTCCAATGGCCCGGCTTTCCGCTCGCTGACCACCCGGTCGCGGACCGACACGCCGGCCAGGTGCACCGTCTCGGGATCGCCCGAGACCAGCGGATGCCACCACGCCAGGTCCTTGCCTTCGGCCAGACGCCGATAGGCGCAGGAAGGCGGCAGCCAGTCGATCCGACGCACTTCCTCCGGCGTCAGGCTGACGCAATCAGGCACGCGGCGCTTGCGATGGGCGTAATCGCCGCACCGGCACGAATGCGGATCGAGCAGGTGGCAGGCGACATTGGTGAAGGACAGCGCCTCGCTGTCGCCATCGCGCAGCTTGTGCAGGCAGCAACGGCCGCAGCCGTCGCACAGCGATTCCCACTCGGCGCTGGACATTTCGTCCAGACCCTTGGTCTTCCAGAACGGGGCGGACGTGACCATGCAGCCCCATCTCATACCCTGCCCCCGGCCCAGGTGGAAGGCGATGCCCGGGCATGACCGCCGGACCGCGGGCCGGAAGGCGCGAATGGCGCGGCCGAACGCCGCGTTGCGGGTCGTGGTCGGATCAGCCGGACCCGACCACGATCCCGTGCTCTGACACGATCGGAAGATTCGGCATGAGTCATACCAACCCGCTTTGATGTTGACCCATGAAGGATGGGTCAACGCGGGCTGGTATCGGGTCTTTTCTGGCGCGCCGCCGCCCCGCCAACCCGGCGCGCGATACCAGCTTGCGGAACGGCTGGAAGAGTCAGCCATTCCGCAAGCTGGTATCAGAGCACGAGCTTGATTGGGTGGGCCGATTCAGCCAACGCCTGAAGCCGGCGGCGGCATCGGACCACTAGCGGGCGGGCGGCGGCAATGTCTGCTGCTGGATGCCGCCGCTCGGCTCCAGCGGCACCGGCGCCGCCGACCCGGCCGGGGGCACATAGCCCGGCTGCCCGGCACCCTGCGGCGCATATTGCTGCGGCGCATAGCCCGGCGGCGGCGGCGCCGTCCCGCCATACCCGCCGGCCGGCGGCGGCGGCGCCGCTTGCGCGGTCCCGTAGCGGGTCAGCATGGCCCGCAGCGGATCCGCCCCGGGATTGCTCACCGCCATCTGCTGCACGATCTGCCGTGCGTCGACCACGCGGCCGTAATACGCCTGGTCCCAGGTCGGACGGGAGTTGAGAATGGTGCCGCCCAGCGACAGCCCGGCGAAGACGCCGCTGGACTTGGCGAAGGCGACGATATCCGCGCCCGCGGCCGTGGTCGTCGCCCCCGAAACCCCGCCCCCTGTCGTCGCGATCACGGACGACGCGTCGGCGCCGAAGGTGAAATGGCTCGACAGCAATGCGTTCAACCCGTGATTGGTCAGCACCATCATGACCACCTCGCTGTCCTGCAGCCCAAGCTGCAGGCCGAAGCTCGCGCCGCCGATGCCGAAGAAGGCGGGATAGGACCAGGTGCCGTTCGCGGCCCGCGCCACCAGAACGCATTCGCCGCCCGAGCCGCCGAAGATGAAGCCGGCCTTGAAGATTCGTGGGCAGATCAGCACCGCCCGAGCCTGCTGCAGCATCGACTGGGCCCGGCTCGATGCCCCAGGCTCCATCATGTCCTGCAGGGTCAGGGTGGAACGATCGACCAGCGCCTGCACGCTGCCCTGCGCCCGCGCCACCCCGGGGGCCAGCGCCACCGACGCCAGCACCGACAGACTCAACCCGACAACGACCAGAAAGCGTTTCATGCGGACCCCTCGTTCGAAACCACGCGATGGAACCAGCCGGCCCGTCATGGGCACCCGGCCGGCACCGCGCGCCGCTGCGGCATCACCTGCGGGGGCGCGACGCCGGCCTGCGACCCGACTCGGCCCCGAAGGCGCTAGCATAGATGGCGGATTCGGCCCGAATTACGGCTGCTCAATACCCTGGGAGTTCATTGACCGAGACCACCCGCCAGCCATCGGGGTGCCGTTCCATCCGCGTCAGTGACAGGTTCTGCACCGCCAAGTGAAGCGCGTTGTCGGGGCCGATGCCAAGCGCATGGGCCACGGCCGCCCGGATCGTGCCGCCATGGCTGACCGCGACGACATCCTCGCCGACGTGGCGGACCGCCAGCGCCTCCAGGGCCGCGCCGGTCCGCGCGATCACCTGCGCCATGCTTTCGCCGCCGGGTGGACGCTCGTGGCCGCCCAGCGGCCAGAACGCATGCGGTTTCAAGCTCAGCCTGGCCGGCAATTCGGCGTGCGGCAGGCCTTGCCACGCGCCCAGATGCTGCTCGATGAGGTCGGGTTCCTCCATCAGTTCCGCTTGCGGATAGCCGGCCGCGAAGATCGCCTCCGCGGTACGGCGGGTGCGCGACAGCGGCGTGACCACCCAGCGGGCCGGGCGCGGCAGGCGCGCGGCCAGCGCCGCATACATGGGCGCCTGCTCAAGCAGGCTGGTGGGACAAAGCTCGACGTCCAGCGTGCC
>JAGWSV010000162.1 GCA_028869315.1 Rhodospirillales bacterium
ATCGACGGGCAGGGCAATTTCGGCTCGGTCGACGGCGATCCGCCGGCGGCGATGCGCTACACCGAAGCCCGCCTCGCCAAGGCGGCGATGCTGCTGCTCGACGACATCGACAAGGACACCGTCGATTTCCAGGCGAACTACGACGAATCGGCGCATGAGCCGAAGGTCCTGCCGGCGAGCTTCCCCAACCTGCTGATCAACGGCGCCGGCGGCATCGCGGTGGGGATGGCGACCAACATCCCGCCGCACAATCCGGGCGAGATCATCGACGCCACCCTGGCGCTGATCGCCGATCCGGACATCACGCTCGACGCGCTGCTGCGTATCGTGCCGGGGCCCGATTTCCCGACCGGCGGCATCCTGCTCGGTCGCGGCGGCATCCGCAGTGCGTTCGAAACCGGCCGCGGCTCGCTGGTGATCCGCGCCCGTGCCACGATCGAGGAGATCCGCCGCGACCGATTCGCGATCGTGGTCACCGAGATTCCCTACCAGGTGAACAAGGTCACCCTGCAGGAACGCATGGCCGAACTGGTCCGCGCCAAGCAGATCGAGGGGATCTCCGAAATCCGCGACGAGAGCGACCGCTCCGGCATGCGGCTCGTGATCGAACTGAAGCGGGACGCCACCGGAGAGGTGGTGCTGAACCAGCTCTACCGCTTCACCCAGCTGCAGATCGGCTTCGGGGTGAACATGCTGGCGCTGGACAACGGCCAGCCGCGGCAGATGGGCCTCAAGGACGCGCTCGCCTGCTTCGTCGCCTTCCGCGAGGACGTGATCCTCCGCCGCTCCCGCTTCGAACTGACCAAGGCGCGCGACCGGGCGCATCTGCTGGTCGGCTACTCCATCGCGGTCGCCAATATCGACGAGGTGATCCGGGTGATCCGCGCCAGCCCCGATCCGCGCTCCGCCCGGGCGGCGCTGATGGCGCGCGACTGGCCGGCGGGGAATATCGGCGCGCTGCTGGCGCTGATCGACGAGCCGGGCAACGCGATCGCGGCGGACGACACGGTGCGGCTGACCGGCGCCCAGGCCGAAGGCATCCTCGAGTTGCGCCTGCAGCGCCTGACCGGCCTGGAACGCGAGAAGATCGAGAAGGAACTGACCGACGTCGCCGAGCGGATCCGCGAATTGCTGGAGATCCTCGGCTCCCACATCCGCCGCATGGAGGTGATGCGCGAGGAGCTGGCGGCGGCGCGCGCGCTGCTCGCCGCGCCGCGGATGACCACGATCGAGGAAGCCGAGGCCGACCAGGACGACGAGAGCCTGATCGAGCCAGGGCAGATGGTGGTGACCATCACCCGCGAGGGCTTCATCAAGCGCACCCCGCTGGAAACCTACCGGGCGCAGAACCGCGGCGGGCGCGGACGCACGGGCGCCGGCACCCGCGGCGACGACATCGTCACCCGCAGCTTCAACGCGCACACGCATCAATGGGTGCTGTTCTTCTCCTCCGGTGGCAAGGCGTTCCGCGAGAAGGTCTGGCGCCTGCCGGAAGCCGCGCCGGCGGCGAAGGGCCGGGCGCTGGTGAACCTGCTGCCGGAACTGGGCGGCGATTCGATCACCGCCGTGCTGCCGCTGCCGCAGGACGAGGCGCTGTGGGACAGCCTGCACCTCGTGTTCGGCACCGCGTCGGGCCACGTGCGGCGCAACCGGCTGTCGGATTTCCGCAACGTCCGTTCCAGCGGGCTGATCGCGATGAAGCTGGACGAGGGCGACCGGCTGATCGGCGTCGCCACCTGCCGGGAGGGCGACGACGTGATGCTCGCCGCGCGCAACGGGCGCTGCCTGCGGTTCCAGATCACCGACGACAGCCTGCGCGTCTTCGCCGGCCGCGACAGCTCCGGCGTGCGCGGCATCCGGCTGGCGGCGGGCGACGAGGTGGTGGGCCTTTCGGTACTGCGCCACGTGGAGGCCACGGTCGAGGAGCGCGCCGCCTATCTGCGCCTGACCGCCGCGCGCCGCCGCGCCGCCGGGGAAGACGACAGCGCCGAGGCGTCCGCCGCCGAGACGGACGAGGAGCCGGTGGCCGATGTCGCGCTGGAGGCCGAGCGGATCGCCGAGCTGGAGCAGCAGGAGGAATTCCTGCTGACCGTCACCACCGGCGGCTTCGGCAAGCGCAGCTCGGCCTACGAGTACCGCACCGCCGGCCGCGGCGGGCAGGGGATTGCCAACATCACGCTCGGCAAGCGGAATGGCGGCAAGGTGGCCGCGACGTTCCCGGTTCGCCCGGGCGACGACGTGATGCTGGTCACCGATGCCGGGCGGCTGATCCGGGTGCCGGCCGACCAGGTGCGGATCACCGGGCGGCAGGCGATGGGGGTGACCCTGTTCCGCGTCGATGCCGGCGAACACGTGACCAGCGTCTTCCCCGTGCTCGACCAGGCGAACGACGAGGACGGCGACGCCGCCGCCGCCCCGCCGAGCGAGGACGGCCCGGACGACCCGGGCGGGATGAACGGCGCCGAAGACAATGACGCGCGGGGCGACGGCGGCGATCGGCCGGCCCCGGAGGGAACGGAGAACGGCAACGATGGCTGAAGACGGCCGCAACCAGAGCGCGGGCGACGCGCGGACCGCAGACGGCAGTCCGGGCGGCGGCCACCGGCGGATCGGGCTCTACCCCGGCACGTTCGATCCGGTGACCAACGGGCACCTGGACGTGATCGGCCGCGCCGCGCGGCTGCTCGACAGGCTGGTGGTTGGCGTCGCCATCAACACCGGCAAGGGCCCGATGTTCCCGCTGCAGGAACGCGTGGAGATGGTGGAGGCCGAGGTCGCCGCCATCGCCAGCCGCAACGGCACCGTGATCGAGGTGCGCCCGATGGAAGGGCTGCTGGTGCAGTTCGCCCGCGCGACCGGCGCCAGCATGATCGTGCGCGGGTTGCGTGCGGTCTCGGACTTCGACTACGAGTTCCAGATGGCCGGCATGAACTACCGGATGGACCCTGGCATCGAGACCGTGTTCCTGATGGCGAGCGAACGGCACCAGTTCATCGCCTCCCGCCTGGTCAAGGAGGTGGCTCTCCTTGGCGGCGACATCTCCTCCTTCGTGCCGCCGCTGACCCTGGCCCGGGTGCTCGCCAAGCTGCGCGCCCCGGCCGCCTGAGACCCGGAGTGCCGCAATGCCCGTGACGCCTTCCCGCCCACCGAGCTTGACCCGACGCACCCTGATCGCGGCTTCCGCGGTCGCCACACTGAGCCTGGGACAGACCATGACCGCAGACGCCGAACCGAAGCTCGATCCCGAAAACACCATCTACATGGACCTGAAATACGGCCGGGTGGTGATCGAGTGCCTGCCCGCGATCGCGCCGCTGGCGGTTGCCCGGATCAAGACGCTGTCGGACGAGGGGTTCTACGACAACACGCCGTTCCACCGGGTGATCGAGGGCTTCATGGCCCAGGGCGGCGATCCCACCGGCACCGGCACCGGCGGCTCGCCGCTGCCCAACCTGCCGGCGGAGTTCACCACCGAGCGCCACTTCCTGCGCGGCACCTGCGGCATGGCCCGCAGCGCCGACCCGAACAGCGCCAACTCGCAGTTCTTCATCATGTTCGCCCCGGCGCCGCACCTGGACGGCCAGTACACCATCTGGGGCCAGGTGGTGCAGGGCATGAACTTCGTCGACATGATCAAGCGCGGGAACGGCCCCAACGGCATGGTCCAGGACCCGGACCGGATCGTGCGCATGCGCGTGGCCGCGCACGAGAACAGCTGAACCGGAACGCCCCGTTCGGGCCGCGCGCCGGCCGGGGGTGGACAACGGATGGCTGGCCCTGGGGTAAACCACCAGGACGGTGGTTGACCCTGGGGCGCCGGTGCGGTTCAAGGCGACCCGGCGAGCCCGTAGCTCAGTTGGTAGAGCACGAGACTTTTAATCTTGGGGTCGTGGGTTCGAGTCCCACCGGGCTCACCAAGAAATCACGTTAGAACAAAGATTTAAGCGCGGGCGATGGGGCGATCCGGCGGCCTGCCCGTGATGCGCCCGGCATGTCAGGGACCGGAAGGCCACCGAAGGCACGGCAGTCGTGTCCCGATGCATGACCTGGGACGTTCCTCCATGCCGCGCCGGCCGGCACGGCTTCCTGTTCGTGCGGATCTCATTCGCGCCCAGGGATGCCGCCGGTTTTCGACGGGACAAGCATCGGCGGCGCGGCGCCAGCCGGATGGCTGATGGACGCCACGGGGGTCGCGCTCCAGGGGGGACCGATGCACCCGGTTTAGGGAAGATCGGCGCTCTCATGCGCCGACCGCGCCCGGGCGATCGGACCCATCCGTGCTGCGGGCCGGGTCAGCCGGGCGTTTATTTCAGGCTGCGTTGTTCTTCCGGCCGCGATGACGTGCGAAACCGAGACCGGCGAAGCCAAGCAGCATCACGGCCCAGGTCGGTGGCTCCGGGACGGCGGCAGCAACCGAAACGCTGAAATTCGCGGGGGCGTATTGCCCGTTGTAAAAGTTGATGTAGCTTCCATTGGGGTACAGAAAGGAAGAGGCCAGCGGTGCGGTCGCATCAAACACGGTTTGGTACCATGGCTGAATCACATAGAAGAATGCGCCGCCAGGGCCGGGCGTCGTTGGGGCGGTGCTTGATGTCGAAAATACGAAATTGCTCAGCGAGGAATCGGCGGAAACAGTGGCCCCGCTCGCCAAAACCGCGGTTTGCGAAGGATCGTTGGTGGGGGCTGTAGTCGAAGGGGAATAATGGGTGAAATAGAATGGTCCCGTTATTGCCGCTCCATCGATTGACATGCTCAGGACGCCGGTCACCGTGATGTCATTGAGCGACGTGCCGGTCCCGGTGAACGAACCGGTAACGGTATGGCCCGAGCCATCTCCAGCGAACGCGTAACTGAAATCATAGGTCGTCGCGAACGCTGCGCCGGTTGAGCCAACAAGCGCCAACGCGACCAGCCCTGCCAGGCGACTCACGTGCCCGTTTTGCATCACACTCTCCCATCCAGCCCTGCGGCGGTATCAAAAACCGAGATCAGGCCTCTTTGAGCCATTTTTTATCCCGGACCGTCTCATAACACAATCGTTTGCGTCAGTAAACAGGGTCGAGCTCGTTTTAACCGAGATTTCCCGGATAGGGCGGCCTATCCGCCGCCGAGCGACGGCGGGATACCCGATCCCAGGCCTGCCGGAGGGCGGAGTGGCGCGACGATCGGCTCCGCCGCAGCAAATCCGGCACTCTGGCCGCCATGGCCGGCCCCGATGGCGGGTTCGTTGACCCTGGGCCGCCGGTGCAGGTCACGGCGACCCGGCGAACCCGCAGCTCAGTTGGTAGAGTACGAGACGTTTAATCCTGGTGTCATGGGTTCGTGTCCCGCCGGGCTCACCAGGATATAACGTTGTCATAAATACTTAACCGTGAGCGGCAGGTTGATCCGGCGGCCCGCCCGTGAAACGCCCCCGCATCTCAGGGACCGGAAGGCCACACTGCCGGGTCGGGGACGTGTTCCGTTGCCGGCGATCGCGTCGCCGCTTTGCCGGCATCCGATCGGGGCCCGCCAGGACCCGCCGGCCGTCCGCACGCGCACAGCTTCGGCACGCCGGCTGCGGGCAGGACCGGCCCCCTCAGCTTGCCCCGCTCGGCGCGCCTCCCGCGGCTGCCGCATTCCGGGCAAACCCCCGCCGGGCCCCGATCGGGTTTCCGTCTCCTCCCGCCGGCGGACACCACCGACCTGCTCCCCGGCCGCTCGCCGCGGCCGGCCGAGACGGCATCCCGCCGTTCGCCGCGGCCACGCGAAGGGTGCAATTGACAATATTGTGATTCGAGCTGCGGTTTCCCTCCGCACTAAATCTTTTGATGTGACATTTTCGCCCCAAGGTGGTTCCATCCGTATCGATGGCACAGAGGGGAGGGAGGAATGTCCACATTGATCTTTTCGGCATCCGACCTGGCGCTCATCCGCAGGTGCTTCGCGATGGGGGCGCCGGACCAGGAGACCGCCTCCGGGCTCGGGTTCGCGCCGGCGCTGGCGGACGCGACGGAGGCGATCGGGTTGGCGCGCCCTGAAACGCCGATCATGCTCGCGCCGGGCACCCAGGAAATGCTCTCGGTGGTGGTGCAAGTGGGCGCGGACATGCTGGGCCATCGGCTCACCGATGCCGAAGCCTATCGGGCCAGCCATTTGGCGGAGCACGGGACGGACGCGCCGGTCGGGTTCTTCTGAGGGGATCGCCGGGCGCCGGCGCCCTGCCTGACGTGCGCTCCCTGACAGCAACGCGCGCGCCTCCGGCGTCTCGGTCACGTACTCGGCCAACCGGACGTCGGGCGTGGTGCCCGGCCGGGGCGGCGTGCGCGGCCCCGCTTGCGCCGCCCGCAGGCAGCGCTTGCCCGACACGTCCGCCACCCGATCGCGGCCAGGTTTCAGGGCCCGGCTCGCGGTCCGGCGTTCGATCCTTATGTCTACGGGCAGCGCGGCGGAAACAGCGGCGCCGATGGCGGCACGGTCACCGTCGACGGCGCCGCCTAAACCGCGCCGCCCGGACCGCGCGGCCGACCGCGGCTTCGACGTTCATCGCCATCCGGACCTGTCTCCTGGTCCAGGGCACCGCCGACACCGCCGGCGCTTCGGGACCTGACGACGCAGACGGGCCCCATGCAGACAGGCGGGAGAGGCGGGCGGTAGGATGCCCCCGGCACACGACCCGGAGACGACATCCCATGCAGATCGACGGCCACGCCTATCGCACCATCTGGGTCGATCCGGAGGACCGCTGGTCCGTTCGCATCATCGACCAGACGCGGCTGCCCTGGGCGCTGGAGATCCTTCGCCTCACCACCCTGGACGACGCGGCGCACGCGATCCGCGCCATGCTGGTGCGCGGCGCGCCGCTGATCGGCGCCACCGCGGCCTACGGGCTGTGCCTCGCGCTGCGCGCGGACCCGGCGGACGCGGCGCTGGAGCGGGCCGCCACGACCCTCGCCGCCACACGGCCGACCGCGGTGAATCTGCGCTGGGCGCTCGATCGCATGCTGGCCCGGCTGCGCCCGGCGGCGCCCGGCGCGCGCCTGGCCGGCGCCTATGACGAAGCCGCCCGCATCGCCGACGAGGACGCGGCGCAGAACGCGGCGATCGGCCGCCACGGCCAGACGCTGATCGAGACCGCCGCCGCCCGCCCCGGCCGCCCGGCCGGACCGGTCAACGTGCTCACCCATTGCAACGCCGGCTGGCTCGCGACCGTGGACTGGGGCACCGCCATCGCGCCGATCTACGCCGCCCACAACGCCGGCATTCCGGTGCATGTCTGGGTGGACGAGACCCGCCCGCGCAACCAGGGCGCGTCGCTCACCGCCTATGAGCTCGGCAAGCACGGGGTTCCCCATACCGTGATCGCCGACAACGCCGGCGGGCATCTGATGCAGCACGGCCAGGTGGACCTGGCGATCGTCGGCGCCGACCGCGTTACCCGCACCGGCGACGTCGCCAACAAGATCGGCACCTACCTCAAGGCGCTGGCGGCGAAGGACACCGGCGTGCCGTTCTGGGTCGCGGTTCCTTCCAGCACCATCGACTGGACCCTCGCCGACGGCGTCGCCGAAATTCCGATCGAGGAACGCGCCGCCGCCGAGGTCGCCACCCTGACCGGCCGCACCGAAGCCGGCGCGGTGATGACGATCCGGGTGATCCCCGATGGCAGCGCCGCCGCCAACCCGGCCTTCGACGTGACGCCGGCGCGGCTGGTCACCGGGCTGATCACCGAGCGCGGGCGCTGCCCGGCCACCGCCGAAGGACTGCTCGGCCTGTTCCCCGAACGACGCTGAGGCATCGTCGGCCAATAAGTGCGTCAGCACGCCGACAAAGATGCCGATCAAAACGAAACCTTAGGGCCCGTTCGACATCGCTGATCGATTCGATAGTTGTCGAACGGGCCCTGACGCGGTCGCCGCCCCGAGGGGTCCAGGAAGGCGGCGCCTCCCTGGCCGTGCTGCCCGACTGGCCCGATACCGCCCCGGTCGGCATCATTCCGCCGGTTGCGCCGCCGCCCACAGCTCCGGCCGCAGCTCCTCCTTGCGGTCGGGAAAGGACAGCGCGCAGGCCAGGGTGACCAGCGCGGCCACCGCGAGCAGGCCGATCACCGGACCCATCCGGCCCGTCCATTGCTGGATCAGCCCCACCAGCGGCGGCGCGATGCCGGCGCCCAGGAAGCCCACGAAGAACCGCACCGAATACATCTGCGCTCGCAACGCGGGGGAGATGTAGCGCGCGGTGATCGTCTCGTTCACCGTCACCTGGCCGAAGATCACCGCCGCGACCACCCCGGCCACCGGCAGCACGAGCCAGCCCGCGGCCACCGACAGCGCCGCCAGCCCGGGCGCCAGCACGAGGCCGAGCGGCAGGAACACCCGCTTCAACGTGGTGCGGTCGATCAGCCGCCCGACGGTGAACTGGGTCAGCGCGCCGCACACCGTCACCCCGAAGGCGGCGACGCCGATCAGCGGCAGCAGCCCGGGGCTGGTGGCCAGCCGGTCGTGCATCAGCTTCGGCAGCAGCAGGGTGAAGGCGTTGAACACCAGGCCGGAGACGACGGCGATCAACAGCAGCACCACCACCGCCCGGCGCACCAGGTGGCGCGGGATGACCGGAAACGGCTTCGCGCCGGGCCGGGCCGAGCCCTCGATCACCGGCACGCCGAGCCAGGCGGCGCCCAGCGCGACCGCCACCAGGCCGGGGCCGAGGAAGGCGGCGCGCCAGCCGATGGCCTCGGTGAGCAGGGCGGTCGCCACCGGGGCGAAGGCGACGCCGAGATTGCCGAACACCCCGTTCAGCCCGATCGACCGGCCCGGCGTGTCGCCGGCCGCGTCCACCAGCATGGCGGTGCCGATCGGGTGGTAGATGGAGGCGAACAGCCCCGCCGCGGCCAGCGCGAGCGCCAGTTCCAGCCGCGTCTGCGCCAGCCCGGCCGCGGCCAGGCACAGGCCGGTGCCGAAGAAGAACGCGCCCATCAGTGGCTTGCGCCCGAACCGCCCGGCCAGGAAGCCCTGCGGCAGCGAGCCGGCGCCGTAGAGGATGAACATGCCGGTCGCGAGGGTCAGGATCGACCCATAGGCGGCGCCGAACCGCCCGCCCGGCACCGCCATCACCAGCGCCGCGGTCGGCAGGATCAGCAGGGAGTAGTGCGTGAGGCAGTGCGCCGAATTGATCAGGACGATCTCGCGGCGGCCCGGAGGGAACAGGCCCGGGGAGAGCAGGCCCGGGGAGAGCAGGCCCGGGGAGAGCAGGGGGGAACGGGATCTGGCGGTCATGCGGGCCATCGCTGCTGCTGGGCGTTGCGTGCCGTCGGGACGCCGGCGGGCGCGGCTTTGCGGTCGCGCTGAAACAACCTAAGCTGTCCGGCACGCGATGTTCGGACAATCCTTCTCGCCGATCGGACAACCCCCGCCGCCGCGCTCCCCGCGGACCCTGACGCATGAGCAGGCGGACCGGCCGATCGTCGGCTATGCGCGGGAGTTCGCGGCGGCCGACGACACCGGCCGGCACGCGCATCTGCGCGCGCAACTGCTGTCGGCGGTGCGCGGGGTGCTGCGGGTGCAGACGGATGCCGCCGGCTACGTCGTGCCGCCCGGTGCCGGGCTCTACGTGCCCGCCCGGGTGGCGCATGCGGTGCGGATGGACGGGGCGGTGGCGATGCGGGCGCTGTTCCTGCGCGCGGACGCGGCCCGCGCGGCGCCGCCGCAGGTGGCGGTGATCGCGCTGTCGCCGCTGCTGCGGGCGCTGATCGACGCCGCCTGCGCCGAGCCGCCGGAATGGGACCTGCACGGCCGCGGCGTGCATCTCGCCGCACTGATGCAGGACGAGATCGCCCGCGCCGCGAGCCTGCCGCTCGGCCTGCCCGCGCCGCGCGACCAGCGGCTCCGCCGGGTCACCGAGGCGCTGGCGGCGCGGCCGGACGATCCGCGCGACCTCGACGCCTTCGCCGCCGCCGCCGGCGCCTCCGCCCGTACCTTGGCGCGGCTGTTCCGCCGCGAGACCGGCATGAGTTTCCGCGACTGGCGGCGGCAGTTGCGCCTGACCGAGGCGCTGGTGCTGCTGCATGCCGGCACGCCACCCGCGCGGGCCGCCGCCGCGGTCGGCTACCGAGGCAGCTCGGCCTTCGGGGCGGCATTGCGCGCCGTGTTCGGCGTGGCGCCCGGCCAGGTGCGATCCCTGGCCGTGCGGCCACCCGGGGCCATCCCCGACGCGCGCGGCGCGCGGTAGCCCGCCCCGTTGCGCCGCACCGCCGCGCCCCCGAGCCACGACAGTCGATGCAGGCCTTCGCCACCCTTCTGGAACGCCTGGCCTTCACCCCGGGGCGGGATGCGCGCATCGCCCTGCTCGGGCGGTATTTCGCCACCGTGCCGGACCCGGACCGCGGCTTCGGCCTGGCCGCGCTGGCCGGCGGGCTGCGCCTGCCTGCGGTCGGCGCCAGCCTGATCCGCACGCTGATCGCGGCCCGCACCGACCCGGTTCTGTTCGCGCTGTCCTACGACTATGTCGGCGATCTGGCGGAAACCGCCGCCCTGCTCTGGCCGGCGCGGCCGGGCGGCGCCGCCCCGCCGGCCTTGTCGGAGGTGGTGGGCGCGCTCGCCGCGACCCCGCGGTCCGGGCTGCCCGACCTGCTCGCCGGCTGGCTGGACGCGGCGGAGGCGCCGGTGCGCTACGCGCTGCTGAAGCTGGTCACCGGCGGGCTGCGCGCCGGCATCTCCGGCCGGCTGGCGCGGCGCGCGGTGGCGGCCTGGGGCGGGCTCGACCCGGCCGCGGTGGAAGAGGTCTGGCACGGGCTGGAACCGCCCTACGGCGCCCTGTTCGCCTGGGCCGAAGGCCGCGCCCCGCGCCCCGATCCGGCCGGCGCGCCGCTGTTCCGCCCGCCCATGCTGGCGCACCCGATCACCGCGGCGGAGGTCGCCGCCCTGGACCCCGATGCCTACCGGGCGGAGTGGAAATGGGACGGCATCCGCGTGCAACTGGTGGCCACGCCGGCCGGCCGGCGGCTGTTTTCCCGCGGCGCCGACGACATCTCCGCCGCCTTCCCCGAAATCCTGGCGGCGATGACGTTCCACGCGGTGCTGGACGGCGAGTTGCTGGCGCTCGCCGCACCGCCGGACGCGTCCGGCAGCGGCGCGCGGGACGCGGGATTGGGCGCGGTGGCGCCGTTTTCGGCCCTGCAGCGGCGGCTGAACCGGCTCTCCCCCGGCGCCGCGCTGCGCCGCAGCCATCCGGTCGGCGTACGGCTGTATGATCTGCTGTTCGACGGCGCCGAGGACCTGCGCGCCTTGCCCTTTGATGCCAGGCGGGCGCGGCTGGAGGCGTGGTTCGCCCGCGCCGCGCCGGCGGCGATGGATCTCTCGCCGCTGCTGGCCTTCGCCGACCCCGCCGGGCTGGCGCGGCTGCGGGCGGAGGGCGTGGCGGCGGGCAGCGAGGGGCTGATGCTGAAGCGCCGCGACAGCGCCTATTTCGCCGGCCGGCCGCGCGGGCTGTGGTGGAAATGGAAGCACGAGCCGCGGCGGATCGACGCGGTGCTGATGTATGCCCAGCGCGGCCACGGCAAGCGTGGCGGCTCCTACTCCGACTATACGTTCGGGGTTTGGGACGGGGCCGCGCTGGTGCCCGTGGGCAAGGCCTATTTTGGCTTTACGGACAATGAGTTGCGCTGGCTGGACCAGTGGATCCGAGCGCACACGATCGGCCGTTTCGGCCCGGTGCGGGAGGTCGAGAAGGCGCTGGTGCTGGAGGTGGCGTTCGATTCCGCCCAGGCCTCGGCGCGGCACAAATCCGGGGTGGCGCTGCGCTTCCCGCGCATCAGCCGGCTGCGGCGCGACAAGCCGGCGGCGGAGGCCGACCGGCTGGAGACGGTGCTGGCGCTGACGGGCGGCAAAGGGCAGGCAGGGGCCGGCGGCTGAGGCGGACTTGGAGCCGGCGGGTTCGCCGGGCCGAACCGTACGGTTGCGCGCGGCGCGGCGGCCTGAAGCGTACGGGTTCGGGAAAGGGTTCGTTAACCAGCCGGCGCCGTCATGTTTTCCGGACCGCCGTCGCGCCCCCCGTCGTGACCCTCTTCGCGCCCCTCGGCGCGACCCGCGGCGCGACCTTGGCCTTGACGCCGCCCCCATCCGGGTTCGGTTCGATCACGATGCGCCGGAAGTCCCCCCGCCGGGCTTCCCGGTACATCTCCGCCAGGATGCGGAGCAGGCCGGCCTTGTCCCTGGTGCGGACCGCTTCGTGGACATGGTCGTTGATCTGCGCCTGGGCGGAGGTGTAGCCGGGCGGGCCGGGAACGACGAGAAACACCGGCACCCCGGCCGCTACGCCGGCGGCGATGGATTCCGCCAGCCCCTCGGCCTGCAGCGCGGCGCGGGTGAGCAGGGTGACGCTGACCGCGATCCGTTGCGCGCCGATCGCCGCCGACAGGTCGCGCCGGAGCTGGAACAGGACGCCGGAGACGTCGGGGCGCAGCCCGCCGCGCACCCATTTCAGTTGCCGCCAGCCGCAATAGAACTCCCGGCAGGTGCCGGGACGGGTGTCGTAGATGCCGCAGCCCTGGCCGGTTTTCATGTGCGGACAGCGATAGCCCTGGACCTTCTGCAGATCCTTGTCCTCGATCGTCAGCGCGACGCAGCAGACGGTGCAGCCGCCGCAGGCGCGGTCTGCGAGCGGGGGAGGGAGGTCCGGGGCGTCGGGTTCGGTCATTGCGCGGGGCCTGGGTGGGGGCGGTGGCCGGGAGAGGGGGTGGGAGCGATCCTGGCATGGAGCCCGTTCGGGGCGGAAGGGTTGGGCCGCGGGGGTGTCGTGGATACCGGGCGGATGCGAGCCTGTGGTCACGTGGCGCTGGCGCGCAGGTCCGGCGTGTCATCGGAGAGCGGCGCTCCGCGGCGGACCGGCGCGAACCGTCAGCGGCACGGAGCGCCGGCGGCTGCTTGGCAGCAAGTTGAAACAAATAACCGGAACGATCGCCGCTACGGCGGCAGCAGCGCGTCCACCAGGGCTTCCATCTCCGCGGCGATGCCGTCCTCGGCCAGGGCGGCACGAATGGCGCGGCGCTTGGCGGTGAAGTGCCGGGTTTCGGCCAGCGGCACGGTGGCGGCGATTTCCTCCGCGTGCGCGGCGGCCGCAGCGAGGTCGCGGTGCAGCGGGTCGGCGTCGTCGTATTCAGGGATCGGCTAGGTCCAGACGAGATTGTCGAAGTCGCGCTTGTCACGCTGGCCGTACGATTGAAGATCGCTGATCTTGCCCAGCACGGCGGCGCTGTTGAGGACGGCGAGCAGGAAGGCCGCCTCCTCCTTCGAGCGCGCCGTTGCCCAATGGGCCTTGTGGTCCACCAGCGTGCCGCCGCCGAGGATCGTGGCGGCGCTGAGGCGGGTGCCTGCCTTCGTGTAGAGGACACGGATCGCAGGCGGCCCGGCCTGAACCGACAGCTTTCTCATGTGATCAATCTGCTGCCGCAAGGTCATGCGCGGCTGGCCGTCCGCACCCTTGTTGCAGTGCTCGGCCCATTTTGCTTCGGCATCGCCCAGCCACGCGGCCAGATGACGGTAGCCCGCGTCGCGCGCGGCGTCGGCGTCGAGCAGCGTGGCTCGGTCCAGTGGGGTCACCGCTGTCACCGTGTCCAGAAGCCGGAACGGTGCCACCGTCTCGCCGAGCGCGAGTTGGCGAAGGAACTGCCTTTCCACCGGGCCGCGCGGTGGCTCCACGCTGCTCCACGGCCGTTTGTCGAGCGCGCCGGCCCGGCCGTGCATGCGCGGCGCATCGCGCCGGCCGCCCAGACGGCCCGTCGGTTCGGGGTCGACGATGAAGAAGCGGCGCGGATAAATGGTCGCGCCGTCGCGGAAGCGCGCACGGTAGACCGACGCGCCGATCAGCGTCCTGGGCCGCGGCCAGGGCGCTTGGCTTCGGCTCAGCACGCGCACAGCCTCGGCCTCGTTCGCATCTCGATGCGTCAGATGGCCTACCCAGCGGTCGATCTCCGCGGGTGGATCGTTGGCGTCGTCGCGCCGCCCGAACAGCACGCAGGTACTGGTGGTGCTGCTGCCGGATTGGGCGCCGAAGATCGGCCAAACCCGCTCCAGCGCCCAGGCGCCGGTGATGCCGACCTGGACCCGATTCAGCCGTCCGGCGCGCAAGGCGGCAAAGACCGGCGCGTTCAGCACCGCGTAGGGCAGCACGAAGCCGATCCGTCCACCCGGTGCCAGGTAGCGTTCCGCGCCGCGGGCCCAGAACAGTGCACACATGTCCTGCTGCGTCGCGAGATTGCCGCCGACCCACAGGCCGTATTCGGTCAGGCCGTCGCGCAACCGCTCCTTCATCGCCGGGCTCAAGTGGCGGTAGACGATCCAGGGCGGATTGCCGACCAGCACGTCGGCGCGCTGTTCCGGCCGCGACAGCCAGACCGGGCGCACGAGGTTGCGGAACACGAAGGTCCAGATGCCGTTGCGCCCGGCGCGGTAAAGCGCCTGAAGATGGGCGAACGTGGCGGCCAGCGCATCCGCCGCGGCCGGCGCCGCGCCGGCGATCTGGCGCAGTCGCTGCCCGACCGTGGCCGGGGCGGAGTCGTCGTGCAGGCCCTGGTTCAGCGCGTCCAGGGCCTGCTCGAACACAGCCTGGTCCTCGGCGAAATCGGTCGGGATCTGCAGCGGCTGCTCGCCGGGCACATCCACCAGCACATCCGCCCGATCGAGGTAGCGGCGCAGGTTCCATTGCATTCCATCGCCCAGGAACACCGGCACGGTCAGCCGGGCGGGCCGGTCCAGGACCAGATCGCCAAGCTCGACGGCACCCAGGATACCTTCGTCTGCAAGTGCCCGTCCGGACAGCAAGGCGGCGGGATCATCGACCGGCAGGTCGAGCACGCGGGCCGCGATCGCCTTGACGACGAAGGCGAGGTAGCTGTGCTGAAGAAACAGCGAGTCTCCGCCGACCTCCTCGCCATAGGCTTCGCGCAGCAAGCCGTCCCACAACTCCCGTTTGAGGCGGATTTCGGGGTCGTCGTGCAACTCGGCCCAGAGCGTTTCCAGGACGAGGCGCGCCCGGGCGAAGGTCAGGCTGCCGCGACCGAATGCCTGGGCGACCGCGCGGGGCTCCGGCAGGAGGTCCGGGCGTTCCGAGAGCAGAAGCTCCAGCCAGGCGAGAAGCTCGTCCGGACGGTCAGGATCAGTGGCGTAGCGGGCAAGTTCGTGCAGCGCGCCGTCGCGAAGGCCGTAGGCGATGAATGTCGCGCCGTCGGTGGCAAGGCCTGTGACGGGACGGGTCGCGCGCACACGGGCGGCGGCGTCGGCGAGATAGTCCGGCATGCGCCCCGCCACGTCGTCGATTTCGCGGCGGAGGTCAGACTTCAGCTCGATGACTGTCGCACCCCAGAGCGTGTCGATCCGCCCGCTGTTGTCGAGCAGTTACACCTCGTGCGCGATATCCTCGTAGGAAGCCCCGAAGCCCGAGCGCAGCAGTTCGGTGACATGGCCACGCAAGGCTTCGTGCCGCGGCCGGCCTGCCATGGCGCGCACGAGCTCGGGCGATCTCTCCTGGCGCCAGGTCACGACAGCATGATGCGGCACGCCGCCGGCCCGGGCAAGCCTCGCCCGACTCGCCGATGCGGTGCTAGAAGCTCAAGAATGTCGTCCGCCCAAGCCGATCTTTTTGCCGCCCTGCCCGCAACCGCCGACCCCCGAGCGATGCGGTGGCGGCGGTGATCCGGGCGCGGTTGCACGCCACCCTGGCGCTGGTGAAGGCCGCGACCGCGATGCCGTGGCCCGACACGCTGGCGATCATCCGCGAGGACAACGCCTTCCGATTCGGCACCGATGCGCTTCCCTCCGAAGAAGGCGCGGCGCTCTGGGCCGCCTTCGACACCGAGATGGATCGGCTCTACGCGGTGATGAACGCCGATCAGGATCAGGATCCGGGCGAATAGCCGAACGGCGGGGCGCCTCCCCGGCGCCCCGCCGCGATGCGCCCGGATGCCAACCGGTTGACCCGATCCCGGCCCCATGGTGCCCTTCGGCCGCCCCGCCCGGCTGTCCCGAAGGAGACCCTCAGCCCCCATGCGCCGCCGCTATCTCCTCCTCCTCGCCGCGTGTCTCCTCATCCCGCTCCTCGCTGCCCGCCCGGCCGCGGCCCGCACCGTCGTCGGCGCCGTCAACACCAATTTCCGCTGGCTCGGCCCGGACGACAAGATCGTCGTGGAGCGCTACGACGACCCCGCCATCGCCGGCGTCTCCTGCTACGTTTCCCGCGCCGAAACGGGCGGGGTCAGCGGCATGGTCGGGCTGGCCACCGATCCCTCCCGCTTCTCCATCGCCTGCCGCCAGACCGGGCCGATCGCCATCCCGCCCGGCCTGCCGAAGAAGCAGCTTGTCTTCACCGCCGCCGCCGCGCCGCTGTTCAAGGCGCTGCGCGTCTGGCGCCTGGTCGACCGGCAGAAGCAGGTGCTGGTCTATCTCGTGGTCAGCACGAAACTGGTGCGCGGGTCGCCCTATAACAGCCTTTCCGCGGTTGCCTACGGCACGCGCTGAAGCGGGATCGGCGGACGCCGCGACGCGCGCGGCCAGGCCGCACGTTTCGGTTCGCGACCGGGTCGGCTTGACCCGGTCGCGAACCGGTGCGTCAGCGCCGCTCGGCGGAACGGCCGGCGAATCCCTGCCATGACGTAAACAAGATCGGCAGGCGCGCGCGCCGCATCGCGAGCGCGGCGCCCTATTGCTCGTCCTCGTCCTTGCCCGGCTTCTCGGTCTTCAGCTTCTGCACCACCTGCTTGATCACGTCGCGCCGCGTGCGCTCGACCAGCTTGGCGTGGCTCTGCTTCTGCAACGGCGTGACCGGCAGCTGCATGCCCTGGGGTTCGGGCTTCAGCGACCCGGCGCTCAGGATCAGCGCGCCGATGCGGGTATCGGGATAGAGCGGCTTGATCCCTTGCTTGTCGCCCTCGCTCGGCGCGGCGAAGTAGTCATCGAGCTTGAGGCTGGAATTTTCCAGATTCATGATGAGCACGTCGCGTCGGGTGACGCCGCCCATCGAGACTTCCTGGTCCATGTCGTCGATGCCGCGCAGCTTGTCGCCCTGTTCCGCGATGTCGAGGAACCAGGCTTGAAGATCGCCCAGATGCTCCTCGATCACCTCGGCGAAGTCGCGCATGAACGGCTCCTTGCTGTCCTTGGCGACCGCCACGCCGTTGGAGGCGTTCTGCAACGCCTTGGTGGCGAGCACCATCGCGCGCTTCTGGTTGGTATCGAGCCCGTCCAGGGTTGCGAGCTTCGGCGTGATCACGCGCAGGAATACGTGCCCGCCGACCATCACCGCGGGATCGGCGCCGACCTTACGCGCCCCCGCCGCGATCATGGAGGCGGTGATGGCGATCTCGCGCGCCACGGTGCTGCCGATCAGCTTGCGGAACAGGGCGCGCAAGTAGTTCGCCAGAGAGGTGAGTGACTCCTTGCGTGCCTCCGGGTCCTTCTCCTTCGTCGGATCGATCTCGATCTTGCGGCTCGGCGTCAGCCAGATCTTGGCGTCCTTCTCCAGATCATCCAACAGCTCCTTGCCCCCGCCGGTTTCCGCATACACCTTCGTCAGCTTGGTCGCGGCCGAGTTCGTCCGCAGGAAGGTACTGACCTGGCTGGTTTTGGCCACCACGTCGCCCACCACCCGCTCGCAGATCGTCTCGATATAAGCAGCGTCGCCGCCATGCGTGTCGACGAGCGTCTTTATCATCCGGTCGATGGCCGAGCCCGTGACCGACATCGCCAGGAGAATGTCGGCAATCGCGTGCGGCGGCGGCTTGGCTTGGACGATCGCCTGCATCATCTCCGGGTTGGTCTCGAGCGCCTTCGCACGCTCTTCCAGGGTCATGTCCTTGACCGCCTGCTCGCGCTCGGAAACCTGCTTGCCGCTTGCCTGGATCAGATTATCCAGCCCGTCGAGCCGGCTCTGGATCGCCTCCACCTTCTTCTGCCGCTGTGCCCGCTTCGCCTCGTCCTTCTCGCCCTTGATGCCCTCGCGGTACCTGGTCTGCTCCCCGACGAGCTTGTTGCGCAGCTCCCTTAGCCCGGGAACCGAATCCTCATTCACCTGCCCGCCGCGCTCAAGCTGGCGATCGACCGCTTCCATCAGCTTGTCCACCTCGGCGACGACGCCGGTCTTGAAGCCCTTGTCGCCGCTGCGCCCGAAAGTCGTCTTGCGGCTGACATCCTCGCCCTTGCCGACGAGCTTCTCGCGCGCCTGCCGCACGCCCTCGCCGACCGCCTGCTCCTTCTCGCCGAGCTTGCCGCCCAGCTCCGGCTTCGGCGGCGTCTTCGTCTTGCCCTTCTTCAGCTGCGGCGCGGTCTTCGCCGTCACCTCCCCGGTCCCGCCCAGAACGCGCAGGAACGCATTCGCCCAGGCACGCTGCTTGTCGGTCAGCACCGGCGTTTTCGTCTCGGACATGGCCTGATGTCTCCGCTTCGCTTCCGGTTATGCCGCCAGCCGGCGCTCGATCGCATCGAGCGCCCCGCCCAGGGTCGCCGCCACCGCCACGCTCACCCCGAACGGGTTGTCGTCGATCAGCTTGACCACCGGCGATTCGGTCAGAAACGCGCGATACGTGGCCACCGCGTCGGCGAGCTTACGCCGCTGCCCGTCGCCCGCCCCGGGGGCGTCCGCCTCGCGCAGGGCCACCATCAGCCCGACGCTCGCCCGGCCGGTGACGCCGTTCAGCCCCATCTCGGCGATGCGATCGAGATCGGGGTCCTTGAAACCGCGCAGCGCGGATTGCAGCTTGCCGATCGCGCCGTCCACGCGGTCCTTGGCGTCGAGCCACACCGGCAATATCGGCCCCTCGGCGGGCGTCTCGTCCGCTACCGGCACGCTCACGCCCAGCACGCGCGCCACCCAGGCGTGCTTCTCGTCGTCTCCGGCCATCGTTGCCCTCTTGGTTGCGTGAAACCGGAATCGTCGTATCACCCGCCGGCCGGCGGCGGCCAGCGGAAAAACACCCGGCGATTTTTCGCCGCGCGACGTCGCCTTCCCCGCCACCACCGGTGCGAGATCACCCGGGCGATGCAGCCGGAAGCAGGCCGACGTGAAGCCGGGATCGGTGCGCAGGCGATGGCCACGCCGTGGCCGCCAAAAGCGGGTTGCGCGGATCAGCCGGCGAATCCCCGCCATGGCAGGCACAAGACAGCCGAGTACTCTGACACAATCGGAAGATTCAGCATGAGATCAGAGCAGTCGCTTGATCTGATGGACCGATGCAGCCAACGGCCTGAAGCCGGTGTCGGCATCGGACCCCTAGCGCCCCAGCCAGAGCGCGCCGATCGCCAGGGTGATGACCGTGACCGGCGCGCCGACCAGGAAATAGGCGCGGAATCCGATCGTCACCCCGCGCTGCGCCGC
The DNA here is from genome assembly GCA_028869315.1 of Rhodospirillales bacterium. Taxonomy (GTDB): domain Bacteria; phylum Pseudomonadota; class Alphaproteobacteria; order Acetobacterales; family Acetobacteraceae; genus JAJZVS01. The sequence continues at coordinate 19,339 of JAGWSV010000162.1, forward strand.
CTTTTCGGCCACGATCAGATTGGCGATCGAGCCGAGAAGGGTAAAGTTGCCGGCCAGGGTCGCGGCCATCGCCACCACCAGCCAGGCGCGGCCGGGCGAGGCGAGGGCGGTCACGAACGGCCGCAGCACCAGCACCGCCGGCACGTTGCTGACGAGGTTGGACAGCAGCGCGGTCAGCCCGGTCAGCAGCGGTATCCGTTCCAGGTGCAGCCGGCCGACGGCGGCGACGATATCGGGCGTGAGCAGCCGCTGCTCGGCGCCGGCGACGATCACGAACAGGCCGGCGAACATCAGCAGCAGCGACCAGTCGATCTCGGCGTAGATGCGCGCGCTTTTCACCCGCCGGGTGAGCAGCAGCAGCGCCCCCACCACCACCGCCGCCTTGGCCGGCGCCTGGCCGGCGAAGAACAGCACGATCACCGCCCCGGTCGCCAGCAGCGAGCGCAGCACCAGCACCCGGTTGGCACGCACCCGCACCGGCCGCGGCGGAAGCGGCGGGCCGGCGGCGAACTCGGCGCGGTGCAGCAGCGCGATCATCCCGCCCGCGACCAGCAGCCCCGCCAGCGCCACCGGCGCCATCGCGCCCGCGAACCTTGCATACGGAATGCCGGAGAATCCGCCGATCAGCATGTTCTGCGGATTGCCGGTGATGGTCGCGACCGAGCCGATATTGGACGCCATCGCGA
>JAGWSV010000163.1 GCA_028869315.1 Rhodospirillales bacterium
GCTGGCCGCCTGCCAGGCCGGCTCCCTGCCGACGCCCCCGCGCCCGCCGGCCGGCGGGGTCGCCGGGCTCGCGGTCATCCCGCCCTGCCCGTCCGGCGTGACGGCCACCCTGAACACCGGCATGACGGTCGTCTTCGAAGGCGCCGAACCGCACGACCCGGCTGTCTGCCTGCGCCGGATCAACGGCCGCACCTACCGGTATTTCCTCGGCTTCTGGGGCGACGGCCGCTTCCACGAAGGCACCGACGCCGAACGCGCGGCGATCCGCCGCGTGCTCACCGGACCGGTGGGAACCACCGCGGATTTCCCGCTGCGCCGCCCGACCCGGCTCAGCCTGTGGCACGCCGCAACCATCAGCCATCTCGGCAACCCGTCCCTGCGGCTCGACCACCACGTCGAGCGCCGCACCATCCTGCTGCGGGTCGAGCGGCATGGCCCGCCCGACCGCCCCGACGTGGCGACGGAAACCCTGTGGTGGCTCGACCGCGCGACCCTGATCCCGCTCAAACGCGAGGAGGTCGTGCACCTCGTTCACGGCACCGACCGGCAGACCGCGTGGGAGGTCCAGAGCCTGCTTCCCGTTCCGGGCTGACCGCGGGGCGGCGGGCCGCGTGCGGAGGCGCGATCCGGGGCCGCGCGCTTCCCCCGGCGATCTTTCCCTGGTGCGCTTCCCCCGGCGCGCTTCCCCCCCTGCTTCCCCTCTGGTGCTCAGCCGGCCGGGCGCGGATACTCCCCGGATGGTCTCGTTCGTCAGGGCAGCGCGTTCCGATGCGGCGGCCGGCAAGGCGGCGGTTCCCGCGCGGCCGCCGGCACGCGTGCGGATGCGGCTGCTGCGCCGCCTGGCGCGCAGCGGGATCTACCGCTGGTACGAAGCGCGGCTGCTGCGCGAGGTGCAGGGCGGCCCGATGCCACGCCATATCGGCATCATCCTGGACGGCAACCGCCGCCACGGACGCGACCAGGGTCTCAGCGACTTCCGTGCCATCTACGCCATGGGCGCCCATAAGCTCGATGACGTGCTCGACTGGTGCGCCGAGCTTGGGGTGACCGCGGTCACCTTATGGGTGTGCTCCACCGACAACCTGGCGCGGCCCGCGGAAGAGGTCTCCGGCATCCTCGCCGCGATCGAGGCGAAGATGAAAAGCCTCGCCGCCGACCCGCGCATCCACCGGCTCGGGGTGCGGGTGAACGCGATCGGCCGGCTCGACCTGCTGCCGCCCTCGCTGGTGGCGGCGCTGGAGCAGGCGCGCGACGCCACCGCCACGAACGGGCAGATGACCCTGACGATCGCCGCCAACTATGGCGGCCGGGAGGAAATCGCCGACGCCATGCGGTCCCTGCTGCGGGAGTTCGCGGCGCGCGGCCTGTCGGCCGAGGCGGCCGCCGCGGCGGTGACGCCGGACGCGATCGGGCGGCACCTCTACGCCCCGGGCCTGCCCGACCCCGACCTCATCATCCGCACCTCGGGGGAGCTGCGGCTGTCGGGCTTCCTGCTGTGGCAATCGGTCTATAGCGAGTTCCACTTCACCGACGTGAACTGGCCCGCCTTCCGGCGCATCGACTTCCTGCGCGCGATCCGCATGTTCCAATCCCGCGATCGCCGCTTCGGCCGCTGATGGCGGCGATCGCGGTCACCGACACGCTCAGCCTGGACGACCGCGCGATCAGCGAAAGCTTCGTCCGCGCCTCCGGGCCTGGCGGACAGAACGTGAACAAGCTCTCCACCGCGGTGGAATTGCGGGTGGTGCTGGCAGAAACCGGCCTGCCGCAGCCGGTGCTGGCGCGACTGGCCCGGCTGGCGGGGCGGCGGCTGAGCCAGGCGGGGGTGCTGGTCATCACCGCCCAGCGCCACCGCACCCAGGAACGCAACCGCGACGCCGCGATGGCGACCCTGCTGGACCTGGTGCGGGCCGCCGCGATCCCGCCCAGGCGGCGGGTGCCGACCCGGCCGGGCAAGGCCGCGCGGGAGCGCCGGCTGACGGAAAAAGCCCGCCAGGGCCAGGTGAAGCGCCAGCGGGCGCGGCCGCCGCCGGACAGCTGAACCGGAGGCCGCGGCTTACCGGGGCGCGGCGGCGCGGCGAAGGCGGTCGTTGATCGCGCGGCCGAGGCCCGCCTCGGGGACCGGCATCGCCGCGATCCGGCGCAGCCCGCGCGCCTGGCCCAGCGCATCCAAGGCTCGCAGGCCGGCGAACAGCCGCGCCGCGGCTTCGGCCGGATCGCCGGCCGGACTCAGCGCGAACGCCGCGCCGGCCCCGTGCAGCGGCGGACCGAAGGACAGCAACGCCTCGTCGGCGGCCACCGAGGTCGCGTTCAGCCGCACCGGCAAGGATGGCGCGTAGTGCGACGCCAACTGCCCGGGCGCGCGCGGCGCGGCGGCGTCGGCGGCGCGAGACTCGGACGCAGCGGCGTCGGCCGCCACCTCGATCCCCAGCGCCGCGAGGCAGGCGGCGAGCGCCTCCAGGGTCACCCCGCCCGGGCGGAGCAGGCGCGGGCGCGGGCCGGAGAGGTCGAGCACCGTCGATTCCACCCCCACCACGCTCGGGCCGCTGTCGAGCACCGCGGCGATCCGCCCGTCCAGCCCGTCCAGCACATGCGCCGCCGTGGTCGGGCTGACCCGGCCCGAACGGTTGGCGGACGGCGCCGCCACCGGCCGCCCGACGGCACGCAGCAGCGCCCGCGCCCCCTCATGCGCCGGCACGCGCAGCGCCAGGGTGTCGAGCCCGGCGCCGGCGAGCAGCGTCACCCGGCAGTCGGTCCGGCGGGGCAGCACGAGGGTGAGCGGGCCGGGCCAGAACGCCGCGGCCAGGGCGTGCGCGGCGGGGCCGGCGAGCCCGTCGGCGAACGCCGCCGCGGCGTCCGGATAATGCGAGATCAGCGGGTTGAACCGCGGCCGGTCCTTGGCGGCGAACACCGCGGCGACGGCGTCGGCATTGGTGGCGTCGGCGCCGAGGCCGTAGACGGTCTCGGTGCCGAAGGCCACGAGCCGGCCGGCGCGCAGCAGGGCGGCGGCACGGGCAAGGCCGGCGGGGTCTGGGCTCAGGCGTTCGGTCATGCGCCAGAGAGTGGGGCATCGGCGCGGCGGAACCAAGCCTCCCCGGCGCCGGCTTTCGGCGTGGCGGCGTTGATTACTCCCCCCCGCGCGCCTAGCTTCCGCCGATGTCCGAACCCTGCCGATATCGCCGCCGTCCTCCGTTCCGCGGCGGCGCCCGATGAGCGACCTGTTCGCCCCCGAAGGCGGCTGGCGCGTCCGCATCCTCGACCTCTCCGGCGGCGCCGCGGACAACGTGCTGGAGGAGATCGGCGGCTTCCCGACCCTGATGCACGCCAACGCCTTCGCCCGCCGCTACGTGCGCGATTCGCTGGAGCGCTGCCGCACCCCCGGCATGAGCACGAAGGAGGTGCTGGAAGCCTGGTTCGCCTGGGGCGAGGACGCGACGGTGATCGACGCCGGCGAGGCCGGCTGGCAGAGCGGTGCCGAACTCGGCGATTTCGCCGACCGGCCGGCCGGCGCGGAAGACCGCGACTGGCGCGCGCTCGACCCGCGGCGGATCGACGCGGCCGATGACGAGCCGGCGGAGCCCGACCCGTCGTGACCGCTGCCGCGCCGCCCGCTCCGATCGTCCGCTTCGCCCCCAGCCCGACCGGCTACCTGCATGTCGGCAACGCCCGCATCGCGCTGGCGAATTTCCTGTTCGCGCGCCGCCACGGCGGGCGCTTCCTGCTGCGCCTCGACGATACCGACGCGGCCCGCGGCAGGCCCGAATACGCCGAGGCGATCACCCACGACCTGCGCTGGCTCGGCCTCGCCTGGGACGACAGCTTCCGTCAGTCGGCCCGGCTCGACCGCTACGCCGCCGCCGCCGAGCGGCTGAAACAGTCCGGCCGCCTCTATCCGTGCTTCGAGAGCGAGGACGAGCTGCGCGCCAAGCGCGAGCAGCGGGTGCGCCAGGGCCGGCCGCCGGTCTACGACCGGGCGATGCTGCGGCTCACCGCCGCGCAGCGCGCCGCGGCGGAAGCCAACGGCAAGCGCCCGTACTGGCGCTTCCTGCTGTCCGGCGGCACGGAAGGGTGGGACGACCTGGTGCTGGGCCGGCGGCAGGTGAAGCTGCCTTCGGTGTCCGATCCGGTGCTGATCCGCGCCGACGGCAGCCCGCTCTATACGTTCACCTCGGTCGTGGACGACATCGAGACCGGGATCACCCACGTGATCCGCGGCGAGGACCACGTGACCAACACCGCGATCCAGCGCGACATCTTCGCCGCGCTGGGCGCCGATGCGGCGGCGATCGGCTTCGCCCACCTGCCGCTGCTCACCGACAGCGACGGCGGCAAGCTGTCGAAGCGGCTCGACAGCCTGTCGCTGCGCAGCCTGCGCGCCGACGGGATGGAGGCGCAGGCGATCACCGCCTACCTGGCCCGGCTCGGCACCTCGGCCGACCCCGAACCGCTGGAGCTGCCGGCGCTCGCAGCGACCTTCGATCTCGGCGGCTTCTCGCACGCGCCGGCGCGGTTCGACGCGCGGCAGCTGCTGGCGCTGAACCGGCGCGTGCTGCACGCGGCCCCCTTTGCGGCCGTGGCCGACCGCCTGCCCGCCGGCGCCGGCGAAGCGTTCTGGCACGCGGTGCGCGGCAACCTCGACCTGCTGAACGAAGCGCGCGGCTGGTGGGAGGTGGCCGCGGGCACCGTCGTCCCGCCGGTGATCGAGGGCGAAGGCGGGTTCCTGCGTGCCGCGCGCGACCTGCTGCCGGCGGAGCCGTGGGACGCCGACACCTGGCGGCTCTGGACCGACGCGCTGAAGGCCGCCACCGGGCGCAAGGGACGGGCGCTGTTCCTGCCGCTGCGCCTTGCCCTGACCGGCGAGGAGCACGGGCCGGAGCTGCGCGACCTGCTGCCGCTGATCGGCCGGGCGCGGGCGGCGCAGCGGCTGGAGATCGCCGCCGCATAGGCTGCTGTTCCCGATCGCCGGCGTGACGTAATCTCCCGCCCAAAGCGAGCACGTCGCCCGAGGGAGCACGTCCATGGCCAACCCCGCCTACCTCACCGGTCTCGACCGGAACCGCGCGAACCACGCGCCGCTCAATCCGGTGACGTTCCTGGAGCGCGCCGCCGCCGTCTATCCCGACCGCCTCGCCGTGGTGCACGGCGCGATGCGCCACAGCTGGCGGCAGACCTACGACCGGTGCCGCCGGCTCGCCGCCGCGCTCGCCGGGCGCGGCATCGGCCGGGGGGATACGGTGGCCGTCATGGCGCCCAACGTGCCGGCGATCTACGAAGCGCATTTCGGCGTGCCGATGCTGGGCGCGGTGCTGAACACCCTGAACACGCGGCTCGATGCCGAAACCATCGCGTTCATGCTGCGCCATGGCGGCGCCCGGGCGCTGATCACCGACCGCGAGTTCTCCCCCACCATCGCCAGGGCGCTGGCGCTGCTCGACGAGAAGCCGCTGGTGATCGACATCGACGACCCCGAAGCGGCCGGCGGCGAGCTGCTGGGAGAGACGACGTACGAGGCGTTCCTGGACCAAGGCGATCCCGGCTTCGCGTGGGAGAACCCGCCCGACGAATGGGACGCGATCTCGCTCAGCTACACCTCCGGCACCACCGGCGATCCGAAAGGCGTCGTGTACCACTACCGCGGCGCCTATCTGAACGCGCTCAGCAACATCGTCGGCTGGGACATGCCGCACCACGCGGTGTATCTCTGGACCCTGCCGATGTTTCATTGCAACGGCTGGTGCTTTCCCTGGTCGGTCGCGGAGCGCGCCGGCACCAATGTCTGCCTGCGCAAGGTGGAGGGGGCGGCGATCTGGAACGCGATCCGCACGCATGGGGTCACCCATATGTGCGGCGCGCCGATCGTGTATGCCACCGCGATCAATGCCCCTCCGGACCTGCGCGCGGGCGTCACCCACCGCATCGCCGGCCAGGTCGCCGGCGCCGCGCCGCCCGCCGCCATCATCGCCGGAGCCGAGGAAGCCGGCATCGACCTCACCCATGTCTATGGATTGACCGAGACCTACGGCCCCGCCTCGGTCTGCCCCAAGCAGCCGGAATGGGAACAGATGCCGCTCGATCGCCGGGCCGAACGCAACGGCCGCCAGGGCGTGCGGGTGCCGATGCAGGAAGCGATGGCCGTGCTCGATCCCGACACGCTGCAGCCGGTTCCCGCCGACGGCGAGGCGATGGGCGAGATCATGTTCCGCGGCAACATCACCATGAAGGGCTACCTCAACAACCCGGCGGCGACCGAGGCCGCCTTCGCCGGCGGCTGGTTCCACACCGGCGACCTCGCGGTGACGCAGCCCGACGGCTACGCCAAGATCCGCGACCGTTCCAAGGACATCATCATCTCGGGTGGCGAGAACATCTCCTCGCTGGAGGTCGAGGAGGCGCTCTATCGCCACAAGGCGGTGATGAGCGCGGCGGTGGTGGCGCAGCCGGACGAGAAATGGGGGGAGACGCCCTGCGCCTTCGTCGAGCTGAAGCCCGGCGCCACGGTGACGGAGGAGGCGCTGCGCCTGTTCTGCCGCGAGCATCTCGCCGGGTTCAAGGTGCCGAAGCGCATCGTCTTCCGCGAGCTGCCGAAGACCTCCACCGGCAAGATCCAGAAATTCGTGCTGCGCGAGATCGCCCGCTCGGCGGAGGCGATCAGTTAGGCGTCGTCGGCACATAAGTGCGTCAGCACGCCGGCAAAGATGCCGATCAAAACAAAACCTTAGGGCCCGTTCGACATCGCTGATCGATTCGATAGGTGTCGAACGGGCCCTACGGCGGGACGACCGGCGGCGCGACCGGCACCAGCGGCATCGGCGGCGCCACGGCGGCGGTCCCGGGCACGGGCTGGGTTGCGGGCCCCGCCTGGCCGGTCGGCGGCAGCGGCACCGCCTGCACCGGCGCCGAGCGGGCGCCCGGCGCCACCAGAAATTTCCCGAGCGAGCGCCGGATCTGGTACTCGAGCTCGACGTTCATCTGGTCCATCAGCTGGCGGGTCAGCAGAAACAGCGTCCTGCCGAGATCCTTCACCTTGCCGACCCGCTGGCGCGAGACCGATGCCTCGGCGAAGCCGGCGCTGCCGCCGGCGGCGGTGAAGACCTCCAGCCGCACGTCGAACCGGCCGGTGATGGTGTCGCCGTCGCGGACCAGCGACGCGTCGTCGATCGTGAACACCGCCTTGCCGGAGGTGCCGAAGGCCTTCAGCCGTTCCTCTCCCATGCGCCGCAGCGCTTCGGTGGGCGACACCGGATCGTATTGGCTCACCGACGGCGGCTGGTCGGAGGGGATGAAATGCTGCTCGATCTCCACCCGCGCGACGTTCAGCCGCAGCTTGGGCAGGTAGCTGTAGTCGAGCCGCGGATAGGTCACGGGTGGCTCCTCCCCCCCGCCGCAGGCGGCGAGAAGCAGGGGCAGGGCCAGGATCGCACGACGGAACACACGGGCAGGCATACGGATCGCTCCCGGATCAGGATGCGGCGGTACCATGCGGAGCCGGCCCCGCGCGGTCAATCCCCGCACGGCCGATCGGCGGTCAGCCGGCTTGGTTCGGCCGATCGCGGTTCGGGCGCCGCCGGCTCAGGCCCCGTCCGCCGCATCGCCCTCGTTCCGGCCCCGCACGTCGGCTCGCGGGAACCGGAAGTCGTAGTTGCAGAACTCGCAGGTCATGACGATGTCGCCGCGCACCGTCATGTGGTCGAGGTCGTCGGTCGGGAATCCTTCCAGGATGCCGGCCAGCCGCGCGCGCGAGCAGCGGCAGCCGTAGGAAAGCGCGCGCGCGCGGTCCGCCGCCACGCCCTCGGTACCGAACAGCCGCCAGAGCAGCCGATCGGGGGGCAAAGCCTCGTCGAGCAGTTCCTCGTCCCTCAGGGTGGCGGCGAGCGCGGTCGCGGTGCGCCAGCTTTCCTCCTGCGCCGGCTCCGACAAGTCCGGATCGATCCCACCAGCGCCGGCGATCTTCTCCAGGATCAGCGCGCCAGCCCGCCAGCCGGCTTCGGTCCGCGCGCAGGCGAGGCGGAGCATGCAGCCGATCTGTTCGCTGGTGCGGAAATAATGCAGCGCCATTCCCGCCAGGTCGTCCCCCTCGATCGCGACGATGCCCTGGTGGCGCTGCTGGTCGGGGCCCTGATCGACCGTGAAGGCAAGGTAGCCGCTGCCCAGCAGCCGGTCCGCGCCCGGCGCGGGCTCCCGCGCCAGCAGATCGGCCAGCCGATCCCCATCCGCCCGCGCATAGCCGCGCAGCGCGCCGGTCTCGGTGCAGTCGGCGAGCAGCATGGAGACCGGCCCGTCCCCCTTCGCCTGCAGGCTGAACGAGCCGCGGAACTTGAGCGCGCTCGCCAGCGCCGCGGCCAGCGCGAGCGCCTCGCCCGTCAGGCGGGTCACCGGCTCGGGGTTGTCGTGCCGGGTCAGCAGCGCACCGGCCAGCGGGCCGAGCCGGATCAGCCGGCCGCGCACCGGACGCAGCGGCAGATAGAACGGCGTGATGCCGCGCGGCACCACGAGATCGGGCACCGGCGGGCGGGCGGAGTCGAGGAAGGCGGGTGTTTCGGGCATCGGCCGAAGATAGGCACGCCACGCGGCCGGGGCTACCGGCTGGCGGCATGTCCGCGGCGTCCGTGCTTCTCCCGTGCCCGCCGGCCGATGCCGCGCCGCCCTGGCGGGTGCGCTCCGGCGCCACGGGGGCATCGGCAGCCCATAGGCAGCCGGTGCGGGCTCCGGTAGGAAAGCGCGCGCGTCCGCGACCGCGGCGCCGCGTGGGAGGAACGATGAGTCGCCGGCCCTGGGTCATCCTGACCGCATTGCTGCTCGCACGCGTCGGTTTCGGCTACGAGTTCCAGTCGGTGGCGAGCCTCGGCCCCGGGCTGATCGCGCGGCTGCATCTCAGCTACGCGGCCTTCGGGTCGCTGATCGGCGCCTACATGCTGGCCGGCGCCTTCGTCGCCTTGCCGCTGGGGCTGCTCGGCCGGCGGTTCGGCGACCGCCTGGTGCTGGGCGCCGGGCTGGCGATGATGGCCGCGGGTCAGCTGCTCTGCGCGCTGGCCGGCGGGACCGAGGGCATCGCCGCCGGGCGGTTGGTGTCCGGCATCGGCGCGGTGGCGATGATGGTCCTGCAAAGCAAGGTCATCGCCGACTGGTTCGCCGGGCCGCGCTTCATGCTGGCGATCAGCCTGTCCTCCGCCGCTTACCCGGTCGGCGTCGGGCTGAGCCAGATCGTGCTGCCGCCGCTGGCCGACCGCTTCGGCTGGGGAGCGGCCTTCGGCTCCGGCGCGGCGGAGGCGGCGCTGGCGCTGGCGCTGTTCCTGGCGAGCTACCGGCCGGCACCGGGGCTTGCCAAGATGCCGCCGGGCTTCTCCCTGCCCACCAGGCAGGAAGCCGTGCTGAGCGCGGTCGCCGGGCTGATCTGGACCGCCTACACCGCCTGCTACGCCACCTTCCTCTCCTACGCGCCGGCGCTGATGAATGCGCGCGGCGAGGGCCTGGCGCTGGTCGGGCTGGTGGTCGCGCTGGCGACCTGGGGCAACGTGGTGGCCACGCCGGCGGGCGGCGGGCTGGCGAACCGATGGGGGGCGCCCCGCGTGTTCATGGCCGGCTCGGCGGCGATCGTGCTGGGCGTCGCGGTGATGGGTGCGTTCGACCTGCCGGTGCTGTGCGGGGCGCTGGTGGGGCTGCCGGGGTCGTTGCAGCCAGGGATCATCATCGCGCTCGGCACGCTCTCGGCGCGGACGGAGAACCGCGCGGCGGCGATGGGCATCTTCTTCACCCTGTATTACGCCGGCGGCGCGCTGGCGCCGGCCCTGTGCGGGGTGGCGGCGGACGCCTATGGCGGGGTCGGCGGGGCGATGTTCGCCGGCGCGGCGATCGGCGCGATCGGCGTTCCGGCCTATCTCGCCCACCGCGCGCTGGGCGGGCGGACCATGCTGGAAGCCGGCGCGTAGCGGCGCGCCGCAGCGGCCGCCCGTATCACTCCGCCCGTATCACTCCGCCCGTATCACTCCGCCCGTATCACTCCGCCCGTATCACTCCGCCTGCGCCGCGAGCGCGCCGCGATAGGCCGCCAGGACGGCGGCGTCGAAACAGGCGAAGATCACGGTTTCGAGCGACGGTTCGCCGTCCAGCACAGACGCCGTCGTCGCCACCGCGATCCGGCATGCCGGGCCGATCGGGTAGCCGTAGATGCCGCAACTGATCGCCGGAAACGCAATGGAGCGTACGCCGTTGGCGACCGCGAGCGCCAGGCTTTCGCGATAGCAGCTTGCCAGCAGCGCCGGCTCGCCGCGGTCGCCGCCGTGCCAGCGAGGCCCGACCGCGTGGATGACGAAGCGCGCCGGCAGCCGGTAGGCCCTGGTGATGCGCGCGCCGCCGGTGGGGCAGCCGCCGATCATCCGGCACGCGGCGAGCAACTCGGGGCCCGCCGCGCGGTGGATCGCGCCGTCGACGCCGCCGCCGCCCAGCAGCGACGGGTTGGCGGCGTTCACGACGGCGTCCACCTGAAGCCGGGTGATGTCCGCCGCCATCGCCTGCATCCGGCCCGGCGTCATTGCCGTCGGCGCCCGCTTTTGCGCGGCCGCCGGGGGCGAACGGCCGGAGCGGCCCGGTCGCGCGAACCGCCGGGACGGCGCCGGGCGCGGTCGAGCCCGATCATCGCCTACAGCCAGCCCCGCACCAGGAACCAGATCAGCGGGACGAGCGCGCTCGCCACGATCATCGTGAGGCCGTACGGATAGCCCCAGGCCCATTGCAGTTCCGGCATGCCCTTGAAGTTCATGCCGTAGATGCTGGCGACGAGGGTCGGCGGAATGCCGACCACCGAGACCACGGTGAGGATCTTCATGATGTTGTTCTGGGCGATGTTGATGAAGCCCAGGGTCGCGTCCAGCAGCAGCTGCACCTTGTTCAGCACCTGCGCGTCGTAGTCGCTGAGCGACTGGATGTCCTGGCGCAGGGTGACGAGGCGGGGGTGCAGGTCGGCGGGCATCCACGCGGCCGCCATCTGCTCGGCATACGGCACCAGCCGGCCGATGCCGAGCAGGCTGTCGCGGATATGGGAGACGAGATCGCCCGCCTGGCCGACCACCTTGAGCCCGTCGCGCAAGGTCGCGTCGCTCTGGCGGGGACGCCGGCCGGTCACCAGGTCGGGCTGGAAGATCCGGCGCGAGACGGCGTCGAGATCGGCGGTGATCTGTTCCAGCCGGTCGGCGAGACGATCGACCATCGCCTCCAGCAGGCCGACGAAGATATGCGCCGGCCCCTGCGGCCCGGCGTCCGGATGCTCGGCGCGGGCGACGAAATCCTCGATCGCCCGGCTCGGGGCGAAGCGGATGGTCAGCAGGCAGCGCGGGTTCAGCGCGAAGCCGATCGGCGCCACCTGGCCGTCTCCCGGGCCGCCGCGGGTCACCGCCGGGGTGCTGAGATAAAGCGCGCCGTCGGCGAAGCCGAGGCGGCTGGAGCTTTCGATCTCCTGCAGGTCGGCGCGGGAGGCGACGCGCAGGCCGGTGGCATCCTCGACCACCGCGGCCTCCTCGGCCGTCACGTCCACGAGGTCGATCCAGGCGGCGTCCTGCAAGGTTTCGATCCGCAGCGGCCCGTCCAGCCGCCGCAGCGCCCGGCCTTCGATCGTGAACGCAGCCAGCATCGGCGCCTCTCGACGTAGCGGGGGCGGACGCCGGGGCGCCCTGGGGGACGTGACCGGCCCGCGCGCGCGGCCGCGCGCGGGCCGGACGACTTTCCGATCAGTTCCGGCTCTTGTCCACCAGGGCGTTCTTGGCGATCCACGGCATCATGCCGCGCAGCTTCTCGCCGATCTGCTCGATCGGATGGTTGCCCATCTTGGCGCGCATCGCCTTGAAGCTGGTCTGGTTGACCTTGTTCTCCAGCATCCAGTCGCGGGCGAAGCGGCCGGACTGGATGTCGGCCAGCACGCGCTTCATCTCCGCCTTGGTTTCGGCGTTCACGATGCGCGGGCCGGAGACGTATTCGCCGTATTCGGCGGTGTTGCTGATCGAGTAGTTCATGTTGGCGATGCCGCCTTCGTAGATCAGGTCGACGATCAGCTTCACCTCGTGCAGGCACTCGAAATAGGCCATTTCCGGGGCGTAGCCGGCTTCGACCAGGGTTTCGTAGCCGCCCTTGATGAGCTCGACCAGGCCGCCGCAGAGCACCACCTGCTCCCCGAACAAGTCGGTTTCGCATTCTTCCTTGAAGGTGGTTTCGATGATGCCGGCCTTGCCGCCGCCGATGGCGGACGCGTAGGACAGCGCCACTTCCAGCGCGTTGCCCGAGGGGTTCTGGGCGACCGCCACGAGGCAGGGCACGCCGCCGCCGCGCTGGTATTCGCTGCGCACGGTGTGGCCGGGGCCTTTCGGCGCGATCATGAACACGTCGATGTCGGCGCGGGGGTCGAGCAGGTTGAAGTGCACATTCAGCCCGTGCGCGAACGCCAGCGCGGCGCCCGGCTTCATGTTGGCGTGCAGCTTGTCGCGATAGAGGTCGCCCTGGCCCTCGTCGGGCGTGAGCACCATCACGACGTCGGCCCATTTAGCGCAATCGGCGGGGTCCATGACCTTCAGCCCGGCCGCTTCCGCCTTGGCGACGCCGGCGGAACCGGGGCGCAGGCCGACGGCGAGGTTCTTCGCGCCGCTGTCCTTGAGGTTGTTGGCATGGGCATGGCCCTGGCTGCCGTAGCCGATGATGGCGACGTTCTTGCCTTTGATCAGGTTCACGTCGGCGTCGGTGTCGTAGTAGACCCGCATGGGGGTGTCCTTCCTTCATATGTCCAAAAAGTGACGCGGCTTATGGCGCAAGCCGCGCGGTTAATCCAGCGGGGGATTTATCCGGGGTGGGTTGCGACCGGCTCTCGCTCCTACCGGGCGGGCAGCGGTTACCGGAAACGGTGTGGGATGCCTGCTTGCTTCATGATTGCATTGGCAGTGTGGCGTGACAGAATGTTGCCGTCTACCGGGAAATGCTTCTTGGAATAGGGACTGAACCAGATGTCGTGATCGCCCTTGCCATGCCGGACAAAATAGCAGCCCGCTTCGCGCAGGGCCTCCTTTACGCTGGCGGTCCAGCTGGCC
>JAGWSV010000164.1 GCA_028869315.1 Rhodospirillales bacterium
CAGCGCGGCGGCCGGGTTCGTGCTGCCGGCCCCGGCCTTCCGCAATCCGCTGGCCCGCGCCGTGTTCCGGATCCGCCAGGGCCTGAGCCGCGCGCCCGACCAGCGGGCGGCGGCGGCCGACGCCATCGCCTCGCTGCTCGGCCAAACCACCGCGTTCGCGCACCAGCTCGGCGCCTGGCTGGAGCTGCGGCTGGATGCGCAACGCCTGGTGCGGCCCGCGCCGCTGCCGCCGACGGCCCGGGTGGCGGCGATCCAGCAAAGCCTGTGGCGTGTGGCGCGGCACCTGGAGGACGCGTCGCGCAGCCCCACCGCCCGCGCGCTGGCGCAGGCCCGGCGCAACCTGCGCGCGGCGCTGGAGCGGGCGCTGCGCCATCCGGACGCCGCCAACCGCCAGGCGCTGGAAGACCGCCTGCGGCAGCTCCAGCGCGCCATCGCGGCGCGGCTGCAGGCGCTGCAACGCGAACTCGCGCAGGACGGGGTGACGCTGCCGCGCGCCAACGCGGCAACCCGGCGCCTGAACCGGATGGCCGATGCAGCCCGCCGCGCCGCCGCGCAGGGCGACATGCGCGCCGCCGCGGCGGAGATCGCCAGCCTGGAACGGCTGCTCGACCAGTTGCGCGACCCCAAGGCGCTGGCCGCCCAGGCGCGGCGGGAGATGGCGGCCCGCCAGCAGGCGCAGCAGGAGCAGGAGGCGGTGACCTCCCTGATCCAGCGCGAAGGGCACCTGCTGGATCACGCCCACCAGCGCCTGCAGCAGGCGGAGACCCCGGCCAGCCGGCCTTCCGGCGCCACCGCCGGCCCCGCCGCCGGCCCCGCCACCCAGCGGGCCGCCGACGCCGCGGAGCAGCAGGCGCTGCAGGACCGGCTCGACCGGCTGACGCGGGAACTGCGCGCGCATCTCGGCCAGGCGCCGCCGGGGTTCGACCGCGCGCACCGGGCGATGGCGGCGGCCGCCGCGGCGCTCGCCGCGGGCCAGGACCGGCCTGCCCAAGCCGCCGAGCAAGCGGCGATCGCGGCCTTGCAGCAGGGCGGCAAGGGCCTGGGCCAGGCGCTGGCGAAGCAGTTCGGGCGCGGCGCCGGACCGCAGGGACCGGGCGGCCAGGGTGGCGGCGGGCTTGGCCTCGCGCTGCCCGGCACCGGGCAAGGCTGGCTGCCCGGCTTCGGCGGCCCCGATGAAGACCCGCTTGGCCGCCAGGACGGGCAGCCCGGCGGGGGGCTCGACCCGCTCATGCAGATGGCGATCCCGGCCGACGCGAGCGCCGGGCACACCCGCCGGATCGAGCAGGAACTGCGCCGCCGCCAGGGCCAGCGCGCCCGGCCGCAGGAAGAGCTG
Organism: Rhodospirillales bacterium; assembly: GCA_028869315.1. Classification (GTDB taxonomy): domain Bacteria; phylum Pseudomonadota; class Alphaproteobacteria; order Acetobacterales; family Acetobacteraceae; genus JAJZVS01. Next base: position 1,334 of record JAGWSV010000164.1, read on the forward strand.
GACTATATCGAGCGGCTGCTGAAGCAGTTCTGACGCCGGCGGCCGGCGGCGCCGCCCGGCGTCGGGCGCCGGGTTGCCCGGGGGGTTGCCAGGGGGATTGCCAGGGGGATTGCCAGGGGGATTGCCAGGGGAGTTGCCAGGGGAAGCCGGGATGCGGCTGCGCGCCCGAACGAAGACCTGCCGGCCGCCCGGCCGGCGCCACGGTTCGACAACGATGCCGGGACCCGGTCCCGGCGCGGTCAGCGCTCGGCTTCGAGCCTGGCCCGTGCCGCCGCCAGCCGCGCCTCCGCGACCGCATCGAGCGGCGGGATGCGCAGGTCGAGCTTGTCCAGCGCCTCGATCAGCGCCGCGCCCACGATCAGCCGGGTGAACCACTTGTTGTCCGCCGGCACCACGAACCACGGCGCGTCCGGCGCGGCGGTGGCGGCGATCGCGGCCTGGTAGGCCGCCTGGTAGGCGTCCCAATGGTCGCGCTCGGCGAGGTCGGCGGTGCTGAACTTCCAGTGCTTGTCGGGCTCGTCCAGCCGGGCGAGGAAACGGCGCTTCTGCTCCTCCTTCGAGAGATGGAGGAAGAACTTCAGCACCACGGTGCCCTGGCGCGCCAGGTAGCGCTCGAACCCGGCGATCGCGCGCAGCCGCTGGTCCCACAGCTTCCTGCCGATCAGTTCGCGTGGCAGGCGCTGGCGCTCCAGGATTTCCGGGTGCACGCGCACCACCAGCACGTCCTCGTAGTGGCTGCGGTTGAAGATGCCGATCCGGCCGCGCGGCGGCAGCGCGCGCACCGAGCGCCAGAGGAAGTCGTGCGCCAGTTCCTCCGGCCCCGGGACCTTGAAGCTGGTCACCTGCACGCCGGCCGGGTTCACCCCCGACATCACGTGCTTGATGGTGCCGTCCTTGCCGGCGGCGTCGATCGCCTGGAACACGCACAGCACCGACCAGCGGTCCTGCGCGTAGAGCTTCTCCTGCAGTTCGGCCAGACGCTCGACCCCGGCGCCCAGCATGTGATGGGCCTGCTGCGGGGTGATCAGGTGCCCGGCGGTGTCGGCAGGGTCGTGGTCCTTGAGCCGGAAGCCCTTGCCGCGGGTGACCCGGAACCGGTCCAGCAGCTTGCGGACCTGCTTGGGGGAAAGATCGAGGGTCCTGGCGACGTCCTGTACTGCATCCATGGGTACCAGTATGCGCCTTCACCCCGGCAGGCGAAAGCGTACCGAAACCGGGCAGTGATCGGACAGACGTTCCTTCCAGGCGCGCCCGCGCTCGCGGAACACCAGCACACGCAGGGTTCCAGGTTCCAGCCAGCCCCGCGCGGCGCCGCCGGCGAGGATGTGGTCGATGAAGCGCTCGCCGCCCCAGCAGGGGCTGGCGAAGCCGGTGGTGGCCCGCCGCAGCGGGGCGGCGGCGGTGAGCCGGGTCCACATCCCGTCCGGCCGGCCGTCATGCGGCCCCAGCCAGCGGTTGAAGTCGCCGAGCACGACGAACGGCACCCCCTCGCTGGCCCGCGCGCGGATCCATGCGGCCAGCGCCGGCACCTGGCGCGCCAGGATCCGGCAGGCAGGCCGGCGGCTGCGCAGGGGGGAGAAGTGGCAGTCGGTCTTGAGATGCACCGCAAGCACCCGAAGCGGCCCGCCCGGGAGACGCAGGGTGATGTCGGCGCCGCTGCGCAGGCCCGAATGCGGCGGCACCAGCGCCGTGTCGTCCGGATTGACGGTGAAGCGGATACCGCGGCGGACGGCGATGCCGACCTGCTGCACCACCCGGTCATGGGTCATGTGGATCACGTAGCGGTCGGGCGGGAACACCTGCGCCGCGATCGCCGCGCCGTCCACTTCCTGGATCGCGACCACGTCCGCATTCAGCTTCGCCGCATAGGCGCGCAGGCGGGCGATGTCGGCCGGCCGTTTCGGCCGCACGTCGCCCGGCAGCGACGCGCTGCCGGCCGGGCGGGCGGTCAGCCATTCCAGGTTCCAGGTGGCGAATTTCAGGCTGGCGGCGGCGGCGCCCCGCGCCACCCCGAGCAGCAGCAGGAGGGCGAGGACCGCCCCCGCCGCCGCCCGCCCGATCGCGCCGCCGCGGTTCCGGGGGTTGGCCATGCGCTCACCTACCTTACTCGTAAGATGCCGGTCGCCTGCGCGCCACGATGGCGGCGCTATCGGGCCAGCATGAGACGCATCGGTAAACAAGCGATGAGGCGCGGGAAAGCGCGGCGCCTCGTCATGCCGCATTGCCCGCGGACGCGGTGGATTGTAGCGTCCGGCGTGATGATCGCGCCCCTGCCCGCCGGCCGCTCCGCGCCGCTCCGCCCTTCGCGCCGGCCCCCCGGGCGGCCCCCCGGTTGGCCGTCCGGTTGGCGGATGGCGTTCGTTCCGCTGCTCCTGCTCGCGCTGTCGGCGGCGATCCCGCGCCCGGCCGCCGCGCGGGAACTCACGCTGGCGGTCCGCACCAAGGCGCGGCTGCACGCGGTGGAGCAGGTGTTCGTCACCCCGTTCCACGCCGCCACCGATATTCCGGTGCTGGCGCAAAGCTGGCCCGGCGGGATGCCGGCGCTCACCACCGGGCTTGCCGGCAAGGGCCCGGCCTGGGACCTCGTGGAGGTCAACGGGCTCGAACTGATCAACGGCTGTGCCGCCGGGCTGTTCACGAAGCTGGACGCGAACCAGATCGGCGGCGCCGCGCACTACCTGCCGATGGCCGTCTCGCCCTGCGGCATCGGCGCCAGCGTCGCCAACACCGTGCTGGCCTGGGATCGCGACAAGTTCCCCGGCACGCCGAGCTGGGCCGATTTCTGGGACGAGGCGAAATATCCCGGCAAGCGCGGCCTGCGCCAAGGGGTGCGCGGCAACCTGGAAATCGCGCTGATGGCCGACGGGGTGGCGCCGGGCGACGTCTACAAGGTGCTCGCCACGCCCGACGGCGTGAAGCGCGCGTTCCGCAAGCTCGACCAGCTGCGCCCCTATATCGTGTGGTGGCACACGCCGGCCGAAGCGATGAAGATCCTCGCCGGCGGCGGCGTGCTGATGACCACCGCGCCGAGCGCCGCGGTCGTCGCCGCCGCGCGCAGGACGCACCGCGCGTTCGGCATCCGCTGGCAGCAGAGCCTGTTCGACGTGCTGAGCTGGGCGATCGCCAAGACCAGCCCGAACCAGGCGACGGCGCTGCAGTTCCTCTATTTCGCCGGCACGCCGGCGATCCAGGGCCAGCTTGCGGTGCGGTTCGCCGAAGGCGGGCTGGCGGCGGCTGCCAACGACGACCTGCCGCCGGATGCTGCCGCCGTCTCTCCCACAACGCCGGACCACCTCAAGGTCGCGCTCCGGATCAACGATGCGTTCTGGCACGACCACCTGGCGGCGTTGCAGAAGCAGTTCAATGCCTGGCTGTCGCACTGACCCTTCCCCTGCCGGAGCCGGAGCGGCGGGATGAGCGGGCCCGCCGCGGAGCTGACGACCCGCAAAACCGAACACGGCACCGTCCTCGCCTTCTCCGGCCGGCTCGACATGGCCGGCGCGGCCCGGCTGTGGCACCGGGCGATGCGCGCCGCGCGCGCCGCGCGCCCCGGCACGCTGGGCTTCGACCTGCGCGCATTGGGCGACCTCGACATGGCCGGGGCCACCCTGCTGGCCGCCGCCGAGGCGGCGCATGGCCCCGACCCGGCGGCG
>JAGWSV010000165.1 GCA_028869315.1 Rhodospirillales bacterium
CCGCCCGGCAGCGGCGGCGCCGCGCCCGGCGCGGTCACCCCATCCGCCCCCGGTGCCCCGGCGGCACCGCCGCTCCTTCCGCCCGGCTTGGCCGCCGGTGCCACGCCCCAAGCCGGGGCCACGGCTCCCGGCGGGGCGGAGGCGACCGGGAGGCGCGGTGCGAAACCGGCTTCCGAGGCGGACAAACACGCGCGCGGCGGCCTGTCGGCGCCGGCCGCCGCCATCACCCCAGCCGTGCCCCTGGTTCTCGCGCCGGCCGCCGCGCCGGCGGCGGCATTGCCCTCGCAGGCGGCGCCCTCGTCGGCGCCGGGCGGCGGAACGCAAGCGGCGGGGGGCGTCTCGGGCGCCTCGGCTGGTCCGATCGCGATAGGGGCGGCGCAGCGGCCGATGGGTGGTTCGGCAGCGGCGGCGGGATTGCCCACCCCCGCCGATCCATCCTCCGCCGTCACGGGGGCCGCCGGCCATGTTTCCGCTGGTCATATGTCCGCCGGCCATGCTTCCGCTGGCCAGGTTTCCGATCGCCCGCCGCCGGCGGGGTTCGCGCCGGCAACCGGTCCCTTGGCGGGGGCCGCGGGGTGGATTGGCGCGCAGAGCGCGGCTGCCGGTGGTCCAGCCGGCGGCGCCTCCAACGCCATGGCGGGCGGCGGGTCGGTCGGCGGCGGGGCCGGTCCGCCGCCTTCAGCCCCCCCATCCGCTCCGGCCGGCACCGCCGCCCCGGCCCCGTCGGCCCAGCTTGCGCCGGCGATGGTGGCGCTCGCGACCGGGCCGTCGGGAACCCACCGGCTCAGCCTGCTTCTCACGCCCGCCGATCTGGGCCAGGTGCAGATCACCCTGCAGCGTGCCGCCGACGGCCCGACCCTGGTGCAGGTCACCGCGCAGCAGCCGCAGACCCTCAATCTCCTGGTGCGCGACCAGGCGCATCTGCATCGGGCGCTCGATCAGGCCGGGGTGCCGGCGTCGGGGCGGAACCTGAGCTTCCAGCTCGGGTCAGGGGGGACAGGGGCACAGTTCACCGGGGGGTCCGCCCGCCAGGGCGGCTTCGGCCGCGCGCGGCCCGGCGCAGCGCGCGGGCTCGCCGCGGTGGAAACCCCGCAAGCCGTCATCGCCACCACCCGGTTGCGCCGTCTTGGCATCGACATCACCGCCTGAACCGCCAGCGCCGCCGGGCCGCGCGTGGCCCGGTCGCCGCAGCGGCGCTGGCGGCCTGCTCGCACCAGCCGCACGCGACCCATTCGGTTGCGGGCCGGACCCGGTCCGCTTTTCCAGGAGAAGCCCCAGATGAGCCTCGCCTCCGTCGCCGCCCAGCAGAACGCCGCCCTTGCGGCGGCCATCACCGCGGCCCGCAGCGCCGCCACCGGATCGTCCGGCAGCACCACGGCAGACAGCGGCGCCACGACCGGCACCGGCGCCGGAGCAAGCACCGCGGCCGGCGCGAGCACGTCGGCCCAGACCGGCCAGGCGGCGCTCACCGCGCTGTCGGGCAATTTCTCCAACTTCCTGGGCATGCTGATGACCCAGTTGCAGAACCAGGACCCGACCAGCCCGCTGGACACCAACCAGTTCACCCAGGAGCTTGTGCAGTTCTCGGGCGTCGAGCAGCAGATCACCACCAATTCCAGCCTGACCCAGCTGATTCAGCTGACCCAGTCGGGCCAGGTGATGCAGGGCACCGCGATGACCGGCAAGCCGGTGACGGTGACGTCGAACCAGATTCCGCTGCAGAACGGCAAGGGGAGCCTCACCTTCACCGCCCCCGCGGCCGGACCGGCCGCGATCGTGATCGCCGGACCGAACGGCCAGCCGATCCGCAGCGTCAGCCTCAACGCCGCCGCCGGACAGAACAGCTGGAGCTGGGACGGCACCGACAATGCCGGCAACACGGTGCCGGACGGCGCCTATGCCGTCTCGGTGGTCGGCGCCAACGCCGACGGCTCGACGACGCCGCTGAGCTTCACGGTCACCGGCACCGCGACCGGGGTGCAGAACACGGCGTCGGGGCTGCAGCTCGATCTTGGTGCGCTGCCGGTCGCGTTCAGCGCGGTGCAGTCGGTCGGCGCCTGACCGGCGGCGGGTCGATCCGGTGCGCGTCAGGCCGGGCGGCCCCGCAGCACAGGCGATCCGGGGGACAGGCGATCCGGGGGACCGGCGGCCGGTCGGACGATGGCTCAGACCTGGATGTCGTCCGCGCCGCCGCCTTGGTCCCAGTCGCCGCCGCCCTGGTCCCAGCCTCCGTCCCCCGGATCAGCGGCGCCGGGGTCCACGCCGGCCGAGGGGTCCGCGCCCGGGTCGGTCCAGCCGCCCGGGTCGCCCGAGGGGTCGGCGTTGGCCCAGCCGGCAGAGTCGTTCGGATCCGACGGCGGCGCCCACAGCGCGTCGGTCGAAGGCTGATCGCCCGGCACGGTGCCGCCGGCTTGCGCCGCGTTATGGGAGAACATGTCCATCAGCGCGTTGCCCAGCATCATGCCCCCCGCGACCCCCGCCGCCGTCGTCAGCGCCGAGCCGAGAAAGCCCGGCCCGGAGCGCCCGAGCATGCCTGCCGGAGAGGCGGGCGGGGCCGCTTGCGGATAGCCCGGCGGATAGGCCTGGGGCGGCATCGGCATCGGCATCGGCATCGGCGCCGGCGCTGGCCGTCCGCCGCCGAACAGCCCGCTGAAGAAGCCGCCATGCGGCTGCGCCGGCGCGGGCTGGCGAAGCTGCGCTTCCAGTTGCCGGATGCGCGCCTGGGCCGCCGACAGCGCGTGCTCCTGGACGAAGGCAAGCTGGGCCAGCCGGTAGCGCGCCTCCGGATAGCGCTGGAACAGGCTGGCAAGCAGCGCATCCGCCTCCGGGTCGATGGGCGGCAGCGGCGGCGCCGGCGGCGGCGTGGTGGCCGGGACCGACGGAGCCCCCCAAGGGCTCGTCGCCGAAGCGGCGCCCGGTGCAGGCGCGGGAGCCGCACCGGCCACCCGAGTGATGAAGGCGGTGATGAGGTCGCGTTCCTCGTTGGTCATCGGACGCTCGCTTCCATGGGGCGGCTGCCAAAGGGGCTGCCAAAGGGGGCGGCCAAAGGGGGTCCGGTCGGCCGGACCGGCCCGCGAGCCGCAGGAACCCGGCAGTGTGGCCGGAGGTGGCCCCGCGTCCGGCGCCTTTCAATCCCGCTGCGCTGCGGCATCCGCGCCTTGCCGGAGCGGGGGCGGGATGCTTTACCGGGCACCGACCCGTCCCCGAGTGAGCCCATGCCGCGCCCCGCCCCACCGAGCTTCCAGGACCTGATCCTCCGCCTCCAGCAGTTCTGGAGCCGCCAGGGCTGCCTTCTGCTCCAGCCCTACGACATGGAGATGGGCGCCGGGACGTTCCATCCCGCCACCACCCTGCGGGCGCTGGGTCCCCGGCCATGGCGGGCCGCCTACGTGCAGCCGTCCCGCCGGCCGACCGACGGCCGCTACGGGGAGAACCCGAACCGCCTGCAGCACTACTACCAGTACCAGGTCATCATGAAACCGAGCCCTGCGGACGCGCAGGAGCTGCTGCTGGCGAGCTATCGCGAAATCGGCCTCGATCCGCTGCACCACGATTTCCGCTTCGTGGAGGACGACTGGGAAAGCCCCACCCTGGGCGCCTGGGGCCTGGGCTGGGAAGTGTGGTGCGACGGCATGGAGGTCGGGCAGTTCACCTATTTCCAGCAGGTCGGCGGCATTCCGGTCGTGCTGCCGAGTTTCGAGATGACCTACGGCCTGGAACGCCTGGCGATGTACGTGCAGGACGTCGAGAACGTCTACGCGCTGGATTTCAACGGCGCCGAGGGCGATCGGCGGGTGACCTATGGCGACGTGTTCCTGCGCGCCGAACGCGAATACAGCGCCTTCAACTTCGAGCATGCCGACACGTCGCTGCTGGTGCGCCATTTCGCCGATGCCGAAGCGGAATGTGCAAAGCTGCTGGAGCACCGGCTGGCGCTGCCCGCCTACGACCAGTGCATCAAGGCCAGCCACCTGTTCAACCTGCTCGATGCCCGCGGCGTGATCAGCGTCACCGAACGGGCAAGCTATATCGGGCGGGTACGGGCGCTGGCGAAAGCCTGTTGCGAGACCTGGGTGGCGGGCGAAGGGGAATGATCGTGCCGAGACCGACAGCGCGCCGGCGCGGAACGACAACGGTGAAGAATTGACCATGCCGGAATTGTTCCTGGAGTTGTTCAGCGAGGAGATCCCGGCCCGCATGCAGGCGGGCGCGGCCGCCGACCTGGCGCGCCTGCTCGGTGCTGCGCTGGCGCCGCTGAGCCCGGCCGGCGTGCGGACGTTCCACGGTCCGCGCCGCATCGCGTTCCGCGCCGAGGTCGCCGCCGAGGTCGCCGCGGCCAGCAGCATCGAGCGCGGGCCGCGGGTCTCGGCGCCGGAGCAGGCGCTGGCCGGGTTTCTGCGCAAGCACGGGGCCGCGCGGGAGCAGCTGCGCGAGGACGACGGCTATTGGGTGCTGGAGAAGCGCGCCGCGGCGGTGGCCGCCGCGACCTTGATCGCCGGCGCCCTGCCGCCGCTGCTGCGCCGCTTCCCCTGGCCGAAATCGATGCGCTGGGGCGGCACCAGCGGCTTCACCTGGGTGCGCCCGCTGCGCCGCATCGTCTGCCTGCTGGATGGCGCGGTGGTGCCGTTCGACCTGCATGACGGGGCCGATGACGGGCACGGCCTGGCCGCCTCGAACCTGACCGAGGGCCATCGGTTCCACGCGCCCCACGCCTTCGCCGTGACCTCGGCCGCCGGCTGGGCGGACGGGCTCGCCCGCCATCGCGTGCTGGTCGCGGCGGGGGAGCGGCGGCAGCGGATCGCCCAGGGCATCGCCTCGGAAGCGGCGGCGCGCGGGCTGACGGTGGTCGACGATCCGGGGCTGCTCGACGAAGTGGCGGGCCTGGTCGAGTGGCCGGTGCCGCTGCTCGGGCGGATCGATCCCGCGTTCATGGACCTGCCGGGGGAAGTGATGCAGGTCTCGATGCGGGTGAACCAGCGCTATTTCGCGTTGCGCGATGCCGCCGGGCGCGCCGCGCCCTGGTTCGGCTTTGTCGCGAATATCGAGGCCGAGGACGGCGGCGCCGCGATCGTCGCCGGCAACGAGCGGGTGCTGCGGGCCCGGTTCGCCGACGCCCGGCATTTCTGGGACCTCGATCGCCGGACCCGGCTGGCCGATCGGGTGCCGGCGCTGGATGCGATCACGTTCCACGCCAAGCTGGGCAGCCAGGGCGCGCGGGTGCGGCGGCTGCGCCGCCTGGCCGGCGAGATCGCGGTCCATGTCGGCGCCGACCCGGCGCTGGCGGACCGCGCCGCGACGCTGGTCAAGGCCGACCTGGTGACCGGCATGGTGGGCGAGTTCCCCGAACTGCAGGGCGTGATGGGCAGCTACTACGCCCGCCACGACCACGAGCCGGCGCCGGTTGCCGAGGCCGTCCGCGAGCACTATGCACCGAAGGGCCCGAACGACACGCCGCCCGCGGTGCCGGTGTCGGTGGCCGTCGCGCTGGCCGACAAGCTCGACCAGCTCGCCGGGTTCTTCGCCGTCGGCGAGAAGCCCACGGGCTCGGGCGACCCCTACGCGCTGCGCCGCGCCGCGCTCGGGATCATCCGCATCATCCGCGAGGGCGGCCTGCGCCTGCGGCTCACCGGGCTGATCGACGCCGCCGGCGCCGGCTTCGCGGCGGACGGGATCTCGCCGCGCCCGGCGGACGAGCTGCTGGAGTTCATCGTCGAACGGCTGCGCGTGCAGCTGCGCGGCGAAGGCGCGCGTCACGACGTGCTCGACGCGGTCTTCGCCATCGGCCGCGACGACGACCTGACGCGGCTGCTCGCCCGCGCCCGCGCGGTCGCCGACCTGCTCGGCACGGAGGACGGCGCCAACCTGCTGGCCGCCTATCGCCGGGCCGACAGCATCGTGCAGATCGAGGCGCAGCGCGACGGCCACGAATACGCGACGGTCGATCCGGACCGGCTCGACGCGGAGGAGGAACGGGCGGTGTTCGCGGCCAACCGCGCGCTGTCCGCGCGCACCCGCGCGGCGCTGGCGGAGGAGGGGTTCGCCGCCGCCGCCGCCGGCATGGCGCAGCTGCGCGCGCCGCTCGATGCGTTCTTCGATCGCGTCACCGTCAACGCCGATCGACCCGACTTGCGCCGCAATCGGCTGGCACTGCTGCGCGAGGTGCGGGAACACCTGCGCCAGTTGGCCGATTTCTCGAAAATCCAGGGCTGAACGGAGGTCCCCCGCCATGACCCAATGGGTGTACAGCTTCGGCGCAGGCCGCAACGAGGGCAGCGCGGCGATGCGCAACCTGCTCGGCGGCAAGGGCGCCAATCTTGCAGAGATGGCCTCGATCGGGCTGCCGGTGCCGCCCGGCTTCACCATCACGACCGAGGTCTGCACCGCGTTCTACGAGAACGACCGGCATTACCCCGCCGAGCTGGAAGCCCAGGTCCGCGCCGCGCTGGCGCAGGTCGAACAGGCCGTCGGCCGCAGGTTCGGCGACCAGCACAAGCCGCTGCTGGTGTCGGTGCGTTCCGGCGCACGTGTCTCCATGCCCGGGATGATGGATACGGTGCTGAATCTTGGCCTCAACGATGCGACCGTGGAAGGCCTGGCCAGCGCCGCCGACGACGCCCGCTTCGCCTGGGACAGCTACCGCCGCTTCATCCAGATGTACGGCTCGGTGGTGCTCGGCGTCGACCATCACCGGTTCGAGGAGATCATCGAGCACGTGAAGCTCGACGAGGGCGTGACCGAGGACACCGCGCTCTCCGCCCAGGACTGGCACCGCGTCGTCGCCGGCTACAAGGACATGGTGGCGGAGGAAACCGGCAAGCCGTTCCCGCAGGACCCGGAGGAACAGCTCTGGGGCGCGATCGGCGCCGTGTTCGGCAGCTGGATGAACCCGCGTGCCGTCACCTACCGCCGGCTGCACGAGATTCCCGCCGAATGGGGGACCGCGGTCAACGTCCAGGCGATGGTCTTCGGCAACATGGGCGAGGACTGCGCCACCGGCGTCTGCTTCACCCGCGATCCCTCGACCGGGGAGAACATGTTCTACGGCGAGTATCTGGTGAACGCGCAGGGGGAGGACGTGGTCGCCGGAATCCGCACGCCGCAGCCGCTCTCGGCCACCCGCGCGCAGCCGGGCGAGACGCCGATGGAAACCGCCATGCCGGCCGCCTACGCCGAACTGCTCGCCGTGCGCGAGAAGCTCGAGCAGCACTACCACGACATGCAGGACATCGAGTTCACCGTGCAGCAGGGCAAGCTGTTCATGCTGCAGACCCGCAACGGCAAGCGTACCGCGGCGGCGTCGCTGAAGATCGCGGTGGACATGGCGCGCGAGGGGCTGATCAACGAGCAGGAAGCGGTGCGGCGGGTCAACCCGGCCGCGCTCGACCAGCTGCTGCATCCGACCCTGGACCCGAAGGCCCCGCGTAGCCTGCTCGCGAAGGGCCTGCCGGCCAGCCCGGGAGCCGCGTCCGGGGTCGTCGTGTTCAGCGCGGACGAAGCGGAATCGCGGGCGCAGAAGGGCGAGGCGGTGATCCTGGTGCGGATCGAAACCAGCCCGGAAGACATCCACGGCATGCACGCCGCCCGCGGCATCGTGACCACCCGCGGCGGCATGACCAGCCACGCCGCGGTGGTGGCGCGCGGCATGGGCCGCCCCTGCGTCGCCGGGGCCGGCGGCATCACGGTGGACTACAACGCGCAGACCTTGCGCTCGGGCGGCCGGACCGTGCAGGCCGGCGAAACGATCACCCTCGACGGCGCGACCGGCGAAGTGTTCGTGGGCCACGTGGCGATGATCGAGCCGGCGATGTCGGGCGACTTCGCCACCCTGATGCAGTGGGCCGACACATGCCGCCGCCTCGGCGTGCGCGCCAATGCGGAGACCCCGCTCGATGCGGAGACCGCGCGCAAGTTCGGCGCCGAAGGCATCGGGCTCTGCCGCACCGAGCACATGTTCTTCGATCCCGACCGGATCGGGGCGGTGCGCCAGATGATCATGGCGCATGACGAGGCCGGCCGCCGCGCCGCGCTCGCCCGCCTGCTGCCGCACCAGCGCGACGATTTCCGCAAGCTGTTCACCATCATGGCCGGCCTGCCGGTGACGATCCGCCTGCTCGATCCGCCGCTGCACGAATTTCTGCCGCATGGCGAGGCGGAGCTGGCCGAGGTCGCCGCCGCGCTCGGCACCGATGTCGAGGCGATGCGCCGCCGCGCCGGCGAACTGGCGGAGGCCAACCCGATGCTGGGCCATCGCGGCTGCCGGCTCGGCGTGACCTACCCGGAAATCTACGAGATGCAGGTGCGCGCGATCTTCGAGGGCGCGCTGGCGGTCGCCAAGGAAACCGGCCGCGCGCCGGTGCCCGAGATCATGATCCCGCTGGTCGGCACGGTCCGCGAACTCGAGATCACCCGGGCGGAAGCGGAACGTGTCGCGCGGGCCGTGTTCCAGGAAGCCGGTCGCGAGATCGAATACCATATCGGCACGATGATCGAGCTGCCGCGCGCGGCGCTGACCGCCGACGCGATCGCCGGGCAGGCCGATTTCTTCAGCTTCGGCACCAACGACCTGACCCAGACCGTGTTCGGCCTGTCGCGCGACGACGCCGGCAAGTTCCTGCCGTTCTACGTCGAGAAGGGCATCCTGCCGCGGGATCCGTTCGTCTCCATCGACATCGAGGGCGTGGGCGAGATGGTGCGCATCGCCGCCGGGAAGGGGCGCGGCGCGAAGCCGGGCCTCAAGCTCGGCATCTGCGGCGAGCATGGCGGCGATCCGGCCTCGATCACGTTCTGTGAGCAGATCGGGCTCGACTATGTTTCCTGCAGCCCGTACCGGGTGCCGGTGGCGCGGCTTGCGGCCGCACAGGCGGCCTTGGGATCGGAAGGCGACCGCACCGCCTGACCGCGCCCTCCGGGCCGCCCTTGAAGCGGGGTCGGCAATCGTCCGATATGGGCGCGACGCGGGGATGATGGGCCGGGGCGCGCGCCCCGGCCGGCGTCGATCGTGTTCTGAATCGAATGGGCCGGACCATGGCGCGGGCGGGCCGACCGGCCTGCGTCGGCTTCGGTCAGCCGGAACCTAGGGGAGAAGCCACCATGGCCAGACGTGCCAGCACGCCGACGTCGTCGCCGCGGAAGGCGCGCGTCGGCCGCAAAGCCGCCCCGCGCAAGCGGGCCGCCGCATCCAAGACCGCGGCCAAGAAAGCGGCCGTCGGCAAGCCGCCGGCCCGCAAGGCCGCTTCCGGCAAGGCGGCGGCGCGCAAGGCTGCCGTCCGCAAGACGGCTGCCGGCCAGGCGAGCCTTCGCAAAACCGGCATTCGCAAGGCGGCGGCGCCCAAGGCGGCGGTTCCCAAGGCGCCCGCCCGCAAGGTCGCCACCCGCAAGGTCGCCCCCGGCAAGGCGACCGCCCCCCGCAAGGCGGCGTCGGGCAGCGCCACCCGGGCCACACGTGCCGCCCCCACGCGTGCCGCCCCCAAACGCGCCGCCGCCAGGCGGACCGGCCCGAAGCGGGCGGCCGCGCCGCGGGCATCGGCCGGAACCGCGCTCAAGACCCCGGCCCCGCCGCAGCGCTTCACCGTCAGTCACCTGCACGAGGAGGACTTCCGGCCCAACGGCCTGCGCCCCTATGCCCGCTACCGCGACCTCGGCATCGCCGAGGCGACCGGCGGGCTCGCGCAGGCGCATGTGATCCGGATGCTCCCGCCGGTGACGGACGCGGTCCGCCAGCGCCACCTGCACAACGTCGAACTGCAACTCGTCTACGTCCTGAAGGGCTGGATGAAGAACGAGTTCGAAGGCCACGGCGTGCAGATGATGGACCAGGGCAGCTGCTGGCTGCAGCCGCCCGGCATCCCGCACACCGTGCTCGACTACTCCGACGACCTCGAAGTGCTGGAGATCATCATTCCGGCCGAGTTCGAGACGAAGTTGACCGACTGATCGGCGCCGCCGCCCGGCGCGGCGGGGATCAGACCCGCCGCGTCGGCATCGTCCAGGCCAGCCCGACGATCGTGCAGGAGAACGCCGCGACCGTCAGGAACACGCCGCGGAACGCGTTCGCGATCTCCGCCCGCGCCAGCAGCCGCGCCGGCGGCGGCAGTGCGGCGAGCCCGCCCGGTCCGTGCCGCACCAGGTCGAGGAACAATGCGGTGGCGTGACCGTCCTGCGCCGTCAGCAACCCGAACAGCACCGCGCCCGCCACCGCGGCGCCGAACGCCGAGCCGAGCGAGCGCGACAGTTGCACCGAAGCGGAGGCGACGCCGAACTGCCGCGGGCTCGCGACCAGTTGCACCGTGACCTGTGCGGTCAGCATCGCCGAGCCTTGGCACAGCCCGCCCACCGCCAGCAGCGCCGACAGCGCCCCGGCGCTCAACTGCGGTCCCAGCGCGGCCGCGGCCAGCAGGGTCGCCGCCGTCACCATCAGCCCGAGGCCCGGAAACAGCGCGGTGCGGCCGGTCAACGCCACCAGCCGGCCGGTCAGGACCGATCCGGCGCTCACCGCGACGGTCAGCGGCATCAAAAGCAGCCCCGACCGCGCGGCGCTCGCGCCTTCGAGCACCTCGAAATAGAGCGGCAGGAACGTCACCATGGCGGTGAGCGACGCGCCCGAGCACGCCGCGATCCCGTCCGCGCGCCAGAACGAGGCCTGGCGCAGCAGCGGCAGCGCCAGCACGCCGGCGCCCGCGCGCCCCTGCTGGCGCAGCAGGATGAACAGCGCGCCGCCGGCCAGCGCCGCCAGGGCCAGGGTCAGCGGCAGGCTGGCCGGCGTCGGCCGCTGCAGGCGCCCCACCGCCAGCAGCAGTGGCACGACGAAGACGGCGAGCAGCACCATGCCCGCAAGGTCGAACCGGCCTTGCGCGCCCGACCCGGGCGCGGACGGCAGGCGCGCCGCCAGCGCCAGCGCGGCGACGCAGACCGGCACGTAGGCGAGGAAGACCGCGGGCCAGCCAAGGCGCTGGGTGAGGAACCCGCCCGCCACCGGGCCGATGAACGATCCGGCCATGATGAAAATGGCGAAGTAGCTCTGGTAGCGGCCGCGCTCCCGGCGCGGGACGTGCTCGCCGATCAGCGCCTGGCACAGGGTCATCAGCCCGCCGCCGCCGAACCCCTGCAGGATCCGCCCGCCGATCAGCAGGAAGATGTTGCCGGCCGCCGCGCAGAGCAGCGCGGCGGCGACGAACACGGCGAGCGAGGCCAGCAATACGCGCCGGCGCCCGAACATGTCGCCAAGCCGGCCATAGGCCGGGGCGGCGATGGTGCTGGCGATCAGGTTCGCGACGACCATCCACGGCAGCAGCCGGACATGACCGAGCGCGGCGCCGATCGCCGGCAGCGACGTGGCGACCAGGGTCGGGTCGGCCGAGGCCAGCAGCACCGGCAGCGCGATGGGGGGGACGACGGTCAGGAACAGCCGGCGCGGTGGCTGGACCGGGGCCGCGGCGGCCTGGGGGTTGGACATCGGGGGGCTTGCAGGTTTCTCCGCCGCCGGTGTGGCATGGCGGCGCTCGGATGCCCAGGCGGCAGGCGGGAGCCTGGGCGTGGCGGACTCGGTCCCCGCCTCGGGGATGCGCTTCGCCGGCGGCTATCCGACCCAGCGGAACGCGCGGTTCAGCTCCCGCACCCCGTCGGACGGGTACCATCGGCCGTGCGCGAAGATGATCCGTTCCGGCGCCCAGCCGCGCATCAGCGCCAGCGCCGCCCGCAGCGCCGGCTTGTGGCGGCGGAACGTCCAGCGCATGTCCGGCGGCGCGGTGCCGTTGGGATGCAGCGGGCCGGTGACGCGGAGCACCAGCCGCAGCCACCGGCAGCGCACCCGCTCCAGCTCGAAATTCTCGATCAGGTCCGTCAGGATCAGGCTTCGGCTTGGCGCGTGGAAGAACACCGCCTCGCTGAACATCCCGCCGGGCACCAGGGTCTGGGCGATCGCCGGCGCCCAGGGAAACGGGCCGGGACCGCCAAGGTTGAGGGCTGCTCGAAGCCGGGTGCCGTCCCAGGCCGGCTCCGCCGCCACGCCGGCAGTCTGCGCTTCCGGCCAAGCCCGCCGCCACGCATCCAGCCAGGTTGTGTGCAGCCGGTTGGGAGAGACCAGGAACCCGACCGGACCGAGGCTGGCAACGTCCTGGCGCAGCGTGACGGTCAGTTCGGTCGGCGAATGCACGAACAGCCGCCCGTCGGGCAGGCGGACGATCGTCATCCGGGTGGTGAAGGGCAGCCGCAGTCCGGCATAGCGCATGCGCACCTCCGGCCCGTCGACGATCCAGAGATCCTCGGCCACCGGCTTCAGCCGGTTGACCGGCTCGTAGGGTGCGAGGCAGCCCATCGGTCCTCCCGTCGCCGCGCGAACCTCCATGGCGGGGGAGAATGCGAAGCCGGCGCGCGGCGCTCAAGATGCGATCCGATGACGATGCGTGCGCCGGCGGCGGACGGA
>JAGWSV010000166.1 GCA_028869315.1 Rhodospirillales bacterium
ACGCGGCGGGGCACTGTCGCACAGCGCACGATGACGAAAAAGGGCCGCGGCCGCCGGGTGGCGCAGCTGCGACAGCCTGGCGTGCGACACTGTCGCAGCTGCCTCACCGGTCGGTCGGGAGCGCCGCCGCTTCCGCCGACCGGCGGCTGGCACGGGGTTTGCTTATCTTCGACGGAGCCCGCAGAGGAACCGGGCGAAGACGGAGGAAACATGCAGCATAATCGCGACTTCCTGCTCGACAGTTACCGCAGCATGGTCACGATCCGGCGGTTCGAGGATCGCGTCCACGAGGAGTTCGCCACCGGAAAGATCCCGGGCTTCGTCCACCTCTACGCAGGCGAGGAGGCGTCCGCGGTCGGCGTCTGCTCCCATCTTGATGCGCGCGACGTCATCGCCAGCACCCATCGCGGCCACGGCCACTGCATCGCGAAGGGCTGCGACGCCACCGCGATGATGAAGGAGATCTATGGCCGACGCGGCGGCTTGTGCGGCGGCAAGGGCGGATCGATGCATATCGCCGACTTGTCCAAGGGCATGATGGGCGCCAACGGCATCGTCGGCGGCGGCCCGCCGCTGATCTGCGGCGCCGCGCTGACGGCGAAATACCTCAAGACCGGCGGCGTGGCGGTGGCGTTCGTCGGGGACGGCGGGTCGAACCAGGGCACCACGCTTGAATCCTACAACCTCGCCAGGGTCTGGAACCTGCCGGTGATCTTCGTGATCGAGGACAACGGCTATGCCGAGGCCACCGCCAGCGCCTGGTCCGTAGGCGGAACCCAGCGCGGACGCGCCGCCGGCTTCGGCATGCCGTCGGCCGAGGTCGACGGCTTCGATTTCTTCGCCGTGCACGACGCGACGGCGGAGGCGGTGCAGCGGGCACGTGCCGGCGACGGTCCGACCCTGCTGCACGTAAAGCTGACACGCTATTACGGACATTTCGAAGGCGACGCGATGACCTATCGCGGCCAGGGCGAGGTTGCCCGGCTGCGACAGGAGAGCGATTGCCTGAAGGTCTTTCGCCGCAAGGTCACCGAAGCCGGATTGCTCGACGATCCTGAACTCGATGGCATCGAAGCCGAGGTCACGGAAGCGATCGATGCCGCGGTGCGCGACGCCGAAGCCGACGCCCTGCCGACTGCCGCCGACCTCGTCACCAACGTTTACGACCGCTACTGAGGGGAGGACGCAATGCCGAAAAAAACGTACCGGCAGGCGATCAACGAGGCGATCGCCGGCGAGATGCGGCGGGATCATCGCGTCATCGTCATGGGTGAGGACAACGCCGGGGGCGCCGGCGCGCCAGGAGAGAACGACGCCTGGGGCGGCGTGCTGGGCGTGACCAAGGGGCTGTTCCCGGAATTCGGACCCGAACGCGTGCTGGACACGCCGATCAGCGAGAGCGCCTTCATCGGCGCCGCCGCCGGCGCCGCCGCGACCGGCCTGCGTCCCGTCGCCGAATTGATGTTCGTCGACTTCATGGGCGTCTGCTTCGACCAGATCTTCAATCAGGCCGCCAAGTTCCGTTACATGTTCGGTGGCCACGCGGTCACCCCATTGGTCATCCGCACCATGTACGGCGCCGGCTTTCGCGCCGCCTCCCAGCACAGCCAATGCCTCTACCCGGTCTTCACCCACATCCCCGGGCTGAAAGTGGTGCTGCCGTCCTCGCCCTACGAAGCCAAGGGCCTGATGATCCAGGCGATCCGCGACGACGATCCGGTCGTCTTCTTCGAGCACAAGGTGTTGTATGACGAAACCGGCGATGTGCCCGACGAGGCCTACACGATCCCGTTCGGAGAGGCGAACCTGACGCGCGAGGGCAAGGACGTCACCATCGTCGCCTTCGGCCGCATGGTGGGCTTCGCCAACCAGGCCGCGGATACGCTGAAGCGCGACGGCATTTCCGCGACCGTGATCGATCCGCGCACGACCTCGCCGCTCGACAGCGAGGCCATTCTCGACAGCGTTGCGGAAACCGGCCGGTTGGTGGTGGTGGACGAGGCGCATCCCCGCTGCTCGATGGCCGCCGACATCGCCCGGCTGGTGGCCGAGGAGGCTTTCAGCAGCCTCAAGGCGCCGATTCGTACCGTCACGCCGCCCCACACGCCGGTGCCGTTCTCGCCCGCGCTCGAGGATCTCTATGTGCCCGGCCCGGCGCGGATCGTCGAAGCGGCGACTGCTCTCACGAAGCACGGGTAAGGTCATGACGGAAATGCTGCCGATCGTGATGCCCAAATGGGGCCTCGCGATGGAGGAAGGCACCCTCACCGCATGGCTGATCGCCGCCGGCGACACGGTGGAGAAAGGCCAGGAACTCGCCGAGATCGAGACCACCAAGATCGCCAATGTGTACGAGAGCCCGGCAGCGGGCCTCGTGCGCCGGCTGGTGGCGCAACCGGGGGAGGTGTTGCCGGTCGGCGCGCTGCTCGCCGTGCTGGCCCCCGCCAGCGCGCCGGAGGCCGAGATCGACGCGTTCGTCGGTGGGTTCGTCGTGCGCGATCCGGAGCCGGAGGGCGAGGGCAGCGGCCTCTCCGAGCGGCGGATCGAACGGGACGGACGGATGCTGTCGTTCAAGGTCGCGGGCGCCGGCGCGGACGGCGTACCCGCCATCCTGGTCCACGGCTTCGGCGGTGACTCCGACAACTGGCTGTTCAACATCGAGGCCTTGGCGCAGGACCGGCCGATCTATGCCCCCGACCTGCCGGGGCACGGCAAGTCGGGCAAGCAGCTTCTGCGCGGCGATCTGGACGAACTCGCCAAAGCGGTGGCGGCGGTCATCGAGGAGACCGGAGCGCCGCGCGTGCATCTGGTCGGTCACTCGCTCGGCGCCGCGGTCAGCTTTCGGGTGCTGGAGCGATGGCCCGACCGGGTCGCCTCCCTGGCGGGCATCGCCCCGGCCGGGCTTGGCACGACCGTGAACGACGGGTTCGTCCGTGCCTTCGTCGCCGCCGAGCGGCGAAAGGACGTGAAAGCCGCCCTGCAGATGCTGTTCGCGGATCCCGATCAGGTTTCCGCCGCCATGATCGAAGGCGTCCAGCGGTTCACCCGACTCGAGGGCGCACGCGAGGCGCTGGCGACGATCGCGCGGGAAAACCTGCCGGATGGACGGCAGGCGGCGTCGTTTCGCGCACTGGCCGCCGAAACGGCGACGCCGTTGCTGCTGGTGTGGGGCGAGCGCGATGCCATCATCGATCCGGCGCAGGGAGAGGGCCTGCCCGAGCGGGTGGCCGTGCTGCGGCTGCCGGACGCCGGACACATGCCCCAGATGGAGGCGGCGGCGTCCGTGAATCAGCGTCTCGCAGAACATTTCTCGGCGGCCGGCGGCTGAAAACATCGCCCGCTCGTCGCGGGCGAAGCCGGCCCGTCAGGCCCCCTGCGGCACGGGCGGCATGATCGCCAGCGGGATCGCGACGTGCGGGATCGCGGGATGCGGCATGATGCCCGGCGCCCGCACGGCAGGTGCTGGGGTGTGCTGACCGGCGCTGTCCTTATGCCGCCGCCAGATCGCAACCATCGTGTCGAGGTCGCTCAGAAACGCGGCGAGCAGGTTTGGGTCGAACCGCCGCCCCGACTGGGCCCGCAGGAATGCGACGACCTCGCTCAACGACCAGGCTTTCTTGTAGACGCGCGGCGACAACAGCGCGTCGAACACGTCGACGATGGCGACGATCCGCCCCGCGAGCGGAATCCGCTCGCCGGCCAGCCCGGCCGGGTAGCCTGATCCGTCCCAGTTCTCGTGATGGCTGCGGGCGATCTCCGCCGCAAGTTCGAGCAACGGCAGGCCGCTGCCCGCGAGAATGCGGGCGCCGAAATAGGCATGGCGGCGCATCTCCGTGATCTCCGGTTCGGTCAACCGGCCCGGCTTGTGCAGGATGGCGTCGGGGACGCCGATCTTGCCGATATCGTGTAGCGGCGCGGCGGCGAGAATCTGTCGCGCGAAGCCCGGGTCCCCGCCGCTTGCGAGCACCAACCGATGGGCGAGCGCCGAGATGCGGGTCACATGCTGACCGGTGTCGTCGTCGCGGCACTCTCCGGCCGCGCAAAGGCGGCGGATGATTTCGTGCTGGGTTCGCTCCAACAGCGCGTTGGCGCGGCGGAGCACCGTGACTTCGCGCTCGGCCGCGGCGGCGAGTTTCCGATCCGCGGCGGCCGATGCGGTGACCAGCATCAGCAGGACGGCGGCGATGCCGCCGACCGCCACGGCAAGCAGCGTGGTATTCACGCCCCGACCCGCAACGGCCGCGGGGTCGTAGCGGACGATGGTGGCGGCCATGCCGGTATAGTGCATCCCGCAGATCGCCATGGCCATCACCGGGGCCGCCGCCGCCCGCTGCAGCCCGCTGGTCGGCATGATCGCGAGGGCGAGCGCGGCGCTGGCGGCAACGATCCCGATCGATACGGACAGCAGCCACAAGCCTGGCGTGTAGGAGATCGAGCCGGGAAACCGCAGGCCCGCCATGCCGACATAGTGCATCGTGGCGACGGCGGCGCCGACGACCCCGCCACCAAGCAGCACGCGGCGCCAGTCGGCGTGTCCGCGCACCACGAGCCGGAAGCCCAGAGCGGTGCCGGCGATGGCGATCGCAAGCGAGGCCAGCGTATCGGATGGCGCGAAAGTCAACGGGATCGGGCTTTCGACGGCCAGCATACCGAGGAAATGCATCGCCCAGATGCTGCCCCCGAGGGTGAGCGAGGAGAACAGTTGCCAGGGCACCGTTGCGTGCTGGTTGCAGCGTCCGCGCTCCGCGAGGTCGAGCGCGGCAAACGAGCCGAGGGCGGCCACCGCGAAGGAAAGCGCAACCAGGAAAGGATTTTGCGAGAAATGGGGCCCCGACCCATCGGTGAAGCACAGTCCAAGTACCATCATAGCCAGCCGCATCCCTTCGCCATCGCGGGTTTCGAACGGCACGTAATCCTGGCGTCGCGCCAACGACGACCTGCTGGTCGCGATCGAGCCACGTCTTCCCGGACAGAGAGCGGATCGCCCTGGCCAATCGCCCGGCGGCGACGAGGACCGGGGCCCGTCGGTGCTCATCGCCTCGGTTAACGTACGTCCAAGGTTTACAGATTGATGTAGATCACTGGCTTCGCGGTACGGTCGCCGATTCAACGACTGCGGAAAGTCCTCCGACGGAGCCGTGCGGCCAAAGCGGCGATGGGCCGCCGGGCGATCGTTTATATTGTTATGAGCAGGCGTTGCACCGGGCGGCGCGCGGGTCTGCTCCGTGTGGCAAGCAGACGCCGGACGACAGGCGCGAAGGGCCGGCTCATGCGGCTCGGTCGCGGGCCTGCATCTGGATTGCGTGCCCCCCGGTAGCCATACCGCCCGAATCCCGCCATAACCTGTTCCAAGTACCCGCCCCACGGGCCTGCACGCCGGGATGACCCGCCAGGCCCCGACCGCCGGGACGGCGCAGGAGCACGACTCGAGATGACCACAGACACCGCCTGGACCCAGACGTCATGGCGCGCACGCCCGATCCGCCAGGCCCCGACCTACCCGGACCCGGCGGCGCTCGCCGCCGTCGAATCTCGCCTCCGCACCTATCCTCCTTTGGTGTTCGCGGGTGAGGCGCGGCGGCTGAAGGCCAATCTGCGTCTGGCCGCCGAAGGCCGTGGATTCGTGCTGCTCGGCGGCGATTGCGCGGAAAGCTACGGCGACTTCACCGCCAACATCCTGCGCGACACGTTCCGCGTGCTGCTGCAGATGGCGGTGGTGCTGACCTTCGGCGCCAGCCTGCCGGTGGTGAAGATGGGGCGCATGGCCGGGCAGTTCGCCAAGCCACGCTCGTCGGACACCGAAACCCGCGACGGCGTGACCTTGCCGAGCTATCGCGGCGACATCATCAACGGTCCGGAGTTCACGCCAGCCTCCCGCACCCCCGATCCGGCACGGATGGAGCTCGGCTATTTCCAGTCCGCCGCCAAGCTGAACCTGCTCCGCGCCTTCGCTTCGGGCGGCTATGCCGACCTGCACGAGGTCAATCGCTGGAACCTCGGCTTCGTCGAACGCTCGCCGCTGGCCGACCGCTACCGCGACCTCGCCGCACGGATCGACGAGACGCTGGCGTTCATGTCCGCCTGCGGCATGACCAGCGCGACCACGCGGGACCTGCGGGAAACCGATTTCTACGTCGCGCACGAAGCCTTGCTGCTGCCATACGAGCAGGCGCTGACCCGGATCGATTCCACCACCGGCGACTGGTACGGCTGCTCCGCGCATTTCCTCTGGATCGGCGACCGCACCCGCCAGCTGGACGGGGCGCATGTCGAGTTCCTGAGTGGGCTCAGGAACCCGATCGGCATGAAGGTCGGACCGAGCCAGGAAGCGGACGACCTGCTGCGCCTCATCGACCGGCTCAACCCCGCCAACGAGCCCGGCCGCCTGACGCTCATCGCCCGCATGGGCGCCGACAAGATCGCCGCCAAGCTGCCGCCGCTGGTGCGCGCGGTGGAGCGGGAGGGTCGGAAAGTGGTCTGGATCACCGATCCGATGCACGGCAACACCATCTCCACCACCGCCAATCTCAAGACCCGCAGCTTCGATGCGATCCTCTCGGAAGTGCAGGGCTTCTTCGACATCCACGCCGCGGAAGGCAGCTGGGCCGGCGGCGTGCACGTGGAGATGACCGGCCAGAACGTGACCGAATGCGTCGGCGGCGCCCACCGGCTGACCGAGGCCGATCTCGGCACCCGCTACGAGACCTTCTGCGACCCGCGGCTCAACGCCGAGCAGTCGCTGGAACTGGCCTTCCTGGTGGCCGCCGGGCTCAAGCGCCGGCGCGAAGTCGGACGGAGCGCCCCGGCGCTGGCCGCGCAGTAGCCCCATGCCCGCCCCAAAAGGGGATAGGCCAGCGGTGGGTGTCTCGGAGAGTGTCGCGGAGGACCCGCTCACCGCCGACATCGCGGCGCATACAGACACCTACTTCAACCGCACGCGCGCGATCGTCGCGCGGTTCGGCGACAAGCGCGTCACCTACGCGGTGTTCCTCCGCCGCCCGGTGATCTCCGCACCCCGGCTCATGCAGACCTGGCTGGAGGACGTGGCGCGGGCGCGTGGCGTGCGGTTCCAAATCGACGTGATGCACAAGGAAGGCAGCTGGGTCGGCGCCGGCGAGCCGATCGTCTACCTGACCGGCAGCCTGTTCGCTTTGTCCGATCTGGAAACGATCCTGCTGCAGAAGCTCGGCCCCGCCTGCGTGGCCGCCCATAACGCCTACCAGATGTGCCTGGCGCTGCCACAGGTGGCGTTCCTCGCGATGGAGGCGCGGCACTGCGCCGGCGCGGAAATGCAGGACATGATGGCCTATGCGGCGGCGACCGGCAGCAGCGCGGCGCGGCGCGAAGGCGCCAAGGGGTTCATCGGCAACGCTACCGACGCCACTGCCCACTGGTTCGGCAATCCACGCGGCCTCGGCACCATGCCGCATTCGCTGATCGGCTACGCCGGCTCGACCCTGCGGGCGGCCGAAATGTACCACGACACCTTCTCCGACGAGCCGATGACGGTGCTGGTGGACTATTTCGGGCGGGAGGTGACCGACGCGCTGGCGGTCTGTGCCCGCTTTCCCGCCCTGGCCGCATCGGGACGGCTGTCGTTTCGCCTTGATACGCATGGCGGCCGCTTCCTCGAAGGGCTCGACCCGGCCGCCAGCTACGCCGTGCTGGAACGTCACATGCCCGGTGCGATCCGCCGCTACCGCAGCGAAACCGAGCTGCGCTACCTGGTCGGCACCGGCGTCTCCGCCGCCGCGATCTGGCGCTTCCGGGAAGCGCTGGACGCGGCCGGCCACCGCGCCGTACGGATCGTCGCCTCATCCGGGTTCGGCGTCGACAAGTGCCGGGTGATGGCGGACGCGAACGTGCCGATCAACGTCGTGGGCACCGGCAGCTTCATCCCGGATTCCTGGCACGAGACGTACGCCACCGCCGACATCGTGGAATATGACGGGGTGCCGATGGTGAAGCTGGGGCGGGAGTTCCTCCTGCGCCGGGAACGCGATCCCGCGGACCGCATCGCCTCGGGGGCATAAGGGCCGCCATTCCTGCGGAAGACCGAAGCGTTGCCGCCCCTGGGGAAACGCCCCTGGGGAAACCTGGGGAGCAGCCCGGACGGCCGGCGCTACCGGAACACGCCGCTGTCGCGCAGCCCGTCGAACAGGAACTGCATTGCCAGCGCGGCCAGCAGAACGCCCGAGACCCGCGCCACCACGTTCGCGCCGGTGCGGCCGAGCGCCTGCACCACCCGGTCCGCCGCCAGCATCGCCAGCAGGGTGATTGCCATCACCACGACCAATGCGCCGATCGTGATCCCCGCCTGCGATCCGATAGGATCCGGACCCGCCAGCAGGACGATGGCTGTCATGCTGCCCGGTCCGGCGATCAGCGGGATCGCCAGGGGAAACACCGCCAGATCGGGCAGCGCAGCGGCCTCGGCCTCCTCGGGCTGGGTGATCGAGGACAGGCCCGAATGCTGCGCGAACAACTGGTCGCGCGCCACGCCCAGCAGCAGCACGCCGCCGGCCGCGCGGAACGCCGGCAGCCCTACCCGCAGCGCCGCCAGCAACGCGCTCCCGCCCAGCGCGAATGCCAGCAGAATCAGGAAGGCGATCAGGCTGGCGCGCCAGGCGTGCCGGCGCCGTGCGGCCGGGGAGCGATCCGCCGTGAGGGCGAGGAACATCGCCGCCACCTCGATCGGCCCGACGGTCACCAGCAAGGTGACCAGCGCCTTGAGCGCAGCTTCCCCCATCAGACGCGGCTATCGACCGAGCGAGGCGAGGAACCCGTCGATCTCCCCCGCCACCAGCGCCGGGGTCTGCACCGCCATGAAATGCCCGGTGTCGAGCGCGCGGAACCTCGCATTCCGCATCCGGCCGGCCAGCGGCTCCACCACCGCGGGCGGGCGCAGCCGATCCTTCGTGCCGGCGAGCAGAAGGGCCGGACAAGCGATCCCCGCGATTTCCTCGGTGACCGTGCTGTCCACCAGCATCCGGTAGATGGCGCCGTAGCTCTTCGCATCATTCGCCAGCCAGCGGGCGCGGAAACGGCGGTATTGCTCGGCGTCGTGGCGAACCTCGGGCGGATAGGAGCCGGCAAAGCTCTCCTCGATCACGCCACGCGGGCCGGTGCGCTCGATCGCCTCGGCACGGGCAAGGGTGGCGGCGCGCCGGTCGGGCGGCACGCCGGTCGCCGGGCCCATCGCCACCAGCGCGGCGACCCGCTCGGGGAAGCGCGCGGCAAAATGCAGCACGATGCCGCCGCCGACGGCGCAGCCCGCCAGCGCCACCTGCTCCGTGATCCCCAGCGTATCGAGCAACGCTGCGAGGTCCTCGGCCATCTCGTCGAAGCTCACGCCATCGCGGATTTTCTCCGACTGGCCCGCCCCGCGGGTGTCGTAGCGCAGGATACGCCGGCCCGGCAGCAGGGCGGGCAGGACCTGGTCCCAGCTTTCCAGGGTCCCGCCCATCTCGTGCACCAGTACCAGCGTATGCGGCCCTTCCCCGCTCAGCTCGTAACGCAGGCTGGTGCCGTTCACCTCGACCCAGTCCAGTCGCTTCATCATCCCTCGGCTCTCCCGTTCAGCGGCGAACGGTGGCAGGCTGCCTGCGAGGAGAATGCCATGCAAGCAACACCGCCCCCGGAGATCGGGACCCTGCACTGGTCCCCGCGCTCGCCCTATGTGCGCAAGGTGATGATCGTCGCGCACGAGCTTGGGCTGGCGGACCGGATCGCCACCATACGCACGGTGGTGGGCGGCACCACGCCGCATCGCGGGCTGATGCAGCGCAACCCGCTCGGCAAGCTGCCGACCCTGGAGCTGGCGGACGGGCAGGTGCTATACGATTCGCCGGTCATCTGCGAATACCTGGACACGTTGCACCGCGGGGCGAAGCTGTTCCCGCCGGCCTGGCCGGAACGTGGGCTGGCGCTGCGGCGCGCGGCGCTCGGCGACGGGATGCTGGACGTGGCGCTCCCCTGGATGAGCGAGCGTCTCCGGCCGGCCGAGCGCCGGTCGGCCCCGCATATGGCGCTCTGGCGGGAGAAGCTCGAAGCCTGCGTCGCGGCGCTGGAGGACGAGGCGCCGGCGCTGGCCGGCGATGCGTTCGGCATCGGCCACATCGCGATCGGCGTGGCGCTGGGCTACCTCGATTTCCGCTTCCCCGAGGTGACGTGGCGGGACGGGCATCCCGCCCTGGTGGACTGGTACGAGGAATTCGCGGCCCGGCCGTCGGTTCAGGCCAATGCGCCGGTGGACGACCGGTAGCGATCCCACCACGGCGCGCGTCCGCGCCCGGTGGGACGGGGATGTGCGACCGCGCCCCGTCCCGCCGGGCGCCGATATCAGGCCGGATAGCTCATGTGGCAGCCGGTGTCGGCGAGCGGCCAGACCTTGTCGCCCGGCACCAGGTCGGCAACCGTGAAGACATCGTTCTTGTCGCCGCCCTTGGGGGCCGGGTGCACGTGGCCGACGAAGATGTTCGGCATCAGTTCGTGGTCGCCGGCCCGGTAGAAGACCTTGCCGGGCTGCAACTTCACCTCCGGCGGCAGCTCCATCCCCGCCAGGGCCTTCGCCATTGGTTCGGCCTTCAAGGACTTCGCCTTTTCCGCGGCAAGCTTCACCGAATGCACGGCGACCCAGCCGAACCAGCAGCGCGCGGTCGGCGTCTTGCCTTCAGCCTCGCGGAAGTCCTTCACAAATGAGACCACCTCCGGAACATTCGGCTGGTTCCACCACCACTCCATGTCCCACCAGCCGCGCTGCGCCACCGGCGGCACGCCCTCGATGTCCTCGATCTCGAACAGCGCGCCGCCGAGGCCCATCTGCTTGTCCATGCCGAACTGCACGAACTGCTTCATGCAGTCGATCTGCGCCAGCCCGCCCATGTTGTTGAGCAGGACGTTCGGCTTGTAGGCTTTCGCCTTGATCAGGGTCGCGGAGAAGTCGGACGCGTTGATCGGCATCATCGCGTATTGGTATTCGCCGCCGAGCTTCTTCAGCGCCTTGATGAAGGCCGCCTGCAGGGTATGGCCGTAGGAGTAGTTCGGTGTGATAAAATACCAGCGCTTACCGAAGTGCTTCACCAGCTCGGGCGTGATGGCGTTGGCATCCATGCTGGTGGTGTTGCAGATACGGAATACGTTCCAATAGCAGTCCTTGCCGGTGATCGGGTCCGTATGCCCGCCGGGAACGATCTGGAACACCTTCTTCTCGTGGGTGACGCCGGCGATCGCATAGGCGATGCCCGAGTTCACGTCGCCGAAGATCGCGTTCACGTGGTCCTTGTCGATCAGCTTGTGCGCCTTGGCGACCCCGGTGCCGACATCGTTCGCCGAATCCTCCACCAGCAGTTCGATCGGCCGTCCGAGGATGCCTCCCTTCTTGTTGAGCACCTTTACCGCGTGGCGCGCGCCCATCACCTCGTCCTGCGCCAGCGCGGAATAGACGCCGGTCAGCGGATCGATATAGCCGAGTTTCACCGGCACCTCGCCGCGCGCGGTGATGATCGCCGGTCCCGCGAGGGACATCGCCCCCACCGCAACCCCGGTCTTGATGAGGGTACGCCGCCCGACGCCGATTGCCGCTTTGCTTTCCACTGATCTTCTCCCGATATTGCTCGCGGTTCAGGTCTTTGGGGGCGCAGCGGCTCTCCCGCGCGTCTCCCGACGGCCGTTATGACGCGCCTGGCCTTGCGCGAAGCTTCGTCCCCGGATTGCGATACTGTCACCCAGGCGCCGAATGTAAGTACGTACATTATTGTCCAATATCAATATTAACGTCACCGGATCCTGGCCGTCTGCGAAGACCGGCGCCGCCTCGCGATCGAACCCGGACCCGACGGCGCGCCGGGGCTGCTTGCGGCGCGGCGACGGACGGACGAGACTGCCCGGCACCAGACACCGGCCGCAGGGGGGAACCACGGTCCATGAAGATCGTTGCTGTCGAGACCAGTCTGACCCGCATCCCGTTCGACATGGGGGCGAAGCCCGTCTCCTTCGGCGGCGTCGGCTGGCAGGCGATGCACACGCTGTGGGTACGGGTCGTCACCGACACCGGGATCGAGGGCTGGGGCGAGGGCTTCGGCCATGCCTGCGTCGCGGCGACCCGCTCCGTGCTGGACACCCAGGTGGCGCCGGCGGTGCTCGGCCAGGATGCGCGCGACATCGCCGGGATGCGGGCCCGGCTCAGCAGGACCCTCCACCTGTTCGGCCGCAACGGGCCGCACATCTACGCGCTGTCGGCGCTGGACATCGCGCTCTGGGACATCGCCGGCAAAGAGGCCGGACAGCCGCTGTGGCGGCTGTGGGGCGCCACCCCGCCCAACGCAACCGGACCCGACGCCGCCAACCCGGGCCGCCTGCGCGCGTATGCCAGCCTGTTGCGCTACGGATCCCCCGACCTTGTCGCGGCAGCCGCCGAACGCGCGGCCGGGCGCGGCTACGCCGACATCAAGCTGCATGAAATCGAGGTGCCGATGGTGGCCGCGGCGCGCGCCGCCCTCGGCCCCACTGCACGCCTCATGGTCGACACCAATTGCCCCTGGACGATCGGGCAGGCGACCGCGATGGCGCGCGCCCTCGCCGCCTGCGACCTCACCTGGCTGGAAGAGCCGGTCTGGCCACCGGAAGATTATGCGGGCCTCGCCCAGGTCCGCGCCGCCGGCGGCGTGCCGATCGCCGCGGGAGAGAACGCGGCCGGGCTGATGGACTTCCGCGCCGCCTTCGCCGCCGGCGCGCTGGATGTCGCGCAGCCGAGTGTGATCAAGATCGGCGGGCCGTCGGCCATGCTGGAGATCGCCGCGCTCGCACGCGCCGCCGGGGTGCGCCTGGTGCCGCACAACGCGTATTTCGGCGCCGGCTACCTGGCCTCGTTGCACCTCAACGCGACCCTGGCGCCGGACGCGCCCTTCGAGCGTCTGTTCATCGACCTCGAAGCCAGCCCGTACCACGACACGGTCACCGCGCCGGACGGGCATGTCACGGTGCCGAACGGCCCTGGCCTCGGACGCGATCCCGACCCCGAGGTGCTGGCCCGCTACCGGGTCGGGGAGCCCACCTTGCACCGCGCTTGAAGCGGCATCGCGCCTGGGGTCTCTGCCGACGTGTCGGCGAATGTCGCGTCGGCGTGCGCCACGCCCGCTTCCGGCAGCATGCCGGCGGCAGCCCGGGCTTCCCCGGGTGAGGACGAGCGGTCAACCGAGAGCGCCGACCTCATGGGTGACGGCGGCGGAGACCTCGCGCACCAGGGCGAAGAGCCGGTCCATGGGGGCGAAGATCTCGGCGTGCTCGCGCCGGTAAGCGTCCGAGGCGCGAGGGGCGGCGGGCTCGGCATAGTCGCGCCCGCCGGCCGGGTCGGAGCCGGTCGGGAACACGTCTGCCAGCAGGTCGAGGGCGGCAGGGACGTCAAGCCGGAGGATGCGTCCCTCCAACGCCTGGCGGGTAAGACCGTGGCGCGGCGAGAAGTCCGGGATCGAGGCCGCCAGCAGCCAGATGCGATGGATCACGGCGAGGCGCAGCGCATGCAGCAGCACGGCGCGGTCAGCCATGCCCGGCGCGTCCGGCCAGGCGGCACGCAGGGCCACGTGGTCGGCCTGGATGCGGCGGAACATGGCCTGGGCCGGCGCCCAGAGGTCGAGCTGCTCGAGCGCCCGGGCCACCGACACAAGCGCCTCGCGCCGGCCGGGGATGTGGGCATGCGCCGCGCGGTCAAGCCAGGTACCGGGGTCCAGCGTGGCGACCACGGCGCGCAGCACGTCGAGTTCGGAATGGGCAAGGGCGTGGCGGGCGAGGTCGAGCGCGGTCTGGAAGCGCGGGCTGCTCTCGCGCAGCTCGGCGAAGGTTTCCGGGTGTCGGGCGGCCGCGGCGCCGAGCCCCTGCAGGGTGTTTGCCATCCAGCCGAGCTGCTGCAGGATGGCGTTGTTGGGAATAGCCCTGAGCTCGCGCGGATGGCGGATCGCGGGCGGCCCGCCCATGCCCTCGGCCTGGCGCGCAGCGGCGCGGGAGCCGGTCGTGTCGAGCAGAGCCGGGCCGAAGGCGCCGAGCAGGGCGGCATAGCCCGGATCCTCCACCAGTTCCTGCATCGCCGCCCGGCTGACGCCGAAGAAATCCGGGGCGAAATCGGCGTCGGCATAGACCGGATCGCCGGCCGCCTGCGGATTTTCGGCGAAGGCGTGCTCGGCCGCGCGCGCGATGGTGGCCAGCGCCAGCTCCGGTGTGCCGAACAGCAGGTAGCCGTCACCGCCCTGGAAGGCGGCCTCCTCGCGCAGCCGCAGCCCGGCGGCGGTGAGCGCGAGCCTGCTCGCCGGCGGCGAGAGATAGTCGAACCGGGCGGCGAGTGCCTCGGGATGGGCGCCGCGGCCGACGCTTTCGCCATGGGTGTCGAACAGCACCACCTCGATGGCCCCGAGCCCGTGCCGCGCGAGCACTTCGGCGATTTTGAGGCGGAGCCGTTCGACCAGGTAGCTGGCGGCGAGCTGGCCCACATAACGGCCAGAATCCGAGTAGCCAAATTGTAGGCAGAGCCGGCCGGATTCGACCACGTAGCGGCGGAAATGCGGGCTGCGCAGTGCCTCCTCGATGAGGCGCGCGCCATGCTCGAGCGCTTCGGCGGTCTCGAACAAGGGGCTGATCTCGATATGACGTTCCACCCCGAACAGCCGCGCCAGCCAGAGTGCCGAGAGCAGGGTATAGCCGGTCTCGGTCTCGGCGATCAGAAAGCGGACGCGGCTTGCCCCGTCGACGTGCTTGGCGATCTGGGCGACCGTCATCATCAGCCGCGCCGCCGAAGCCTGCTCGGCCAGAAGCGCCCCGAAATCGACTGGCAACGGGGTGACGTCGTCCAGCGCCGCGTTGATCGCCGAGAGCAGGGCGCGGCGGCGCGAGGGGTCTTCCGGCGGATCGGCGAGGCGGGGGTCGGCGGCGGCCAGGCGCTGGCGGACGACGTTGTGGATCTGCGCCGCGTTGAGGCGGACATGGGTGTGGGCGAGCGACAATCCGTGCGCGAGCAAGCCAGCGCGGGCGACCGCGAGGTCGAGCTTCACGCCGTCGTCGGCCGTGGAGAGGGCCTGAAGAAGCAAGGCGTTGAGTGGTTCGCAGGTCACCAGTGCAGCGTCTCGGCGTTCGACCAAGGCATGGGCGAAGGCCGCGACCCGATCTGGATCGGGCGTGTCCGGGCAGGCGGCGAGCTGGGCGTCGACAGCAGCCAGAGCCTCGGCGAGCCGGGCGGAAGCGGCCGGGGCGGGCAAGGTAGAGAGCTGGCTTTCCAGCCTTCCGAGCTGGGCGCGCTTCATCCGCAAGCGCAAGCGCAGCGTGTCCCACCAGGCAATGTCGGTGCGGCCGTCGGTGTCATAGCCGACCCAACTGGCGAGAATAACCGGACACGGGGTTAGCTCGGCCCAACTGCCCGGCCAGGCCGCGGCGGCGGCGATGAGCAGAGCGCGGGACAACGAATCCAAGGCGTCGCGGCCGCGGCGGATGGCGGCGCAGGCCTGCTCGAATTCGGCCTCGAGCGTCATGCCGGTGGGGCGATGGGACGGGAATCCGGGCGAGTCGCGGCCGCAAGCGGCCTCGGCGAGTGCAAAAAACACCCGGCTTCCGGTCGAAAACGTCGGATGCGCGGTAAAGACGCAGGCGAAGCGGGGCCGCTGCACTGCGTCGCGGAAGGCGGCGAGGCGCACCGGGGAGTCGTTCGGGTCGGGGCGCACCAGCCGCGCGGCCAGCACATCGAGCGCCGATGCGTTGGCCGCGGCGCTGGTGCCGCCGACATAGGAGGCGAGGCGGGCGGCGCGGTCGGCGAAGGCGGCGTCGCGCAGATGGGCCACCAGCGAGGATAGCGCGTCGAGATCGATCTCGCCGCGGTCGAGGCGGCGCGAGATGGCCAGCGCGATCGACAGCACCGGATTGCCGAATGGGTCCTCCTCCAGCCGCTCACGGAGTTGGTGGGTGAGGGCCAACAATACCGCGGCGAGGTTCGGGGGCGGATGCTGCATGTGCGAAAACTGCGCCGTCGGACGCCGCATTTGCAACCGCAATATCCCGATCGGGCATGCGCAGGGCGGCACAGACCCGCTCCACCTGGGCATTGGACAGCGCGGGCCTCACCGGCAGGCTGAACATCTGTGCGCTGGCGGCAAGGCCGCGGTGGCAGCGGGCAAGCTGCGGCCACGCATCTCCCGCCACGTTCCCGCGGGAGCGGGCAGCCGAGGCGGCCCGCTGAACCAGCAACCGGGCGATCATCGACCGGGCGGCGATCGACAGCACGTCCCCCCCCTGCCGATGGCAGAGGAAGGAGGCGTCGCGCTCTCACCCAGCGCCGAGCACGACGCCGCGGCACGCACCGAAGCCGATCGGAACGCGCCCGGGCGCGGTGGCCTGCGCCGTCAGGATGACCTCGTCCCCGTCCTCCAGGAATCGGCGCGTTTCCCCGTCCGGCAGCATGAGCGGCGCCCGCCCGCCCTGGGTCAGCTCCATCAGGCTGCCGAAGCTGCCCGGATCGGCGCCCGACAAGGTGCCGCTGCCGAACAGGTCGCCCGGGCGCAGGTTGCATCCGTTGCTGGTGTGGTGCGAAACCATTTGCGCCACCGTCCAGTAGAGGGCGTCGGCGCCGACCGCGGAGAGCTTGTGCGGCGCCCGCCCGGCTTCACGCATGCGCGGGGTGAGCAGGGCGACCGCGAAGCGGATCGCGAGCCCGCCGCCCGCCTGGTCGGCGGCATCGCTGAGATAGGGCAGCGGCGCGGGTTCGTCGGCGCCGCGCGGACGCGCCGGCACTCGGAACGGTGCCATCGCCTCGGCGGTGACCACCCACGGCGAGATGGTCGTGTGGAAACTCTTGGCCAGGAACGGCCCCAGCGGCTGGTATTCCCACGCCTGGATGTCGCGCGCCGACCAGTCGTTCAGCAGGCAGAACCCGGCGACATGGGCGCCCGCCCGGGCGATGGGGATGGGCACGCCCTGGTCGTTGCCCGGCCCCACCCAGATGCCGAGCTCCAGCTCGTAATCGAGGGTGCGGCAGGGGCCGAAATCGGGCGCCGGTTGATCCGGCGGCTTGCGCTGGCCCGACGGCCGACGGACCGGCACGCCGGAGACCCGCACCGAGGAGGCCCGCCCGTGATAGGCCACCGGGACGTATTTGTAGTTGGGCAGCAGCGGGTTGTCGGGCCGGAACAGCCGCCCGGTGTTGGTGGCGTGCTGAATGCCGGCGAAGAAATCCGTGTAGTCGCCGATCGCTGCCGGCAGGTGCAGAGCGCATCGGTCGATCGGATGGAGCAGCCGGTCCGCAAGCTTCCCGATCCGTCCGCGCTCTGGGCCGTCCCGGTCCAGCAGCGCCGAAAGCCGCCGGCGCAACGCGATCCGCGGCCCGTCGCCCAGCGCGAGCAGCGGATTGAGCGCCGGGCCGGACGCCGCCTCCGCCGCGTCTCGCGCCGCGCCGGCGAACAA
Organism: Rhodospirillales bacterium; assembly: GCA_028869315.1. Classification (GTDB taxonomy): domain Bacteria; phylum Pseudomonadota; class Alphaproteobacteria; order Acetobacterales; family Acetobacteraceae; genus JAJZVS01. Next base: position 17,434 of record JAGWSV010000166.1, read on the forward strand.
CCCGGCCGATGCCGCGGCCCAGAGGTCGAGGATCGACCCGCCGATGGCCACCCCACCGCGCGGGGTACCGCCATCGGGCGGGGAAAACACGCCGAACGGCAGGTTCTGGATCGGGAAATCAGCGTGCCCGTTGGCCGACGCGATCCAACTCGCGCGGGCCGGGTCGTGGGTTTCGTCGATCATGCCGAGCCACCCGTGAAACGCCGGTCGAGCCCGTTCCAGACCGCGTCGTACTCCGGTTGCAGCTCCGGCAGACCCAAGGCCTGCAGCGTCGGTCGCAGCAAGGCGCGGGTTTCGAACATGAATGCCAGCGTGTTGCCGATCTTCTGCGGCGCAAGCTCCACCGCCATTGCCGCTTCCGTCACCGCGGCATCCGGCCCGTGCGCGCTCATCATCGGATGCAGGCTGGCCCCGCCCGGCAGGAAGCCGCCGCGCTTGCCGTCATAGGCGCCGTGCACCAGCCCCATGAACTCGTTCATGACGTTGCGGTGGAACCAGGGCGGGCGGAAGCTGTGCTCAGCCACCGACCAGCGCGGCGGGAAGATCACAAAATCCAGGTTGGCGGTGCCCGGGGTGTCGGTGGGCGCGGTCAGCACGGTGAAGATCGACGGATCGCAGTGATCGAAGCTGACCGTGTTGATCGCCATGAAGCGGGCGAGGTCGTAGGTATACGGCGCCAGGTTGCCGTGCCAGGCGACGACGTCGAGCGGCGAATGGCCGAGCGTCGTGGCCCAGAGCGCGCCATGGTATTTCTGCACCAGCTCGGTCGGCTCGTCGCGCTGCTCGAACCAGGCAACCGGGGCCCGGAAATCGCGCGGGTTGGCCAGCCCGTTGGCGCCGATCGGGCCGAGATCCGGCAGCCGCAGCACCGCGCCGTGGTTCTCGCAGACATAGCCGCGCGCCTTCCCGTCGGGCAGATCGACCCGAAACCGGATGCCGCGCGGGATCACTGCGATCTCCCCGGGCGCCACCGCGAGGCGCCCCAGCTCGGTGGCGAACGCCAGCCGGCCTTCCTGCGGCACGACCAGCAACTCGCCGTCCGCGTTCCAGAACACGCGCCGCATCGGCCGGTTGGCGCGATAGAGATGCACCGAGACGCCGCTGCCCGGCGCGTCCGCGGCGGCGGCAAGGGTGAACAGTCCGGCGACGAAGTCCGCCTCCCCGTCCGGCATCGCCAACGGGTCCCAGCGCAGCCGATTCGGCGTCGGCTCGGCGAGCGGCGCGCCCAGCGCCCCGTTGTCGATCCGCCGGTAGGCCGGGTGCGCCGCCGACGGGCGCAACCGGTAAAGCCAGGTCCGCCGCGCCTCTCGCCGCGGCACGGTGAACGGGGTGCCCGAGACCTGCTCTGCATAGAGGCCGAGCGGATGTCGTTGCGGCGAGTTCTGGCCTTCGGGCAGCGCGCCGGGCACGGCTTCGGTGGCGAATTCGTTGCCGAATCCACTCATCATGGCAGGCGTGTTCATGTCAACCTCACGGGAACCGAGAGAAAGCCGCGGAAGCGGGCCCGCCCGCCGCGCACCGGCGGACCGGTCAGGCGGTAGGCCGGAAATCGGGCGAGGAAGCGGCCGATGGCGATCCGCCCTTCCAGCCGCGCCAGGCTCAGCCCGGCGCATTGGTGCACGCCGAGGCCGAAGGCCAGATGCCGGTTCGGGTGCCGCCCGAGATCGAGCCGATCGGGATCGGGGAACACCGCGGGGTCGCGGTTCGCCGCACCGATGCATATCGTGATCGGCGTGCCGGCCGGCAGACGCCGCCCGCCCAGCTCGGTTTCGACCGTGCTCATCCGGTTGCCGAGCTGGTTGGAGCTTTCGAAGCGCAGGAACTCCTCCACGGCGCTGGCGATCAGCGCCGGCTCCGCCAGCAACCGGTCGCGCTCGCCCGGCCACTCGGTCAGCGCGACGAGCGCGTTGCCGATCAGGTTGGTCGTCGTCTCGTGCCCGGCATTGAGGATGAAGATGCAGTTGTGCAGGAGTTCGGCCTCCGAAAGCCGGTCCTCGCCCTCCCCGGCGATCAGTCGGGTCAGCACGTCCTGCGCCGGGTCGCCGGGCCGGCGGCGCCGGTCGGCGACCAGACCGCGGAGATAGGCCAGGAAATCGGACACCGCCCGGTTGCCGCGCGCGTGCTGCGCCGGCGTCAGCGCGGGTTCCAGCGCGCCGAGGATGGCAAGCGACCAGTCGCGCAACGGCCCGCGATCGCCATGCGGCACGTCGAGCAGGTTGCCGATCACCTCGACCGGGATCGCGGCGGCGAAGTCGGCGATCAGGTCGATCGTGCCCTTCGCCGTCGCGGCGTCCAGCAGCCGGTCGACCAGGGACACAAGCGCGGGCTCCATCGCTGCGATCGCCCGCACGGTGAGCGCGCCGACGATCAGCCGCCGTACCCGCGCATGCAACGGCGGATCGTTGAACACCAGCGACGTCGTGTGATGTTCCAGGAGCGGGGTGTGGCCGTATTTCGGCCGGAACTCGGCGTGCTTGTCGGAGCTGTAGGCCCGCGCGTCGCGATAGACGGCGAGGCAATCGGCGTAGCGGGTGAGGAACACCGACCCGTCCGGCATGCGGCGCACCGGGTCCCGGGCGCGCAGCGCGTGATAGATGCGGTAGGGGTCGGCATAAAAGGATGGCGGCAGGTGCCGCAGGTCGAAGCCGGCGACCGCGTCCGCCTGCTCAGCCGGCATCGGGTTGCCGATCGGGCGCGGCATCGGCGAACGCCGGCAGGACGCACGCGGCGGCCTCGGCACGCAGCAGCTTCGGGTAGGGCTCGACCGGGCACCGCATGCGCCGCGCATTGCCAAGCTGCGGGATCAGACAGACATCCGCCAGCCCCGGCGCATCGCCGAAGCAGAACGGACCGGACTGGTCGGCCAGCATGGCTTCGAGCGCAGCGAGCCCCTCGGCGATCCAGTGCGCGTACCATCGATCGCGCAGTGCCTGGTCCTGGCCCATCTCCCGGCCGAGGTAGCGCAGCACCCGCAGGTTGTTCAGCGGGTGGATGTCGCAGGCAATGGTCAGCGCGAAGGCGCGCACCCGCGCGCGCGCCAGCGGGTCGCCGGGCAGCAGCGGTGGCGTGGGATGGGTTTCCTCCAGCCACTCGATGATCGCGAGTGACTGCGCGATCGCCGCGCCGTCGTCGGTTTCCAGGGTCGGCACCAGGCCGGTGGGGTTTCTGGTACGGTATTCGGGACGAAGCTGCTCGCCGCCGCCGCGCAGCAGGTGGATGAAATCGGGGGTCCAGGCCACGCCCTTCAGTCCGAGCGCGATCCGCACCCGCCAGGCCGCCGAGGAGCGGAAATAGGTGGAGAGCTTCATGGATCCTCTCCCGCCGCGCGGGCAGCGGCGATCGCTTCGGCGATCACGCCGGCATCGCCGATATGGTTGGCCAGCAACAGCACGAGCCGCGCGTCGAGCCGGCGGGAGGCATCGGGCGAGAGGCCGCGATGCGCGTCCACCAACGCGGCGAACAGCGCATCGGGGTCGGCGAGACGCGCGCTGGTGTCAAGATGAGACATGGGCTGGGCGCGAACGGGGGGCAGGGAGCGAACGGGGGGCGTGTCGGTCACGAAGGGGTGTCCGATCCATGTGTTCAGGCCGCCGCCGGCGCGCATCCGCCCGCTTTGACGACCCGCCTCGTCGAGGCCGGGTGCCGCGCGAGCATCGCTGCGGGGCGGATCGGCCGGGCGACCAGATTGCCTCCGCAATTCGGGCAAACCCCGCCAAGCACCCGGTCCGCGCAGTCGGCGCAGAAGGTGCATTCGAAGGTGCAGATCCGGGCCGCCGTGCTGGACGGCGGCAGGTCGCGATCGCAGCACTCACAATTCGGACGTAGTTCCAGCATGTTGGCCTTTCTCGTCTGACGGCTGGCGGGCGGGCGGCGCGTGGGGTCTCGCGCGGGCGAGCGCGCGGTCGCGGGCGGCGGCGACGGCGGCAGGGTCGAAGCGGTGCCAGCGCGCGGCCACGTGCTGGTCCGGCCGGAACAGGATCGCGTCTCCGGGCGCGGCAGCATAGCGGCGGGCCACCAGGCCGGCATGGTCGTGCAGCGCGCCGGGCTCGGCGGCCGGGGTGACGAAGACGGTCTCGACATCGGGCAGGATGACGCCGTCCGGCGGCGCGAACCGCAACAGCCGGAACGGCGCGGGCCCGTCGCTGCCCGGACCCACCCGCGCGTGGGAAAGGCGGGTCAGCAGCCACCCCTCCTGCCCGTCCTCCCGCACCGGGGCGTCGACCGCCGGCGCCCCTGGCGGCAGGCCGCCCGGCCAGGCCGCGTCGTCCTGCATGTTCAGCGGGCTGCCGGCCAGCAACGCCGGGCGGGACAGCCGTCCCGAATTCACCAGCCCGCGGGCGAAGTCATAGCGGCCGGCGAGTTCCAGCACGGCGTCGCGGTAGGCCCGCGCGGCGGCCGATTTGGGCGTGATGAAATCAGTGCTGCGGGTGGAATTCAGGATATTTTCGTCATTGGCCGGGATCCGCTCGGCGTCGTAGCTGTCGAGCAGCGCTTCCGGCGCCTGCCCGGCCAGCACCGCGGCCAGTTTCCAGCCCAGATTGTCGACGTCCTGCACCCCGGCATTGCCCCCGCGCGCGCCGAACGGGCTGACCTGGTGGGCGGCATCTCCCAGAAACAGGATCCGGCCGTGTCGGAACCGCTCCAGCCGCCGGCAACGGAACGTGTAGACGCTGATCCATTCGATCTCGAACCGCACATCCGGCCCCAGCATCGCCGCCACGCGCGCGCGCACCCGGTCGGGGTCCTTCTCCACGTCCGGATCGGCGTCCCAGCCGAGCTGGAAGTCGATCCGCCAGACATGATCCGGCTGGCGGTGCAGCAACACCGAGCCGCCGGCGTGAAACGGCGGCTCGAACCAGAAGCGGCGGACCGGGGGGAACTCCGCCTCCATCACCACGTCGGCGATCAGGAAGCGGTCGTGGAATACCTGCCCCAGGAAATCGAGCCCCAGCGCGGCGCGCACCGTGCTGCGCGCACCATCGCAGGCGAGCAGCCAGTCGGCGGTCAGCCGGTAGCCGCCTTGCGGCGTCTCGACCGCCAGCACGGGCCCGTCGGCCCGGGGTTCGATCGCCCCGACCCGGTGCTGCCACCGCAGGTCGACGCGGCCGGTCGCGCGGCAGGCCGCTACCAGGTAGTCCTCGACATAATATTGTTGGAGATTGATGAACGCCGGGTAATGATGACCCTCCTCCGGCAACAGATCGAAGCGGTACACCGTGCGGTCCCGGAACAGAACCTCGCCCTGGTTCCAGGTGACGCCCTTCTCGAGCATCCGCCGACCGAGGCCGAGCCGGTCAAAAATCTCGAGCGAGCGCTTGGCCATGCAGATCGCCCGCGAGCCGCTGCTGACGGTGTCGTCCTCGTCGAGCAGCACCACCTCGACGCCGCGATGCGCAAGGTCGAGAGCCGCGGTCAGCCCCACCATCCCGCCGCCCACCACCACCACCGGATGCCGTGCCCCGTCCGCCGGGCGCGGCGCCGCCGGGTAGCGCGGATAGCGGTAGGTCGCCACGGACGCTCAGCCTTCCAGGACGCGCCACATCTCCTGGTCGCGCTCGGCGGTCCAAATGCGCGGCCGGTCGATCCCCTGCGCTTCGTCGAACGCCCGGGAGACGTTGAACGGCATGCAATGCTGGAAGATGGCCCAGCTGCCGAAGCGCGGCTGCATGGCATCCATCGCCTTCCGATAGATGTCGCGCAGCCCCCGGCCCTGCGCGACGCCATCCTTGACGATGCCGAAAAGGGTCGAGGTGAAGGCCTCCGTGCCGGCCAGGCCTTCCTCCACCTCTGCCTTGCTCAGCAGCGCGCGCCCTCGGCCCGGTACCATCTTCTCGGCGCCGAGTTCCCGCAGCCGGCGCAGCGTTTCCGGCCAGTCGGTGAAATGAGCGTCGCCGCAATAGGGCGCGGCGCCGAATTCGACCGTATCCCCGGCAAACAGCACCTTCTCCTTCGGCAACCACACGACCGTGTCGCCCATGGTGTGGGCGCGGCCAATATGGATGATCTGCGCCTCCCGTTCGCCGAGCCAGAGACTCATGCGGCCGTGGAACGTGAGCGTCGGCCAGGTCAACCCCGGAATCCCCTCACGCCCCCGGAACAACCTGGGGAACCGGCCGATCTCGCTGTCCATGTCGGCCTGGCCGCGCTCGGCGATCAGCTCCCGGGTGATATCGGAGCAGACGATCTCCTGCGCGGGGTAGCCGGAGGCTCCGAGCACCCGCACCGCATGGTAGTGCGACAGCACGATCCGGTTGACCGGACGGTCGGTGACCGCAGCGATGCGGGATTGCACCTCGGCCGCCAGCGCCGGCGTCGCCTGGGCATCCACCACGGTCACGCCGTCGGGGCCGACAATGACGCCGGAATTCGGATCCCCCTCCGCCGTGTAGGCATAGAGGCCGGGCCCGAGTTCATCGAACGAGACCTGCTTGTCGGCGAGATCGGTAGTCGAGGCAAAGCCGGCCATTGGACTGCTCCCGAATTCTGCTTTTGATCGCGCTGGCGAATGGGCGGAGCCGGTGGCGGTCGGGAACCGACCCTTCCCGGGCCGCGGCCTCGACGCTCCCGCCCGCAGGACAGCGAGCCGGGCGACGGGCTGTCAAGTCCAGGGTCCCACACACCAGATCGCGCCGCGGCCACCCGGATCGGAAATTTCGCTACGAGCCGCCTGCGCCGCACCAATGAAACAAAAAAAATCGCCTGGGGCCATTCCGGTCTGGATCGATCCGGGCTACACGATCCCGCAACCGAAGCAACCGACGCGCGTCATGTCGTGCCGCCAGGTTCCGGTTCGAAGGAGAAGATATCGATTATGAGAGCCAAATCCGCCGTCCGCGAAGCCGATTCGGAGCCCGCCTCCGATGACTTCAAGCTGGACGACTTTCTGCCGCACCGCCTGGCGGTCGCGGCCACCCGGGTGAACCGCCTGATGTCCCGCCGGTTCGAGGATGCCAGCGGCGTTTCCATTCCCGAATGGCGCGTGCTGGCGGTGATCGCCCGCTTCGGCGTGCTGTCGCCGAGCGTGGTTGGCGAGCGCACCAACATGGACAAGGTGAAGGTCAGCCGTGCGGCGGCCAGCCTGGTCGCGCGCGGCCTGCTGAAGCAGAGCCAGGATCCGACCGACGGCCGCGGGCGGTTGCTGCGATTGACTCGCAAGGGTGACGGCGCGTGCCAGAACCTGATGCCGCTGGCCCGCGGGTTGGAGGAAGAATTGGCCCAGGGCCTCGGTCGCGCCGAATGGGCCACGTTGCAGAAGGCACTGATCCGGCTCGATCAGCACGTGATGGTGATCGACCAGCCGGAAACGCTCGAAGCAGCCGACTGATCCTTGCGATCGCGCGTGCCCTGCCCCCTGAAATGCCCTCGCATTTCAGGGGGCAGCAGCACACTAGAACGGAATCGATAACGAAACCGAGTCGAACTGGAACACGCCGCCCTTTTCGCCGCGGAACGTGGTGGTCTGAACCGCATGCGTGAAGCTGGCGCGCATGCCGTCGATGATCACAGCGACCCCGGCATCGAATTCGCCGACCACCGGCCGGGCCGAGACATGGGCCGTGGTGCGGAACGGCTCACCCTGCAGGGTCTCGTCCCAGGCCACCGCCTGGCCGTTGCCGCCAACAAACACATACCATGCGAAGCGATGCCCGGTGGCGTAGGCATCTTCCCCGCTCATGCCCGGCTGGTTCATGGGCGCGCCGAAATCCACCCCGAGCCCCTGGCCGATGCGCAGTACCGCGCCCGTCGTCGCCGCCACCCGCCACGTTCCGGCCGCGACGGCAAGCTGCGGCAGCACGTCGACCCCGAGTGGACCGACGGTCCCGAGCCGAACCCGCCAGATCCGGCGGGCCATGAGTTCGACAACCGGCTGATCGGGCAACTGTTCATGCCAGCCCCTGTTCGGGGTATCGCCGATGAGATGGTGGAACCCGTTCTGCACTTGCTCGCCGAGCGCGGCAGGGCCGATCACGCCGAGATCGAGTTCCAGCGCGTCGCGCCGCACCGGCGTATCCTGGATCAGGGAAAGACCACCCAGCAGCAGGCCCGCATAGGGCCTGTCGCGCGGGTTCGGCGGAGCGATCTGGGTATCGAGCGGCGTGAACAGCAACTGCGTCAGCCCGAGCCCGACCCGTTGGCTTCCCTCGCCCCACAGCCAGTGGCCAAGCTGCGCGAGCGGCCCGGGCACCGAGCCCACCGGTCCGGTCCAGCCAATGTGCTGGCCCGCGGTATAGTAGCGATCCGTACCGTTCAGCGCGTCATTTTCCAGGCGCACGGTCAGGATCCCGTCGTTGCCGGGCGGAGAGGCCGCATGGGCGGCGCCAGCGAGCGGAACGAGCACAGCGGCAACGAGGGCGCAAAGGATGCTGGTCGTCTCGGTCATGGTTCCGTCCTGATCGTTGCCGGCACATGAAGTCGCCACCGGTCAGACGGTTTCATTCACGCAAGCCGTCCGGCTGTCAATCGCCGGCCGAGACGGTGTTCCGCCGCACGCTTCGACCGGCCCCTATACCGCCGCGGCCATCGGCAGCGCACCCGATGGATCCGGCCCGACGCCAGGCGCCTCGCCCTCCGCGGTGACTTCGACCTCCACGCTCATGCCCAGGCTGTCGGACGGAAATCCGGTCCAGGTCCCCGACAACGGCACGGCCTGGCGCGGATCGCGCGCCACCGCGACCCGGATCAGGTCGCGGTTGGTGCCGACGATCCCATTGGTCGGATCGAACTCCACCCACCCCGCCCCCGGCAGGAACACCTGCAGCCAGGCATGCGTCGTCCCCGCGCCGATCCGCGTGCCGCCGCTGCCGTCCGCCGCGGCGCCCGGGTTATGCAGGTAGCCGGAGACGAATCGCGCCGCGAGGCCAAGAGCGCGTACCGCCTCCATCATCAGCACCGCGAAGTCGCGGCAGCTGCCGCTGCGGCTCGCCAGGGTGGTGGCAGGGTCCTGAACGCCTGCGGCTTCGCGGGCGGCATAGGTGAAGCCACGATGGATCGCGAGCGTGATGTCGGCCAGCAGTTCCTCGGTGGGCGTCTGCCGACCGGACCGCAGGAAGGGCCGCACCCACCGGTCGACCGCCCGCTCGGGATCCGGCCATTGCCGCTCGATCAGCCGCAGCAGATCGGGCATTTCCTCGGCGCCGTAGGCGAACGGATAGATCATGGCGTGGTCGGCCAGGGCGAAGGAGAGCGGGCTGACCGGCTGGTGATCGAGCGAAATCCGGCAGTCGAACCGCAGCTCCGCCGCGCGCCGGTCGAACCGGGCGAGCGCCACGCAGTTGCCGAAGACGTCGTGCACCCAGCGCAGGCTGGCCGGCGCGGGATCGATATCGATCTCGGCGGAAATCAGCCGCTGATCGTGGCCGTCACGCGGGCGCACCATGATGCGGTGCTCGCCGAATGCGACCGGCTGGCGGTAGCGATAAGTCGTGAGGTGACGGACGCGCAGCAGGGGCATCGGAGGGACTATCGTGCCGAGACAGGGGACTCGAAGGACCGTTGGTCACCATAGCTAAAGAATCCTGCCATCAGGTCCTCTCCAAGCAGATTGAGCCGCTGCTGGACCATATCGAGGAACTCGTGCAAGCCTTGAAGCAGGATCGCCTCGATCCCGATCCCGCTCAGCAGCGCCCGCAACCCGTCGAGTCGCTCGGCCGCCGCGTTGCCGCGGCGCAGCCCGTAGCGCGCCTTGAGCTCGGCGAGCAACAGCTCCGCTTCCCGCACGCACAGATAGACCGATCGGGGAAAGCGGCGGTTCAGCAGCAGGAATCCGGCCACCTGCGCCGGGGTGATCCCGGTCGCATGCAACCGGCGATAGGCGTGATAGCCGGCCGCCGAGCGCAGCAGCGCATTCCACTGGCTCACATCGACCGGCGAGCCGAGTTCACGGGGGTCGGGCAGCAGGACATGGTACTTGATATCCAGCAGGCGCGTGGTCTGGTCGGCCCGCTCCAGGTAGCGGCCGAGCTGATAGAAATACCATCCCTGGTCGCGCTGGAACGTCCCCTCGGTGATCCCGGTGTGAAGCTGGCAGGCTTCCTTGATCCAGGCGAAGAGCGGGCTGAGCTGGCCGGGCCTCAGATCCTGCGGCCCGAGCGCCGCGATGCGGGCGTGGAACATGTTGAGCTGCACCCACATCTCGGTGGAGATCAGCGGGCGCAGGATGCGCGCGTTCTCCCGCGCCGCGCGCACCGCGCTCGCGACCGAGGTCGGGTTGGTGGCGTCGGTCACGTAGAAGCCCAGCACGGTCTGCGCGCTGGCCATCGTATGCCGGGCGAAGAACGCCTCTTCATCGGCATGCAGCTGCACGATCGACAGCCAGTTCTGCCCGCCGGCGCGATCGCGCGAGAAGGTGTCGTTCACGTCCAGGATGCGGGCCAGGTTTTCCGTCCGCTCCACATAGCGGGCGAGCCAGAACAGCGCCTCGGCAGAGCGGGCGAGAAGCGTGTCACTCAAGGACCCAGGTATCCTTCGAACCGCCGCCCTGCGACGAATTGACGATCAGCGACCCCTTGCGCAGGGCCACCCGGGTCAGGCCGCCCGGCAACACCCAGGTCTTCGCCCCGGTGATGGCGAACGGCCGCAGGTCAACGTGCCGCGGCTCCACCGCGCCGTCGACCAGGGTGGGCGCGACAGAGAGCGAAATGCACGGCTGGCTGATGTAGTTCGCCGGATCGGCCAGCAGCCGCGCGCGGCAGGCGGCCCGTTCCTCCTGGCTGGCACGCGGCCCGATGGTGATGCCGTAGCCGCCCGCCTCGCCGACCGGCTTCACCACCAGCCGGTCGAGATGATCGAGGGTATAGGCGAGGCCCTCCGGCTCCCGACACAGATGCGTCTCCACGTTGGGAAGGATCGGCTCCTGCCCAAGATAATAGCGGATGATGCGCGGCATATAGGCATAGACCGCCTTGTCATCGGCAACACCCGTGCCGACGGCATTGGCCAGCCCCACATTGCCGGCGCGATAGGCCCGCATCAGCCCGGGCACGCCCAGCATGCTGTCCGGGCGAAACGCCTCCGGGTCCAGAAAATCATCGTTCAGCCGCCGATAGATCATGTCGACCCGGCTCAGGCCGCCGATGGTACGCATATAGACGCGGTCGTCCTGCACCACGAGATCGCGCCCCTCGACCAGCGGCACACCCATCTCGCGGGCCAGAAACACGTGTTCGAAGAAGGCAGAGTTGTAGCTGCCGGGGGAGAGCAGCACGACCGCGGGATCGGCCGCCGCCGGCGGGGCGCAGGCGCGCAAGGCAGACAGCAGCTGCAGCCCGTAGGTATCGATCGGCCGGAGCGGAACCCCATCCACCAGATCAGGGAAGGCGCGCAGCATCATGTGCCGGTTCTCGATCACGTAACTCACGCCCGACGGTGTGCGCGCGTTGTCCTCCAGCACCAGGAAGCCGCCGTCGGCGTCGCGGATGATATCGGTGCCGCAGATCTGCACGTAGGTGCCATGCGGCAGATCGACCCCCTGCATCTCCGGACGGAATTGCGAATGCGCGAGGATGAGATCGGCGGGCAGCACCCCATCTTTCAGGATCCGTTGGCCGTGATAGAGGTCCTCGAGCAGCAGGTTGAGCGCCGTCACCCGCTGCACGACCCCGGCCTCGATCTGCTGCCATTCCGCACCGGACAGCACGCGCGGGATCACGTCGAAAGGCAGGATGCGGTCGATCGCGTCCTTGTCGGAATAGACCGTGAAGGTGATCCCGAGATTGTAAAGCTCGGCCTCGGCGGCGGCGGCCCTGCGATGCAGCGCCTCGATCGACAGCGCCGCCAGGCGCTCGCGCACGGGCGCCGCGGCCGGGGCATCGGTCAGCTCGCAAAACAAGCCTGGTGCGGCATAAGCGGAGAGCATCGCGTCTCACCTCGAAAGGATGGGCGCCGTCGTGGCGAGACGACAACCGCCGGCGCACCTTCTCCTTGCAAGCTACGGGCCAGTCCGTGCAAGCTACGGGCCAGAACGCCGCCGCGCAGGCGCCGGCCACGCGGAAGGCCCGGCAGCCAGGGACGCAGCGCGCCGCTGCATGCTAGAACCGGATCGCTGGATTTTCCGGGTCCGTGGACCGCAGCATGATCTCGCCCGCGATCGGAGCGTAGCGGTCCCACAATGTGCGCAACGTCGCCACGGGAGCGGGATCGCAATCCACCCGCAGATCGACCAGCGGCAGATCGGCCCCCGCCATCACCCGCAGGAGCGCGCTCTGCGGCGGTACCTCGCTCCCGCCCGCCGCCTGCCCTTCCTCCAGGGCCAGCATCAGCCGTTCCGCCAGCGGCAGGGTCGGATCCGCCAGCACCACCCGAAGCATCGCCGGCGGCACCAGCGCGGACGTCAGCCCGCAGCCGATCGCGCACATGTCCTGGGCCGGCGCCTCGCTCATTGCGGATTCAACGCGAGGTCCGCTGAAGGCGGCCGTATTGCCGGCCGCGTCCAGCACCGCGATCTGCCGCCACTGCGCGTGCGGCGTGGAAGCGACCAGGGCATCGATGGTCGCCTGGGCGTCGAGCCCGGCCGCCAGCAGCGCCATCCCGCGCGCGCCGAGGCGCGGATCGGATCGGGCCTGCGTGACCACGGCACCGATGCCCACCGCGCAGTGGACAATTCGCGCGCCACCGGCCATGCCGACGGCACAACATGCCGCACCGATCAACTTCGTGCGCGGGCATCGCGCAATAACGGAAAAAGCCATTACCGATGATGTCACGCTCCCCTTACGGTACGCAACCCGACCCAACACGCCGTATGGGTCCAGCGTCGCCACCGACGCGGGTGCCGGATGCGCAGGCCGCGGGGCGCGGTTTCGCAGTGCTCCTGCTTTCCGTTCTGTTCCTCAGCAGCGGCTGGCCGCTGACGAAACTCGCCATCGATCAGGGGGCAAGCCCGCTCTGGTTCGCCGAGGGCCGGGCGGTCCTCTCCGGCTTGGTTGCGGCGGTGGTGCTCATCGCACGCCGGCGCCTGCGCATACCCCCACGCTCCGACTGGCCGGTGGTGATCGCCGTCGGCGCGTTCCAGCTTGGCGGCTTCTTCGCCTTCGCCCATCTGGCTCTGGCCTGGGTTGCTGCGGGCCGCACCGCAGTACTGTCGAACACCACCACGATCTTCGTCGTGCCGCTGTCGCTGCTGGTGCTGCATGAGCCGATTCCGCCGCGCCGCTGGGCCGCCACGGTGATCGGGCTTGCCGGCGTGGCGGTGCTCGTGGGCCCCTGGGCGGTCGACTGGCATTCCCGCCCGGCCCTGATCGGCAACGCGTTTCTGTTGGCCGCGGCACTGAGCTGGACGATCGCGATCCTGGTTCTGCGCCGCGCCCCGCCGCGCTCGCCGATGCTCGACCTGCTGCCCTGGTGCTTTCTGGTCGCCTGCCTGGTGCTGTTGCCGCTGTTGCTGTGGGAGGCGCCGGGCGGCGGGATCGGTGCGCGGCTCGGCGCCTGGGGCTCGCTTGGCTATGTCGGGCTGATCGCCGGCCCGCTGGGCACCTGGGGGGTGATCGAAGCGACGGTGATCCTGCCGGCGGTGGTGGCCTCGGTCGGCTTCCTCGCCACGCCGGCCTTCGGCGTTCTGCTCTCCAACTGGATCCTGGGCGAGCCGATCACGCAGGATCTCGTGCTGGGAACGGCACTGATCCTGGTCGGGGTCGGGCTGGCGGCCTGGCCGAAAGGACGGCGGCGATGAGATTGCACCTGATCGAAGCGGGCGCCGACGATGCCGGACGTCGGCCGCCGGTTGCCCTGCTGCACGGGCTGTTCGGCTCGGCCCGCAATTTCGGGGTGATCCAGCGGCGGCTGGCGGCCAACCGCCGGGTGCTTGCACTGGATCTGCGCAACCACGGTGCCAGCCCGCACGATCCGACGATGGACTATCCGGCGATGGCGACGGACGTGCTGGAAACCCTCGCCGCGCAGGGGGCGCTGCCGGCGGTGCTGATCGGTCATTCGATGGGCGGCAAGGTGGCGATGCGCGCCGCCTTGGACCGGCCGGACGCCGTCGCCGCCCTCCTGGTGGCCGATATCGCCCCGGTGCCGTACCCGCCCCATTTCCGCCAGATCGCCGCGTCCATGGCAGCCCTGACCGAGCAGCCGGACCTGACCCGCGCGGCGGCCGCGGAGGCGCTGGCCCCGGCGGTCCCCGATCCGGCGTTGCGGGCCTTCCTGCTGCAGAACTTCGTGCCCGCCACCGCGGCGGGCACGGCGGCGCATTGGCGGATCGGGCTTGGCGAGATCATCGCCGCGCTGGACATCATCGGCGGCTGGGACGCGCCGGCCGGCGCGCGCTACGAGGGCCCGGTGCTGGTGCTGGCGGGCGCGCAGTCCGACTACGTTCTGCAGGAGCACCGGCCGCTGTTCCGCGCCCTGTTTCCGGCGGCCCGGTTCGCCAGGCTGCGCCATGCCGGACACTGGCTGCATGCCGACAACCCGGAGGGATTCCTCGGCGTGGCCGATACGTTCCTGCAGGCAATCGAGCGGCACGGCCGCTGAACGAACGTGGGCGACCGGCCGCCCGATCGCCCGCCAACCCGGATTACCCCGCCGCGTCGCCGGAGGCGCGCGCCCGTTCCCGCAACTCGAACTTCTGGATCTTGCCGGTGGACGTCTTCGGCAGCGGCCCGAAGGTGACGTAGCGCGGGCACTTGTAGTGCGCGAGATGCTGGCGGCACCAGGCGATGATGTCCTCGGGCCGCACGGCGCCGGCGCCGGGCTTGAGGGTGACGAAGGCGTGCGGCGTCTCGCCCCATTTCGCGTCGGGCTTCGCCACCACGGCGGCTTCCATCACGTCGGGATGCTTGTAGAGCGCCTCCTCCACTTCGAGCGAGCTGATGTTTTCGCCGCCCGAAATGATAATGTCCTTCGCCCGGTCCTTGATTTCGATGTAGTGGTCCGGGTGCAGCACCGCGAGGTCGCCGGTGTGGAACATGCCGCCGGCGAAGGCCGCGGCCGTCGCCTGCGGATTCTTGAGGTAACCCATCATGATGGTGTTCGAGCGCAACATCAGCTCGCCCATCGTGGCCCCATCGGCCGGCACCGGGGCCATGGTGTCGGGATCGCGGACCGAAGCCTCCTCCAGCAATGGATGAGCGACGCCCTGGCGGGCCATGAACGCCGCCTTGTCCGCGCTGTCCATCCGGTCCATCTCCGGCTGCCACTGGCAGATCGCGGAGGGACCGTAGCTTTCCGTCAGCCCGTAGAGATGCGTCACCGCGAAGCCCATCGCCTCCATGCGCGCGATCACGGCCGAGGGCGGCGCGGCCCCGCCGGTGGCGATCTGCACCGTTTGCGGGAAGGCCCGGCGCGCGGCTTCGGGCGCGTGGATCAGCAGGGTCAGTACCACCGGCGCGCCGCACATATGCGTGACGCCCTCCTCGGCGATGGCGGCGAAGATCGGCGCCGGTTCCACCCGGCGCAGGCAGACATGCGTGCCGCCGGCCAGGGTGACGGCCCATGTATAGGTCCAGCCGTCGCAATGAAACATCGGCAGGGTCCAAAGATAGACGCTGCGCGGATCGAGCCCGAACGCGAGCGCGTTGGCCGCCGCGTTCAGATAGGCGCCGCGATGGTGCAGCACGACGCCCTTGGGATTGCCGGTCGTGCCCGATGTGTAATTGAGCGTGATCGCCTGCCACTCGTCATCCGGCAAGGACAACGGATGGGCAGGATCGCCCGCGGCAATGAAGGATTCGTAGTCGGTGGCGCCGATCGGATCCCCGCCGGGACCGGCCGGATCGTCGATCTCGACCAGCAGCAACGGCCGCGCGATCCCTTCCAGCGCATGGCGCACGGTCGCGGAGAACTCGCGGTCCACCAGCAGGACCTTGGCTTCGCCATGCTCCAGGATGAAGCGGATCGCCGCGGCGTCCAGCCTGGTGTTGATCGGGCAGAGCACCGCGCCCAGACCGGGCACGGCGTAGTGCGCTTCCAGCATTTCCGGGATGTTGGGCGCCAGGATCGCGACCGTCTCCCCCTTGCCGACGCCGGCCCGCGCCAGCGCCGAGGCCAGCCGGCGGGTCCGTTCCAGAAATGCGGCATAAGTGACTCGCCGCGCCCCGTGCACCACCGCCACCCGGTGCGGCGAGACCAGGGCGGCCCGCAACAGGAAGGACACCGGCGAGAGCGGGACGAAATTGGCCGCCGTGCGGTCGAGGTCACGGGCATAGATCGACATCGGACGCTTCCTTGCCGTTGCTTTGCGCTTCCCCTACCGTACTTGGCCTCGGCGGGACAGCAAGGCGCCGGCTCGGCAGGAGAACGGGATGGATTTGCAGCTTCATGGCCGGACGGCACTGGTGACCGGCGCGTCGATGGGGATCGGTCGGGCGATCGCCAAAGGCCTGGCGGCGGAAGGGGTGCGGGTGGCGGCGCTCGCCCGCCGCGGCGAACTGCTGGAGACCCTGGCCGATGAGATCGAGGTCGCCGGCGGGCCGCGCCCGGCCTTGATCGTGCAGGACATCCTGGCCGAGGACGCCGCCGCACTCATCGGCAACGCCGCAGCCGGCGCGCTCGGCCAGGTGGACATCCTCGTCAACAACGCCGGCGGCTCGCGCCCGCTGCCGATCGATGCGCCGGAAGAACGCTGGACCGAGGCGCTGACCCTGAACTTCACCCGCCAGCGCCAGATCACCCACGCCCTGCTGCCGCAGATGATCGCGCGGAAATGGGGACGGATCATCAACATTACCGGCAAATCCGAGCCTGAGGGGCTGAACGCTGCCTTCGCCGCCAAGGCCGCGATGCATGCCTGGGCCAAGGGGCTGTCGCGCGAAGTGGGCCAATACGGGATCACCGTGAACTCGATCCCGCCGGGCCGGATCATGAGCGAGCAGATCCGCCGCAACTATCCCGAAGACTACCGCAAGCACTTCGCCGAGACCGAGATCCCGGTCCGCTTCTGGGGCGAACCGGAGGATCTGGCGGTGATGGCGGTGTTCCTCGCCTCGCCGCTGGCGCGCTACGTCACCGGCACGGTCATCCCGGTGGATGGCGGGCTGCGACGGTACCAGTTCTGAGATCACCCCCGGCGCATGCCGGGGACCGAGAGAAAGCAGCCTTCATGCCACACGATCGCCAGATGGTCCTGGTCGGCTTCCTGCAGGCGCAGAACTGCACGACCCTGGCGAGTTCCTGGCGCCATCCGGACTCCCGCACCGACTTCCTGAGCGCCGGCTACTTCCAGACCATCGGGCGCATCCTGGAAGCCGGCAAGTTCCAGCTTGCCTTCTTCGACGATCGCCTGGCGATGCCGGACATGCTGGGCGGCGACCATGCGCACACCGTCGCAAATGGGATCCGCTGCGTGAAGCTCGATCCGGTGACCGTGCTGATGGCGATGGGCGCGGCGACGGAGCGCCTGGGCCTCGGCGCGACCTATTCCACCACCTATTACGAACCGTTCCATGTCGCACGCGTGTTCGCCACCGTCGATCTGATGACCGGCGGACGGGCGGCCTGGAACATCGTCACCTCGGTGAACGACGGCGAGGCCGCCAATATGGGCCTCGCGCAGCACATGGAACACGACCTGCGCTACGACCGCGCCGACGAGTTCATGGAGGTGGTGCTCGGCCACTGGGACAGCTGGGAAGACGATGCGCTGGTGGTGGACAAGGCCTCCGGCCTGTTCGCGCATCCCGAGAAGGTGCACCGGCTGGATCATCAGGGCCGGTTCTTCCGCTCCCGCGGCCCGTTCACCGTGCCGCGTTCGCCGCAGGGCCATCCGGTGCTGATCCAGGCCGGCTCCTCCGGCCGCGGCAAGCGGTTCTCGGCGCGCTGGGCGGAGACGGTGTTCGTGGCCTACCGCACTCTCGACGACGCCAAGCGGGAGTATGCCGCGGCAAAGGACGCGATCGCCCGCCAGGGCCGCGATCCGGACGCGGTTTCGCTCAACACCATTGCCTATCCCGTGTGCGCCGCCACCCGCGCCGAGGCCGAGGACAAGATGGCCGTGATCGAGCGCAATTACCGCGAGGTCGACGGGCTGTCGCTGCTGTCTGAAGCGCTCAACTTCGATTTTGCCTCGAAGCGGATCGACGAGCCGTTCACGGCCGAGGAACTCGCGTCGATGTCGGGGATGCAGGCGATGCGCGAGCACGTGACGTCGCGCCGGCCGAACCCGACCCCGCGCGACTTCCTGGACATCACCCGGCGCGGCCGCCCGGGCCAGGCGATCGTCGGCGGGCCGAAGGAGGTGGCCGACCGGCTGGAGCAATGGTTCGTGGAACGCGCCTGCGACGGCTACGTGATCGGCGGCACCCATACGCCCGGCACGTTCGAGGACTTCGTGCGCTTCGTCGTCCCGGAACTGCAGCAACGCGGGATCTTCCAGCGCGCGTATCGAGGCGCGACCTTGCGGGAGAACCTGGGCCTGGCGCGACCGCAGCGCGGGTGGTGGACGGCAGCGGGCACCCATCCGCGGTAGGACGGACGATCCGCGCGCTCCAGCATCGGTCAGTAGGTCGGGTAACTCCGCGGCCAGGTGATCTGGTTCGCCGGGCCGGGCGGCGACGGCGGTCCCTTCTTCCCGCAGCCGGCCAGCGCCAGCACGGCGAGCAACCCGGCCAGGAGCAAGGCGCTCCTCATCCCAGTGCCTCGATCCAGCGTGCCGCCGCCGCGGCCACGTTGGCCGGCGCGGTGCCGCCGTAGCTCGTGCGCGACGCGACCGAGGCCTCCACGCTCAAGACCGCGAAGACGTCGGCGGTGATGCCCGCTTCCACCCCCTGCATCTCGGCCAGCGACAGCCCGGCCAGATCGACCCCTTTCGCCTCCGCCAGCGCCACCAGCCGCCCCGTCACGTGATGGGCGTCGCGGAACGGCAGCCGCAGCACCCGCACGAGCCAGTCGGCCAGATCGGTCGCGGTGGCGAAGCCCGATCCGGCCAGCGCCCGCATGCGCGCCGTATCCGGTGTCAGATCGCGCACCATCCCCGCCGTCGCGGCCAAACCGAGCGCCCAGGCCGCGGCGGCGTCGAACACGCCTTCCTTGTCCTCCTGCATGTCCTTGGCATAGGCCAGCGGCAGGCCCTTCATGACCGTGAGCAGGCCGACCAGCGCGCCGGTGATCCGCCCGGTCTTCGCCCGCACCAGTTCCGCCGCGTCCGGGTTGCGCTTCTGCGGCATGATCGAGCTGCCGGTGGTGAAAGCGTCAGAGAGGCGGATGAAGCGATACGGCGCGCTGCACCAGATCACCACTTCCTCGGCGAAGCGCGACAGGTGCATCGCCGAGATCGCCGCCGCCGCCAGGAATTCGAGCGCGAAATCGCGGTCCGACACCGCATCCAGGGAGTTCGCCGCCGGGCGATCGAAGCCCAGCGCCCCTGCGGTCATCGCGCGGTCGATCGGGAAGGAGGTGCCGGCCAGCGCCGCGGCGCCCAGCGGGCATTCGTTCAGCCGACGCCGGCAATCGGCAAGCCGGCCGCGGTCGCGGGCCAGCATTTCCACGTAGGCGAGGAGGTGGTGGCCGAAGGTCACCGGCTGGGCGGTCTGCAAATGCGTGAACCCGGGCATCGGGTCGGCGGCGTGCGCTGCCGCGCGGGTGGCGAGCGCGCGCATCACGTCGGCCGCCTGGGCATCGATCCCGTCGATCGCGTCGCGCACCCACAGGCGGAAATCGGTCGCAACCTGGTCGTTGCGGCTGCGCGCGGTATGCAGGCGCCTGCCGGCCTCGCCGATGCGTTCGGCCAGCCGCGCCTCGATATTCATGTGGATGTCTTCCAGTGCCTCCTCGAATGGAAAGCGCCCGGCTTCGATCTCGGCGGCGATCGCGTCCAGCCCGCTGGCAATGGCACCCTCGTCGGCCGCACCGATGATGCCGGCTTTCGCGAGCATCGCCGCATGCGCACGCGATCCGGCAATATCCTGCCGCCAGAGCTTGCGGTCGAAGCCGATCGAGGCATTTATGTCGAGCATCACCGCCGCCGGCCCGCCGACGAAACGCCCGCCCCATTGCGGGTTGGCACCGGGCGGATTGGGCGGGGAAGTCGGCGTATCGTTCAAGGAAGGGTGTCCCTCATGCACACAGGAAGCCGATGCGAAGCGTGACCCGACGGAGCGTCCTGGCCGCCGGGACCCTAGCGGCGACGTTGGTCCCAGGCAAACCGCGCGCCGCGGAGCCGGCGGGCCTGCCCGCCCTGCACGTGGTCACGCCGCCGAAGCCGCTCCCGGCAGTGAAATTCCGCGATGCCGCCGGCAAGATCCAGACCCTGGCCGCCTACCGCGGCCGTGGCGTGGTCCTGAATCTCTGGGCCACCTGGTGCGCGCCCTGCGTGCGGGAACTGCCCTCGCTGGATGCGCTGGCAGGCCAGCTCAAGGGCGGCCACATCGCCGTACTGACCGTCTCCGCCGACATTGGCGGCGTGAAAACGGTGCGGGAATTCTATGCCAAGCACCATATCGACAATCTGCCGGTCCTGGTCGACCCCGAGGGCGACGTGCTGCACGCGCTGGGTGCCCGCGGCCTGCCGACCACCTATCTGGTGACGCCGGCAGGGACCGAAGCCGGCTGGATCGAGGGCGGGCAGGACTGGTCGGCGCCGGCGAGCCTCGCGCGGATCAAGGCGCTCATCGGCGGGTAGCCCCGGCTATGCCCGCACCGCGCGGTGGTACTCCCGGTTCGGCATCATGTCGGTTGCCGAAGCCATGCGGTTCGAGAGGTTGAAGAACGCGATGGTCTCCGCGAGGTCGAAGATATCGGCCTCCGACAGACCCTCGGCGCGCAGCGCGGCGCGGTCCGCCTCCGCGATCAGCCAGGGCGTCGTGGTCATCTTCCAGGCGAAATCGAGCATCGCCCGCTGCCGCGCATCGAGCACCGCCACCCGGTAGTTGAGCGCCATCATCTCGCCGAGTTCCGGGTCCCCCGACAGCTGGCGCACCGCCGCGCCATGGGCCACGAGGCAGTAATAGCAGCGGTTGGCCGACGAGACGACGACGGCCACCATCTCCCGCTCCAGCTTGCTGAGGCCGGAGGGCGACAGCATGACCTCGTTGTACATCGCCATGAAGTTGCGCAGGCGCTGCGGCCTCAGGCTGTAGGCGCTGAACACGTTCGGCACGAAGCCGAGCTTGTCCACGCATTTGCGCCAGATCGCCTGCAGATCCTCGTCCAGGGTGGCCGGGTCGGCAACGCCGAGGCGGGAGACGTGATCGGGCTGCGGCATCAGTCGAATACCTCCGGGTTCACGGCATGGGCGCGGATCGGGTGGCCGTCCAGCACCGAGAGGATGTTTTCGGCCGTGGTGCGCGCCATTCCGGCCACCGATTCGGTGGTCACGCCGGCCATGTGCGGCGAGGTGATAACCTGCGGCAACGCCAGCAACGGGTTGTCGAGGGGCGTCGGCTCCTCCGCCAGCACGTCGAGCCCGGCCCCCGAGACATGGCCGGAGCGAATCGCCGCGGCCAGCGCCGGCTCGTCGACGATGCCGCCGCGCGCGGTGTTCACCAGCGCCGCGCCGTGCTTCATCCGCGCCAGCCGCGCGGCGTTGAACATGCCCACCGTCTCGGCGTTCTTCGGGCAATGGATGGAGACGAAGTCGGCGCGGCCGAGATCGGTGTCGAGATCGCTCACCGGCTCGTAGCCCGCCGCGCGGATCGCATCGGGCGAGACATACGGGTCGTGAACCAGCACGGTCATCTCCATCGCCGCGCAACGGCGGGCGGAGCGGGTGCCGATGCGGCCGAAGCCGACGATCAGCACGGTCTTGCCGGCCAGTTCCGCCGGCAGCGCATCATGCCGGTCGCGCCAGCGCCCGCCCCGCACCAGCCCATCCATCGCCGGGCCGCGCTTGGCGAGCGCCATGATGAAATAGAGCGCATGTTCGGCGACCGAGGTGGAATTGGACGTGCCCGCG
Organism: Rhodospirillales bacterium; assembly: GCA_028869315.1. Lineage (GTDB taxonomy): Bacteria > Pseudomonadota > Alphaproteobacteria > Acetobacterales > Acetobacteraceae > JAJZVS01. The sequence goes on from JAGWSV010000166.1 coordinate 39,257, forward strand.
GTCATCAGCGGCACCCGGCGGGCCGTCAGCGCCGGCACCTCCACCGCGTCGAAGCCGACGCCGATGCGCGCCACCACCTCGATCGTGGGGGAGGCGTCGAGTTCCTTCTGCCGGTACGGCGTGCCCGACAGCGCGATGCCGGCGGCCTCCGCCAGCAGCGGCAGCAGCGCCGCCTGGGTGATGTCGGCGGGGTAGACCTTCATCTCGATATCCTCGCGCGCCGACAGCAGGTCGGTACCGGCGCGGCCCATCGTATGCGGGACCAGGACGAGCTTGCGGTTGGTAGCCATGGCGCGAGAAAATCCTTCGTTACAGTTTGCGCTGCAGATTGGCGACGTAGCTGCGGTTCCAGGTGGGCGCGATCATCACCTCGTTGATCACCACATGCGCCGGCAGGCAGGCGATGTAGCGAACGAGGTCACCGCAATCGGCGGGCTGGACCATGCGGGCCCGCTCCTCCGGACCGACCGGATTGGGACGCTTGTCGAGGATCGGGGTCGCAACCTCCCCCGGCAGCATCACGGTCGAGCGGATGCCGTTGACGCATTCCTCCATGTTCAGGCTGTGGCTGGCGGCGACCAGCCCGTGCTTGGCAGCGGTGTAGATCGGCCCGCTGAACCCGCCGATGAAGCGCCCGGCCATCGAGGCGGTGTGGATGATCAGCCCGTCCTTCTGCGCCCGCATCAGCGGCAGCGCGACGGTCACGCAATAGAGCGCCGCGGTCAGGTTGCCGCCGACCAGGGTGTCGATCCCGTCGGTGGTGAGCTGCGCCCAGTGGCGCTCCTGGATGTTGAGCCCGGCATTGTTCACCAGGATATCCAGCCGCCCGAGCGTGTCGGCGATGAAGGCGCCGGCCTGTTTCACCTCGGCCGCGTGCATGAGGTCGGCCGGCTGCACATGGGCGGTTCCGCCGGCGGCGGCGATCCTGGCGGCGACGGCTTCGAGCGGGGCGCGACGGCGGCCGGTCAGGACCAGGCTCGCGCCTTCCTCGGCCAATGCCAGGGCAGCGGCCTCACCGATGCCGCTGCCCGCGCCGGTGACCCAGGCGATCTTCCCGTCCAGTTTACCCATCGCCGATCTCTCCCGCGCTGCAAGGGCCATTCAACGGGAGGGCGCCCCCGGGGGCAAGGGCGGGCCCGGCATGGGACGTCGTCGCATTGGCCGAGGGCTGGCACGCGGCGCGCACCTCTTGCCAACCCCTCATCTGCGTGGCACCTCCCCCGCACCGTGACCTCGGGTTTCCCCGCCATGACCGATGCTGCTCCGGGCGCCGCGTTCGCGCGCGCACTGATCCTCGATTTCGGCTCGCAGGTCACCCAGCTCATCGCCCGCCGCCTCCGCGAAGCCGGCGTCTATTGCGAAATTTGGCCCTATGACGCCGATCCGGCGCGCATCGCCGCCTGGCGTCCGGGGGCGATCATCCTGTCCGGCGGCCCGGCCTCGGTCCACGAGCCGGATGCGCCGCTGGCGCCCGAGGCGATCTTCTCCCTCGGCACCCCGATCCTCGGTATCTGCTATGGGGAGCAATTGCTCTGCCACCAGCTGGGCGGCGCCGTGGCCGCGCACGCCCATCGGGAGTTCGGCCGGGCGGAGATCACGGTCACCGACGAGTGCGCCCTGTTCGCCGGGGTCTGGCCGAAGCAGGCACGCGAGCAGGTGTGGATGAGCCATGGCGACCGGGTCACCCGCCTGCCGCCCGGCTTCCGCACCGTTGCCGTGACGGCGGGCGCGCCGTTCGCAGCCATCGCCGACGATACGCGCCGGTTCTACGGCGTGCAGTTCCATCCCGAGGTGGTCCACACCCCGCATGGGGCCGCGCTGCTGCGCAACTTCGTCCATCACGTCGCCGGCCTGCCCGGCGACTGGACGATGGCCAATTTCCGCGCCGCCGAGCTCGACCGGATCCGTGCCCAGGTGGGCAAAGGCCGGGTGATCTGCGGGCTGTCGGGCGGGGTGGACAGCTCGGTCGCCGCGGTGCTGATCCACGAGGCGATCGGCGACCAGCTGACCTGCATCTTCGTCGATCACGGCCTGCTGCGGGCAGGCGAGGCGGCGGAGGTGGTGGAAACATTCCGCGACCGCTTCAACATCCGCCTGGTCCACCGCGATGCGTCGGACCTGTTCCTCGATGCGCTCGACGGCGTCACCGATCCGGAAACCAAGCGCAAGACGATCGGCCGGCTGTTCATCGAAGTGTTCGAGCAGGAAGCGGCGAAGCTCGGCGGGGCGGACTTCCTGGCCCAGGGCACGCTCTATCCGGACGTCATCGAATCGGTGGCGCCGCGCGGCGGTCCGTCGGTCACCATCAAGTCGCACCACAACGTGGGCGGGCTGCCGGAGCGGATGCGCATGCGGCTGGTGGAGCCCCTGCGCGAACTGTTCAAGGATGAAGTGCGCGCGCTCGGCCGCACCCTCGGGCTGCCGGAAAGCATTGTCGGCCGCCACCCGTTCCCCGGCCCCGGCCTCGCGATCCGCATCCCGGGCGCGATCACGCGCGAGAAGCTCGCGGTGCTGCGGCGCGCGGATGCGATCTTCCTGGAAGAGATCCGCGCCGCCGGGCTGTACGACGCGATCTGGCAGGCCTTCGCCGTGCTGCTGCCGGTCCGCACCGTCGGCGTCATGGGCGACGGCCGCACCTACGACCACGCCTGCGCGCTGCGCGCCGTCACCAGCACCGACGGCATGACCGCGGACGTGTTTCCGTTCGACGCCGGGTTCCTTTCCCGCGTCGCCGGGCGGATCGTGAACGAAGTGCGCGGCATCAACCGCGTCACTTACGACATCACCAGCAAACCGCCCGGCACGATCGAGTGGGAATAGAAGGAACGCCGCGCATGGCCGCCACCGCATCCCCGACCGCCACGGCGACCCCCGCGCGGGGCCGCCACTTCTTCGCCAATCCGGGGCCGACGAACATCCCGGACCAGATCCTCCGCGCGATCGACCGCCCGACCATCGATTTCAACGATGCCGGCTTCCTGCCGGTCTATCGGGAGGTATTCGACGGCCTCAAGCGGGTGCTGGGCACGCGCCACCACCTGTTCATGTACACCGGCTCCGGCCATGCGGCCTGGGAGGCGACGCTCACCAACCTGCTCTCCCCCGGCGAGACCATCCTGGTGGTGGAATCGGGCTACTTCTCCGAGGAATGGGGGAAGATGGCCGCCGCCCACGGAGTGGAGGTGCAGACGGTCGCCGCCGACTGGCGCCACGGGGTGGATGTCGCCCAGGTGCGTGCGGCGCTGGAAGCCGACCGCGACCATCGCCTCAAGGCCGTCTGCGTCGTGCATAACGAAACCGCCACCGGGCTGATGATCCCGCCCGCCGAGGTGCGCGCGGCGATCGACGCGGCGGGCCATCCGGCGCTGTTTCTGGTCGATACCATCTCCTCCCTCGCCAGCCTCGAGTTCCGGATGGACGACTGGGGCATCGACGCGGTGGTGGGCGGCAGCCAGAAAGGGCTCATGAACCCGACCGGCACCAGCTTCACCGCGGTGTCGGAGAAGGGCATGGCAGCGCACCGGCAGGCCAGGCTCGGCCGGTATTATTTCGACTGGTCGGTGATGATGACCCGCCACCCGCATGACAGCTTCGTCGGCACCGTGCCGGTGAACGCGTTCTACGGAATGCGGGAGGCGGTGCGCCTGCTGGAGGAAGAGGGGATGGAAGCCGTGGTGGCGCGCCACCACCGCCTGGCCGAAGGGGTGCGCCGCGCCGTCGCCGTCTGGTCGGGCAACAACGGCCCGCAGCTGTTCTGCACCAACCCGGCGCGGGTGTCAGACTCCGTCACCACCATCCTGATGCCGGAAGGCCATGATCCCGACGCGCTGCGGCGCACGGTACGCAGCCGCTACAACGTCAGCCTGGGCGGCGGGCTCGGCGTGCTGATCGGCAAGGTGTTCCGGATCGGCCACATGGGCGACCTGAACGAGCCGATGGTGCTCGGCACTCTCGCCGCGATCGAGATGTCGCTGCGCATCAATGGCGTGCCGCACGGCAAGGGCGGCGTGGAGGCGGCGATGGACTATTTCGCCGCGACCTGAACCCGGCGCCGGCATCCCCTTCCCGGCCGGGAAGGGGATGCCGGTCAGGCGTGCCCGGCGCTGGAGGACAGCGACAGCGGGTCGATATGCAGGCGGGCAAGCGCACGGCGCCATTTGCTGTCGTGCTGGGAATCGAACACCAACGCTTCGTCCGCCGACACCGAAAGCCAGGCGTTCTGCTGCATCTCGGTGTCCAGCTGGCCAGGCCCCCAGCCGGCATAGCCGAGCGCGAGCAGCCCCTCCCGCGGGCCGCCGCCTTCGGCGATCGCTTTCAGCACGTCGAGGCTCGCGGTCAGCGCCAGCGCGTCGTCGACCCGGAGGCTGCCTTCACCGGTCCAGTCGGACGTGTGCAGCACGAAGCCGCGCCCGCCATCGACCGGCCCTCCGGCCCACAGGCGGATCCGTCGCGCCGGCGGCACCGGAGCGATCTCCAACTGCCGGAGCAGGTCGTCGAAGCTGGGGCGGGCCAGCGGCCGGTTGATCACCAGCCCCATCGCGCCTTCCGCGGTATGGGCACAGACGTAGATCACGCTGTGCACGAAGCGCGGATCCTGCATCGCCGGCATGGCGATCAACAACTGGCCGGTCAGGAATCCGGCTTCCCCGGCCTTGCGTAGGTACGACTCTGCCATGGCGCCGAATGTGGGGGGCGCGCGCGCCGCCCGCAAGCGGCGTGACACCGCCGCCGCGGCAGGTTAGGAGTCCGCCACCCGGTCGGGCAACCGAACGGCCAGGCCATAGCCGCCCGGCCAAGTACGGGCTCATGAAATCAATCGAGGAGCGAGGCAAGCCATGACGATCAAGGTCGGTGAGATGATTCCGTCCATGAAACTGATGCAGGCGACCGCCGAGGGGCCGAAGGAGATCTCTACCGACGAGATCTTCAAGGGCAAGAAAGTGGTGCTGTTCGCCGTGCCCGGCGCCTTCACCCCGACCTGCAGCGCGCGCCACCTGCCGGGCTTCGTCCAGAACGCCGAAGCACTCCGTGCCAAGGGCGTCGACACCGTCGCCTGCATCTCGGTGAACGATGCCTTCGTGATGGGCGCGTGGGGCAAGGACCAGGGCACCGACGGCAAGGTGCTGATGCTGGCCGACGGCTCGGCCGCCTTCGCCAAGGCGCTCGGCCTTGAGCTCGACCTGATGGCCCGCGGCATGGGCGTGCGCAGCCAGCGCTACGCGCTGATCGCCGAGGACGGCAAAGTCACCCATCTCGGCGTGGAGCAGCCGGGCGGCTTCGAGGTGAGCAAGGCCGAGGCGATCCTGGCGGCGCTCTGAGCGGCCGCCGCCACGAAGAAGCCGCCCCCGTGCCAGCCCCCCCGGGGATACCCACGCCGGGGGCAACCGGGGCGGGTCGGTTTGGCGCGGTTCTGATCACCGGAGCCTCCTCCGGCATTGGCCGCGCGATCGCGTTGGCCTGTGCCGGACCGGGGGTCACGCTGCATCTTGGTGGCCGCGACCCGTCGCGATTGGCCGCCAGCGCCGAGATGGCGATGGCGCGCGGCGCGGAGGTGAGGCCCGCGGTACTGGACGTGCGCGATGCGGCCGCCATGGCGAACTGGATCGCCGCGGCAGGGCCGCTCGGGCTTGTGGTGGCGAACGCCGGCATCTCGGCCGGGACCGGCGGCGGGAAAGACGTGCGTTCGGAACCCGCCGCGCAGGTGCGGGCGATTTTCGCGGTCAATCTCGACGGCGCGCTGAACACCGTGTTGCCGGCGCTGGAAACGATGGCGGCGCAACCCGCCGGCCCCTCGGGCGTGCGCGGGCGGATCGCGGTGGTCGCTTCCATCGCCGCCTTCGTGGCCGCGCCGGGGGCGCCGTCCTACTGTGCCTCCAAAGCGGCGATCGACGCGTGGACGGTGGCGGCGGCACCGGCAGCGCGCCGGCGGGGCGTGCTGCTGACCAGCGTGTGTCCCGGCTATGTGCGCACGCCGATGACGGCGCGGAACCGCTTCGCCATGCCCGGACTGATGGACGCGGAACGAGCGGCCGAGATCACCCTGCGCGGCGTCGCCGCCGGGCGGGTGCGGGTCGCCTTCCCGCGACGGATGGCGCTGGCGGCGCAGGTTGCGGGGGCGTTGCCCCCTGCGCTGCGGAATTGGGCGATGGGACGGATTGCCGGAAAGGCGGGGGACCCGGATCTGGCGGACCGTTGAGTCTTCGCACCGTGCCGACGGGCGCAATCGTGATCGCCGCCGGCTTCCGCCCCGTCATATCGGCCCCATCGCCGGCCCCCATGGCGCCGGCACAATGCGGCGAGTACTCTTGGGCCCCGGTGACCACGGCGATGGAGACCCTGCCGATGCCCCGCACCCCTCTGCTGCTTGTCGTCCCGATGGCGCTTGTCGCCCCGTTGCTGGCAGGGGCCGGGCCGGCGCGCGCGGCGGCAGCACCTCCGGTCGCAAATGCCCCCTACCTGCCCGGGTTCGGCGGCCCCACGAGCGGCGGCAGCCCCTCCGGCAAAGTCCCCTCCGGCAAAACCCCCTCTGGCAAAACCCCCTCTGGCAAAACCCCCTCTGGCAAGGTTCCATCCGGCAAGGTGCCGGCGGCGGCCGCCTCCTCCATGCCGGCGAGCACGCCACCTGGGACGCCGGCCAGCCCGGCGCTCACCCCTCCGATCCCCGCCAACCCGACGACGGCTTCGGACTACATGGCAATCGCCGGCCAGGCGGTCGCACAACAGCAGGGACCGACGGCGTTGCGGGCGCTCGGGCGCGCGGAGACGCGGCTGATCAGCCGGTCGGTCCCGCTGTTCCAGACCCATTCCCCCTCGGAGGACCCGGCGGTACGGTTGATCGAACAGGCGCGCCAGGCGGTCCGGGCGGGCGATTTCGCCACTGCGGCACGCGTGATCGCGCGCGCCACGCCGCTCGTCGCCCAAGAGGAGAAGGCGCCGCCATCCCATCCGCCCGTCGGCCTGCCGGCGACGCCGGCCGCGCGCTGACCGGGGAGACCGCGTCCATGCGCGTTGCGATGGTGCTCCCGGTGGAAGACTGGCGGGCGTGCGGCCCCGCGGCCCGCGCCGCCGAGGAAGACGGATTCGACGCCGTCACGACCAACGAATTGCGCCACGACCCGTTCGCCCCGCTCGCCTTCGCCGCGCTGGCGACGGAACATGTGGAGCTTGCCACCTCGGTCGCCATCGCCTTCCCGCGCAGCCCGATGATCGTCGCCGGCCAGGCCTGGGATCTGGCGCGCCACTCAGGCGGACGGTTCGTGCTCGGCCTCGGCAGCCAGGTGAAGGCGCATAACGAGCGCCGGTTCAGCGTGCCCTGGGTCGCCCCGGCGGCCCGCATGGGCGATTACATCGCGGCGCTGCGCGCGATCTTCCGCTGCTGGGAACGCGGGGAGAAGCTGGACTATCACGGCAGATACTACAGCTTCACCCTGATGACGCCGGAGTTCACCCCGGAACGGCTCGGCGGCCCCGCGCCGCCGGTGGCGCTCGCCGCGGTCGGCCCCCTGATGCTGAAGACCGCCGCGAGGAAGGCCGACAGCGTGCGGCTGCACGGGTTCGCGACCCGTGCGTATCTGGAACAGGTGGTGCATCCGCTGCTGGCCGGTGAACTCGCCGCCGCCGGGAAGTCCTTCGATCACTTCGAAATAACCGGCGGCGGGTTCATCGCGACCGGCCCGGATGCCGAGGCGGTGCGGCTGGCGGCCGAGAAGATCCGCTACCGGGTCGCGTTCTACGGCTCCACGCCCGCCTATCGCGGCGTGCTCGACCTGCACGGCCTGGCCGATCTCGGCGTGCGGCTGACTGCGCTCTCGCGCGAAGGCAAATGGTCCGAGATGGCCGCGCTGATCGGCGACGACGTGCTGGACCTGTTCTGCGCCCGCGCGCCTTATGAGGGCCTGGCCGAAGCCGTGGCACGGCGCTTCGGCGGATTGGTCGATACCGTTTCGCTCGAGTTTCCCGCCGATGTTCCCGCCACGACCCGACGCGCAGTGGTGGCGGCAATCCAGGCGATTCCGCATCGCTTCGCCGGTTTCGCGCCGGCGTAGCCGCGCCGGCGTCGCCCGTTTCGCTCCGCCCGCAAGATCGGGGAAGCGGCGGCCGATGCCCACCCGTGCGCCTGCGGCCGATCGAGCGACCCCGCCCCGCTTGCATCGCCACCGACGCCGCTTCACCCTCCCACGGAACCGGGAGGGGAGATGTCATGGTGAAGGTCGCAGTGCTCGACGACTGGCAGGGGGTGGCGCGCCAGTCCGCCGACTGGTCGCAGCTGGAAGGACGGGCCGAGGTCACGTTCTTCGCCGACGCGTTCGCGAGCGAGGATGCCGCCGCGGCTGCCCTGGCGGAGTTCGACATCCTGCTGGCGATGCGGGAGCGGACGCAGTTCACCGGCTCGCTGCTCAGGCGCCTGCCGAAGCTCCGCATGCTCGGCACCACCAGCGGACGGACGCTGTCGCTCGATCTGGCCACCGCGACGGCGCAGGGGGTGGTCTGCTGCAACACCGGCAGCGGACCCGGCTCGGCGGCCACCGCGGAAATCGCCCTCGCGCTGATGCTCGCGGCCATGCGCGGGCTGCC
>JAGWSV010000167.1 GCA_028869315.1 Rhodospirillales bacterium
CACGCGCTCGGGGTTCAGGAAGCGCTCGAACAGCAGGTTGAAGCGCATCGGGTCGAGATCGGTGATGGTCAGCGCCCAGGCAGCCAGCGATCCGGCGCCGGAGCCGCGCCCGGGCCCCACCGGGATGTCGTGCGCCTTCGCCCATTGGATGAAGTCGGCAACGATCAGGAAATAGCCGGAGAAGCCCATCCGGGAGATCACGCCGAGCTCGTATTCCAGCCGTTCCTGGTAGCGCGTGCGCGTGGCGGCGTCGGCGCCCATCGAATCGAGCCGGCGCGCCAGCCCCTCGGCCGCCATGGCGCGGACGGTTTCCTCCTCGGTCTGGCCGGGGCGCACCTTCGGGCTGCGCGGCAGCAGCGGCTTGCGGGCCTCGGCCATCACCGCGCAGCGCCGGGCGATGGCGAGCGTGTTGTCGCAGGCATCCGGCAGGTCGGCGAACAGCACCCGCATGTCGGGCGCCGGCTTGAACCAGCACTCCGGGCTGACCCGGCGACGGTCCGGATCGGCCAGTTGGCGTCCCTCGGCGATGCACAGCAAGGTCGCGTGCGCGGCGTGCATCTGCGGGCGGGCGAAGTAGCAGTCGTTGGTGGCGACCAGCGGCAGGGCGGCGGCGTCGGCGAGCGCGATGAGCCCGGGTTCCACCGCGCGGTCGGTGCCGTCGTTATGGCGGTGCAATTCGACCGCCACCCGGTCGGGGAAGGCTTGGGCCAGGGCGGCGAGCAGCCGTTCCGCCTCCGCCCGCTGGCCCTCGGCGAGCAGACGGGCCAGCGGCCCCGACGTGCCGCCGGTAAGCAAGATGAGACCCGCCGCATGGGCTGCGAGGACGTCGAACGCCAGTTGCGGCTTCAACCCCGGCTCGGTCTCCAGGAACCCGAGCGAGGACAGGCACTGCAGGTTGGCGAGCCCGGCCGCGTCCTGAGCGAGCAGCACCAGCGGATCGGGCGCCAGCCGCGGCGCCTCGGGCCGGGTCAGCGCGATCTGGCAGCCGATGATGGGCTGGACCCCCTTGCCGGCGCAGGCCTGGGAAAATTCGAGCGCGCCGAACAGGTTGCCGCTGTCGGTGACGGCGACCGCCGGCATCCCGGCCTCGCGGGCCAGCGCCGGGATCTTGTCGGCCTTGATCGCCCCCTCGCTGAGCGAATAGGCGGAATGGACGCGGAGATGGACGAAATCGGCGTGCGGCATGCGCGCAGCCTACCCGATTTCCCGAGTCGGCTCATGCCCCGCGTTGGTCTCGGGTCCGCCGCGGCGGACTGGCGGGTTGCAAGCCCGGCCACAGTGCCCACCTCAAGGACGCAACCCCTGGTGACTCGCGACGTCACGGCGACGTGACCGCCACCGGTGCGCGGCCGGTTTCGGTGCTATGTCGCATCGTGTCGGCCTGCTTCCGGGGGCACCCATCCGGACGACAGGAGGACACGTGGCAGCTTCCCCGGCCATCCACACCGCCGCCGCTCCGCTTTCCCATCTGGCCCAACGTGCCGGCACCGCCCTGGCCGGCTGGCCGCCGGCCCTGGTCACCGCGGTGCTCGTCATCGGCGCAATCCTGCTTGCCTGGGCGTTGCAAGCATTGCTGGTCCGGGTCGTTCCGCGCCGGATCATCAGTCGGCGGCACGGTCTCGACCGCCTGATGGAGCGGCTGCCGCGCCCGTTGTTCCTCGGCCTCGCAGTCGTGCTGCTCGGCGCGGTGGTGCCGGCGACGTCGCTGTCGCACCCGGCGAAGCTCGTGGCGCTGGAAGCGCTCAGCGCCGCGTTCATGCTGCTGCTCGGCTGGGGCGTGCTGATCGCCATCGATCTGCTGACGGAACGCGAACTGGCGCGCCACCACGCAACCATCCAGAGCGATCCGATGGCGCGCAAGCACGCCACCCAATGGCAGGTGCTGCGCCGCGCGACCCATGTGCTGACCGTGCTGGTCGCCCTGGCGGCGGCGCTGATGGCGTTTCCCGGCGTGCGGGCCTACGGGGTTTCGCTGCTGGCCTCGGCCGGGGCGGCCGGGCTGGTCGTCGGCCTCGCCGCGCGGCCGGTGCTGTCGAACCTGATCGCCGGCATCCAGATCGCCATCACCCAGCCCTTGCGCATCGAGGACGCGGTGGTGATCAACGGCCAATGGGGCTGGATCGAGGAGATCACCGCCACCTATGTCGTGGTGCGGATCTGGAACTGGCAGCGCCTGGTGGTGCCGCTCGCCTGGCTGCTGGAAAACCCGTTCCAGAACTGGACCCGCGACAGCGCCGAACTGATCGGCACGGTGCACTGGCACGTGGACTACACGACGCCGGTGGACGTGCTGCGCCGCAAGCTGGACGAGATCGTGCGCGCGACGCCGCTGTGGAACGGCAAGGTTGCGGTGCTGCAGGTCACCCACGCGCTGCCGCAGACGATGGAGCTGCGCGCGCTCGTCTCCGCCAACGATTCCGGCGCGGCGTGGGACCTGCGCTGCTACGTGCGCGAGAAGATGCTGGCGTTCCTGCAGGCGGACTATCCCCATGCGCTGCCGAAGCAGCGGCTGGAGCTGACGGGGCGGGGGCAGGAAACCGCCAAGACGCCGGCGGACGCGGTCGCTGCCTGAGGGCGCGCCCGGCATCCAGCCGGGTAGCGCGCCGTCCCGCTCCGGGCGATGATCGCGGCCACAGCAGCCGCAAGGAACCTCGCCATGACCCAGCCGCCCGCCCGCCTCGCCGACAAGGTCGCCATCGTCACCGGCGCGGGTTCGCGCGCCGACGGCATCGGCAACGGCCGCGCCAGCGCCATCCTGCTCGCCCGCAACGGCGCCAAGGTCGCGCTGGTCGACCAGAACCCCGACTGGGTCGCCCGCACCCAGGCGATGATCGATGCCGAAGGCGGCACCAGCCTGACGGTGCTCGCCGACGTCACCGATCCGGACGATTGCGCGCGCATCGTGCGCGAAACCGTGCGCGCCTGGGGCCGGCTCGACATCCTGGTGAACAACGTCGGCATCTCCGGCCCGCCGGGCACGGCGGTGGAGGTGGACCTCGCCGCGTGGGACCAGGCGCTCAGGGTGAACGTCACCTCGATGATGCTGATGGCGAAATACGCCATCCCGGAAATGCTGCGGGCCGGCCATGGCGGGGCGATCGTCAACCTCGCCTCCTATGCCGGGCTGTTCGGCGGGCATCCGAGCCTGCTCTACCCCACCTCCAAGGGCGCGGTGGTGAACATGACCCGGGCGATGGCCGCGCATCACGCCGCCGACGGCATCCGGGTGAACGCGGTGGCGCCCGGCATGGTCTACACCCCGATGGTCTATGCCGGCGGCATGAGCGAGAGCCTGCGGGAGGCGCGCAAGAACCGCTCGCTCCTGAAAGTGGAAGGCAGCGGCTGGGACGTCGGCAACGGCGTGCTCTACCTGGTCAGCGACGAGGCGCGCTGGGTCACCGGCATCGTGCTGCCGGTGGACGCCGGCGCCTCCGCCGCGCCCTCGGCCTATCCGCGCGGCGGCAAGGCCGGCGTGCCCGGCTGACCGGCGCCGCGGCCGCCGTCCGCCGCTGCGCGCGCGCCGCGATGCAACCATGGCGTCCCGCTTGCCGTGCGATCCGGCACGGCGGACAGTGGCGGGCGATCCCGTTGCACGGCGATGACGCAAGGAGCACGCGAGCACAATGAGCCGAAAATGACCGAGCCGCCGCCACCGCCTGATCCGGCCCGGCTTCCCCCGGGCGTCCGCTCCCGTTTCGTGGACGGGGTGAACGGGCTCCGCATGCACGTCCTGGAAGCGGGGTACGAGCCGCCGGGCCGGCCCGTCCTGCTGCTGCTGCACGGGTTTCCGGAGCTCGCCTGGTCCTGGCGCCGGGTCATCGGGCCGCTCGCGGCGGCCGGGTATCACGTGATCGCCCCGGACCAGCGCGGCTACGGCGCCACCAGCGGATGGGACCCGGCCTATGACGGGGACCTCGCCGCCTTCCGCATGTTCAACCTGGTGCGCGACGTGCTCGGCTTGCTCGCCGCGCTCGGCCACCGCGCGGTCGCGGCGGTGGTGGGGCATGATTTCGGCTCCCCGGTGGCCGCCTGGTGCGCGCTGCTGCGCCCGGACGTGTTCCGCGCGGTGGCGCTGATGAGCGCGCCCTTCGCCGGGCCGCCGGCATTGACCGACGGCGCCGCGCCGGCCGGCGCAGAGGCGGACGTGCACGCCGCGCTCGCCCGCCTGGCCCGGCCGCGCAAGCACTATCAGTGGTATTATTCCAGCCGCGCGGCCAACGCCGACATGACGGGCTGCCCCCAGGGCGTGCATGATTTCCTGCGCGCCTACTACCACATGAAAAGCGCCGACTGGCCGGGCAACCGCCCTGCCCCGCTCGCCGGCTGGACCGCGTCGGAACTGGCCCGCCTGCCCACCTATTACGTCATGGACCGCGATCGCTCGATGGCGGAAACCGTCGCGCCGGAGATGCCCGATGCGGCTTCCGTCGCCGCCTGCCGCTGGCTGCCGGAGGACGCGCTGCGCGTCTACGCCGACGCCTACGCGCGCACCGGCTTCCAGGGCGGGCTGCAATGGTATCGCTGCCGCACCGAGGGGGTCGGCCGCCGCGAAGAACAGATTTTCGCCGGCCGCGCGATCACGGTGCCGGCGCTCTATCTCGCCGGTGCCGCCGACTGGGGCGTGTACCAGGTACCCGGCGCGCTGGAGCGGATGCAGACCGCCGCCTGCGCCCGGATGATCGGCTGCCACCTGGTTCCCGGCGCCGGCCACTGGGTGCAGCAGGAGCAACCCGAGGCGGTGACCGCGCATCTGCTGGGGTTCCTGCGCGCGGCGGAGGCGAGCGGATGACCCGCGCGGCGGTGCCGGCGCCGGTGCCGATCGACGCCCTGATGCCGCTTGCCCCGGAGCCGGGCACGCGGCGCCCGTTGCGCCGGCCGGCCGGCGCGGGCCGGGCGATCGACCGCCGCCGGGCCG
>JAGWSV010000168.1 GCA_028869315.1 Rhodospirillales bacterium
CGCGCGCCCAGAGCAGGCGCATGTAGTCGTGGATTTCCGTCACCGTGCCGACGGTGGAGCGCGGGTTGCGGCTGGTGGTCTTCTGGTCGATGGAAATCGCCGGCGACAGGCCCTCGATCGCGTCCACGTCCGGCTTGCCGGCAAGCTCCAGGAACTGCCGCGCATAGGACGACAGGCTTTCGACGTAGCGGCGCTGGCCCTCGGCGTAGATCGTGTCGAAGGCGAGCGAGGACTTCCCCGATCCCGACAGGCCGGTGATCACGGTCAGGCTGTCGCGCGGGATGACCACGTCGACGTTCTTGAGGTTGTGTTCCCGTGCGCCGCGCACGTGGATCGAGGCGGTCATGCAGGCTGGGGTCCTTCCTGGCCCGGGGCGTGGGGTCGCTATTGTTCCCGAGATGTTCTTGGGTTATAGGGGATGCGCCGCCGGATGTGGAGGGGCTGTTAACGGATGGCGGGCTAGGGTGCCAGGGATCGACGCCAAGATGCGGGGCCAAGGTGCGGGGCCAAACGGTCGAGGCCGAAAATCCCGGTCAGCCCTGCCCCCGCGAGACACGGGCCGGCGGAATGGGATAGTCTCGCCCTCTTGGCAAGGGATGTGGTGCGATGGCAGGCAGCGTCAACAAGGTCATTCTGGTCGGCAATCTGGGCAAGGACCCGGAGGTGCGAACCACCCAGGATGGCACGAAGATCGTCAATTTCACCCTGGCGACCAGCGAGACCTGGAACGACCGCGCCTCCGGCGACCGCAAGGAGCGCACCGAGTGGCATCGGGTGGTGATCTTCAACGACCGGATCGCCGACGTGGCGGAGAAATACCTGCGCAAAGGCCGCAAGGTCTATGTGGAAGGGGCGCTGCAGACCCGCAAATGGACCGACCAGTCGGGCCAGGAACGCTACACGACCGAGGTGGTGATCGGCCGCTTCCGCGGTGAACTGGTACTGATCGACAGCAACCGCGGTGACGACGCCGGCGGCGGGTCCGAAAGCGGCGGCTACCGCAGCGAGCGGGCCCCCGCGCGATCGGGCGGCGGGCCGGACCGCAGCGGCGGCGGCGCGCCGGCCTGGGATGCGCCGAAAGGCGGCGGGGACCTGGACGACGAAATTCCGTTCTGACCCGTCGTCCCCTCCCGCAACCCGAGAGGGAACCCCGACCATCGCGGAGCCGAACGCATGACCCAGACCGTGCTCGCCAATGCCGACCTCGACGCCGCCCTGGCCGAGGCACGGCAGGCCTATGTCGCCCGCAACCCGCGTTCGCTCGCCCGCTTCGTGGAGGCCACCACGGCGATGCCGGGCGGGAACACGCGCACCGTGCTCCACTACGATCCGTTCCCGCTCGCCATGGCGCGCGGCGAAGGATGCCGCCTGTGGGATCTCGACGGTGCCGAGTATGTCGATTTCCTGGGCGAGTACACGGCGGGGCTGTACGGCCACTCCAATCCGGTCATCCGCGCCGCCATCGACCGCGCGCTGGATCAGGGGATCAGCTTCGGCGCCTCCAACGCCACCGAGGCCCGTTTTGCCGCGGTCGTCTGCGCGCGCTTCGGCCTGGACCGGGTGCGCTTCACCAATTCGGGTACTGAGGCGAACCTGATGGCGCTCGCTACCGCCTGCGCCGTCACCGGCCGGCGCGGCGTGCTGGTGTTCCGCGGCGGCTACCACGGCGGGGTGTTCACCTTCGCCGGCGGCGGCAGCCCGATCAACGCGCCGTTCGATTTCGTGGTTGCCCCCTACAACGACATCGAGGGCACCCTGGCGCTGGTCGACCGTCACGGGGCCAGCCTTGCCGCGATCATCCTGGAACCGATGCAGGGCAGCGGCGGCTGCCTGCCGGCGGATCCGGCGTTCCTCGCCGCGCTCCGCGACGCCGCGAGCCGGATCGGCGCGCTGCTGATCCTGGATGAGGTCATGACCTCCCGCCTTGCCCCCGGCGGCCTGGCGAGCGTGCATGGGATCAAGCCGGATCTCACCACCTTGGGAAAATACATCGGCGGCGGCATGTCCTTCGGCGCCTTCGGGGGACGGGCGGAGCTGATGGACCGCTTCGACCCGCGCCGGCCCGACGCGTTTCCGCACGCCGGCACGTTCAACAACAACGTGCTCACGATGTCGGCCGGGCTGGTCGGGCTGACCAGCATCTACACCGCCGATGCCGCCGCCGAGCTCAATGCGCGCGGAGAGGCGTTGCGGCAGCGGTTGAACGCGCTGTGCCAGGCGGCATCGGCGCCGGTTCAGTTCACCGGCATCGGCTCGATGCTGGCAGTGCACACCCAGCGCGGGCCCGTACGCACCCCGGCCGATGCGGCGCGCGACGATGCGAAGCTGAAGGAACTGTTCTTCTTCGATCTGCTGGCGCAGGGCCTCTGGCTGGCCCGCCGGGGCATGATGGCGCTCTCCCTGCCGATCGGGCAGCCGGAATGCGACCGGCTCGCCGCAGCCGTCGAGGAGTTCCTGAGCGCGCGTCGCTCCCTGCTCGCCGGCCAGGGCTGAGGCGTCGCCGGCAAACAGGGGCGTCCGCGCGCCGGCAAAGCTGCCGGTCAAAACAAGACCTCCGAGCCCGTTCGACGCCGCTGATCGATCCGACAGGTGTCGAACGGGCGCCGAGAGAGTCGCCCAAAGCCGCACCGCCGCGTCGGGGCGCGGCTTGCCGGGGAGAAATCGGACCGATAGGCTCCACCCGTCACCCCGCAAAGGCTTTCCCCGCATGCCGACGGCTGCAGCCGGGCCTGTTCCGCCTCTCAACGTCGCCGAGATGCAGGTGCTGGTCGCCCGCGCGGGGCTGGTACTCAATCCCGGGCAGTTGGCGGATCTCGTGCTGGTCTGGCGCCAGCTCGCCGGGCTGGCGGCCAGCCTGCCGCG
The DNA here is from genome assembly GCA_028869315.1 of Rhodospirillales bacterium. Classification (GTDB taxonomy): domain Bacteria; phylum Pseudomonadota; class Alphaproteobacteria; order Acetobacterales; family Acetobacteraceae; genus JAJZVS01. The sequence continues at coordinate 2,863 of JAGWSV010000168.1, forward strand.
GGAGCGGCCGATGGCCGATGACCAGGCGTTCGCTTTCCGGCTGCCTTCCCCGGTCTCCGCCCCCTCGCCGCGGCAGGCGCGGAAGAAGCCTGCGGCGCGGTCCGCGCCGGCCGGCAAGAATGCGGCGGAGGATTCGGTCTCCCTGGCTTCGGGCGCCGTCAAACCCGCGCCCGCGCCCGGTGTCCGGCGCGGGCGGAAGGCGGGTGCCGTTCCCGCCGGCCCTGTGTCCCGGCCCAAGCCGACCCGGCGGAGTTGATGACGGCGCTCCCCCCGCCATACCTGACGATCGCCGAGGCCGGACGGCTGCTCGCGGCGCGCAAGCTCGGGCCGGTCGAGCTCACCCGGGCGCTGCTGGCCCGCATCGCCGCCCTCGATCCCGTGTTGAACGCGTTCATCACCGTGACGGAGCGGCCGGCCTTGACCGCTGCACGAGCCGCCGAACGCGCGCTCGCCGCTGGCACGCGTCATCCGCTGCTTGGAATTCCGCTGGCGTTCAAGGACATCTATGCCACGGCGGGGGTCCGTACCACCGCTCATTCCAGGCTGCTCGCGGACAATATCCCGACGCAGGATGCCGAAACCGTGCACCGTCTGCGCGGCGCCGGCGCGGTGATGCTGGGCAAGCTCGCCACGCACGAATTCGCGGTCGGCGGACCGGCCTTCGACCTGCCCTGGCCGCCGGCGCGCAACCCCTGGGACACGCGGCGGTTCACGGGCGGATCCAGCTCCGGCTCCGGCGCCGCGGTCGCTGCCGGCCTTGCATTGGGGGCGCTGGGGTCGGACACGGCCGGCTCGATCCGTGGCCCGGCCGCCTATTGCGGCATCGCCGGCCTGAAGCCGACCGCCGGCCTGGTTTCGCGCCGCGGCGTGATTCCGCTGGCGCCCAGCCTCGATACCGTCGGCCCGATGGCCTGGACGGCCGAGGACTGCGCGATTCTGCTCGACACGCTCGCCGGCCACGATCCGGCCGATCCGGCATCGGTTCCGGGTCCCGCGGTTGCGTATGGCCGCGCGCTCCAGAGCCCGGTGAAGGGGCTGCGGGTGGGCGTGCTGCGGCGTGTCTTCGAGCGCGACGCCCCGGTGGATCCCGAAACCCAGCGCATGCTCGCCGAGGCGCTGCGGGTTCTGCGCGACCTCGGCTGCCGGGTCGAGGATGCCGAGCCGCCGCCGCTGGCCGAGTTCAACGCCGTGGCGCGGGTCATCATTTCCGCCGAGGCGTATGCGCTGCACGAAGCGCAGTTGAAGACGCGACTGGCGGAGTACTCGCGCGCCTTCCGGGTGCGGGTGCTGGGCGGCGCGCTGATCAGCGCCGCGGATTATCTGGCGGCCCAGCGCCATCGAACCGACCTGATCGCCGCGATGGCCGCATTGTTCCGGCGCTTCGATCTGCTGGTGTCGGTCCCCATGGCCGGGCCGGCGCCGCTGCTCGCGGAGCAGCGCCCCGACGACGGGTTCGCGCGCCCGATGGCGACCACGATCGCCAACGTGGCGGCGCTGCCGTCTTTGGTGGTCTGCGGCGGCTTCACCTCCGGCGGGCTGCCGCTGGGTCTCGAGATCATGGGGCCGGCCTGGGCCGACGCGGCGGTGCTGCGGCTCGGGCACCAGTACGAGCGGGCATCCGGCACGCGGGGGCGCCGGCCCGAGATGTGATACGGGCGGCCGCCGAGGCGCCGCCCGGGCCTCGCAGCGGCCACCGCTTCCGGGGTCGAGCCTCGCCATGCGGCCGTCCGGGTTGTCCGCGACCCCGCACCTCCGGCACACTGGCGCGGCATGCCATTTCCCCCCAGTGTCCTGCCCCCGGAATGCCCTCGCAGGTCGGGGACCAGCGGGCCGCCGAAACCAACGAAGCAGTGTCCCGGCGCATGACACCGTCATCCGCGGGCCGCGGCGCTCGGGCGGCGTCGCGCCGCCTCCCCGATCTCGCCGCGACCGAAGCGCTGGCGGCGGCGATTGCCCGACGGGCGCGGCCGGGTGACGCGATCCTGCTGGAAGGGCCGCTCGGCGCCGGCAAGACCGCCTTCGCCCGGGCCTTCCTGCGCGCCGCGACCGGCGATCCCGGGCTCGAGGTGCCGAGCCCGAGCTTCACCCTGGTCCAGACCTACGCGACCGGCCTCGGTCCGGTGCATCATTTCGACCTCTGGCGCCTTGACGGCCCGGCCGCGCTGCCGGAACTCGGTTGGGAGGACGCGCGGGGGGACATCGTGCTGGTGGAGTGGCCCGACCGGCTCGGGCCGTTAGGTCCGGAGGATGCGCTGGTCGTCCGCCTGGCCCCTGCCGGCGAGGACGCGCGGGAGGCGACGCTGTCCGGCTGGCCCGACCGAATCGGCGGCCTGCCATGACCCGGGACGCGACGATCGCCGGGTTTCTCGCGCGGCATGGCTTCGGCGCGGCGCGGGCGGCGCCGCTTGCTCAGGACGCGAGCTTCCGCCGCTACCTGCGCCTGTCCGGCGGGCCGCGTCCCGCGGTGCTGATGGATGCGCCGCCGCCCGAAGACGTGCGGCCGTTTCTGGGCGTCGCCGGGCACCTGGCGGGGCTCCGGCTCTCGGCACCGGAGATCATCGCCGCCGACGAAGAAGCCGGGCTGGTGCTGGAGGAGGATCTGGGCGAGGCGCTGTTCACCGGCTTCCTGGACGGAACTTCTGGCGTCGATCCCGCGCCGCCGGCCTCGGCGCTGTTCGACGGCGCGATCGACGCGCTCGTCGTCCTGCAGCGCGCGGCCCCGCCGCCCGGCCTGCCCGCCTGGGACGGTCCGGCCATGGCGGCGGCGACGCTCGACCCCCTCTTTGCATGGTGGTGGCCGGCCGCCTTCGGCGCGGCTCCGCCAGCGCAAGCCAGGGCCGATTTCGCCGCGGCCCTGGCGACGACCCTCGCTCCGCTGGCGCACGGGCCGCACGGCTTCGTGCATCGGGATTTCTTTGCCGGCAACCTGATCTGGCTGCCCGATCGGCCGGGTCCCCGCCGCGTCGGCATCCTCGATTTCCAGAGCGCCGGCATCGGCCATCCGGCGTACGATCTCGTGTCCCTGGTGCAGGATGCCCGCCGCGACCTGCCGCCCGGCCTGACGGAGCACGCGATCGCCCGTCTGCTCGCCGCCCGGCCGGAGCTTGACCCGGAGGCGTTTCGCGCCTGCTTTGCCGCCTGCGCGGCGCAGCGCCATCTTCGGGTCGCCACCCAATGGGTGCGCCTCGCGCTGCGGGATCATCGTCCGCACTACCTCGCGTACGGCCCGCACACGTGGCGCCTGCTGGCGGTTGCGCTGCGCCATCCGGCGGCGGCGTCGCTGGCGGCGGCGCTCGATCGGTGGATTCCGGCGGAGACGCGGGGAAACCCGGAAATGGCAGAGTAGGACAAGGACGCGCAGATGACCGACCGCCCCGTGCGCCGCGCTGCAGATGCCGGCGCTCTCGGATCCCGTCCGGTGACCGGGCCGATCCCGCGTACCGGCATGGTCCTTGCGGCCGGGCTCGGCACCAGGATGCGCCCGCTGACGGCAGCCACCGCGAAACCGCTGCTGCCGCTCGGGGGGCGCTCCCTGCTGGATCACGCGCTCGACCGGCTGGCGGCGGTCGGGGTCGAGTTCGCGGCGGTCAACGCGTTCTGGCAGGCCGACCGGGTGGCGCAGGCATTGGCGCCGCGGCGGGCGCCGCGGGTGGAGGTGCTCCGCGAATCGGCGCTGCTCGATACCGGCGGCGGGGTGCGCGCGGCGCTCGACCGGCTCGGCGCGGCGCCGTTTTTCGTCGTCAACGGCGACGCGTTCTGGCTCGATGGGCCGCGCCCGGCGCTGGCGCGGGTGGCCGAGACGTTCGCCCGGGGCGACACCGATGTCGTGCTGCTGGTGCATCGGACCTGCCAGGTGCATGCCGAGGTCGGGCTCGGCGACTTCGTCCTGGATTCCTGGGGCATGCTGCGCCGGCGGCGGGAGCGGGAGATCGCGCCGTATGTTTACGCGGGCGTGCAGATGATCGCGCCGGCCGCGCTCGCCGACCTCCCCGATGGCCCGTTCAGCATGAACCTCGCCTGGGACCGGGCCCTGGCGGCCGGCAGGCTGCGCGCCGTCGTGCATGACGGGCTGTGGTTCCATCTCTCCACCCCGGACGATCTCGCCGAGGCGGAGGCCGTGCTGCATGAGCGGCGAACCGGCGAGACGCGATGAACCTGTTCACCCTGCCGTCCGACGCACCGGTTCTCGATGCGGTGGCGGCGGCGTGGCTGGCCCAGGCCGGGCGGTCGGCAGCGGGCGACGACGACCCGCTGGCGCCGGCGCGCGGGCTGATCCTGTTGCCGACGCGTCGTGCCGCCCGGGCCTTGGCGGAGGCGTTCCTGCGGGCCTCCGGCGGGCGGGCGCTGCTGCTGCCCCGGATCACTGCGCTCGGCGCGCTGGACGAGGCGCCGTTGACCCTTGCCGGCGCGCTCGACCTGCCGCCCGCAGTGGAAACGTCGCTCCGTCTGGCCGCGCTGACGCGGCTCATCCTGGGGCTGAACGGCGCCTATGGCGCGCCCGCGACCGCCGACCGCGCCTGGGCGCTGGCCGGGGAGCTTGCGCTGTTGATGGACGAGGCGGAGCGGGCGGAGGTCGATCTCGCCACGCGCCTGCCCGATGCGGCGGATCCCGCTTTCGCCGCCCATTGGTCGCTCACGGTGGAATTCCTCCATATCGTCACAGCCGCCTGGCCGCGCTGGCTGGCCGAGCAGGGATTTGCGAACCCGGCCGCGCGCATGGTCGCGCTGCTGGATGCCCAAGCCGCCGCGTGGGAGCGCACGCCGCCCGCGGAACCGGTCTGGCTGGTGGGCACGACGGGCGGCATTCCGGCGGTCGGCCGGCTGGCGCGGGTGCTGGCAGCGGCATCGCAAGGCGCGGTGCTGCTGCCCGGCCTCGATCGCGATCTCCCCGCCGCGGCGTGGGATGCGCTCGGCCCCGCGCATCCGCAGGCCGGCGTGCGGCGCTTGCTCGACCGGCTGGGCGCGCGACGGGAAGACGTGCGGGACTGGCCGCGGCCAGGCCGGGGCGGCGCGGCGGCCGGCGCGGTTCCGCCCGGGCGGGTGACGCTGCTCCGCCGTGCCCTGTTGCCGGGGACCGCGCTGGCGGACTGGCGCCCCGAGGCCGCGGATGCGGCGGGGGACGTGCCGGAGATGCTCGCCGGCCTGTCCCGGCTGGAGCCGGCCGACCCGCGGGAGGAGGCCGCGGCGATCGCCCTCATCCTGCGCGGTGCGATCGCAACCGCTGGTGCCCGCGCGGCCCTGGTGACGCCCGACCGCGCGCTGGCGGGGCGGGTCGCGGCGGAACTGCTGCGCTACGGGGTCATCGCGGATGACAGCGCCGGCGAACCGCTGGCCGAGACTCCGCCGGCGGTGCTGCTCCGTCTGCTGGCGCGCGCACTGGCCGAGGAACTGGCGCCGGTGCCGCTGCTCGCGTTGCTCAAGCACCCGCTGGCGGCCGCCGGGTTGGCGCCCGCCGCCTGCCGTGCCGCGACCCGGGCGCTGGAGATCGCGATCCTCCGCGGCCCGCGGCCGGCGCCGGGGCTGAGCGGGCTGCGCCGCGCGATCGACCGCCTGCCGGCGGACAGCCAGCCGGCGAACCGGGCGTTCCTCGAACGGGTGGAAGCCTGCCTGTCGCCGGCCCTGCGCGTCGGATCGGGCGTTGCCGCCGCGCCCGCCGAGGCGCTGGACGCGCTGATCGCCGCCGCCGAGCGCCTCGCCGCGGCCACGGACGCCGACGGCCCCAGCCGGCTTTGGGCCGGGGAGGAGGGGACCGCGCTGGCGGAGCACCTGGCTGCGCTGCGCGAGGCCCTGCCGTTGCTGCCCGACCAGCGCCGCGCGGTCTTCCCCGCCCTGCTCGATGCGATCCTCGCAGGTCCGGTCATCCGCTCCCGCCGGGCGCTGCGCGGGCGGGAGGGAACCGAGCATCCGCGCGTGTTCATCTGGGGCCTGCTGGAAGCCCGGCTGCAGCAGGTGGAGACGCTGGTGCTCGGTGGCCTGGCGGAGGGTGTCTGGCCGCCGGCCGTGGATCCCGGTCCCTGGCTGTCGCGGCCGATGCGGGAGCGCATCGGCCTGCCCGCGCCCGAGGAGGCGGTCGGTCAGTCGGCGCACGACTTCGTCTCGGCGGCCTGCGCGGCGCCCGAGGTGGTGCTGTCCTGCGCCCGCCGCCGCGACGGCGCGCCGTCGGTGCCGGCCCGCTGGCTCGCCCGCCTCGATGCCTTCCTGGCGGGGCGGAACGCGGCGCTGCCGGCGCATCCCGCGCTTGCCTGGACCCGGGCGCTCGATCAGCCCGCGGCTGCGCCGGTCGCGGCCGCACCGCCGTTTCCGCGTCCGCCGCCGGCCCGCCGGCCGCGCCGGCTGAGCGTGACGGAGATCGAAACCTGGCTGCGCGACCCGTACGCGATCTATGCGCGGCACGTGCTGCGCCTGCGGCCGCTCGATCCGTTGGAGCAGGAGACGGACGCGGCGGATTACGGCACCCTGGTCCATCGCGGCCTGCACATGTTCCTGGAAGAGCAAGGTCCGAAATGGCCCCCCGGCGCGGCGGCGCGGCTGCGGCATCATCTGCTGGCGGCATTGCAGCGCGCCGGGCTGCGCCCGGCCCTGGCCAACTGGTGGGCGCCGCGGCTTGAGCGCATCGCGGACTGGGTGGCGGAGATCGAGCGCGACCGTCGTGCGCGCGCACCGCTCGCCGCAATCTGGCCCGAACTGCCCGGCCGCTGGGTGCTGGAGCGTCCGGGCGGGCGGTTCGAGCTGCGCGGCCGCGCGGATCGGATCGAGCGCCGGACGGACGGGCGGCTGGCGATCCTGGACTACAAGACCGGCCGGCCGCCTTCGGCCAGGGAGGTTGCCGCCGGGCTGGCGCCGCAGCTGCTGCTGGAAGCCGCCATGGCGCAAAGCGGCGGATTCGGTCCGGAGCGCGTCGGCGAGGCGGCGGAGCTGGCCTACTGGCACGTCACCGGCGGCTACGAGCCGGGCGCGGAGCTGGCTCTGTGCGACGGCAGGCCGGCCGAGCTCGCCGCCGCGGTGGCGGCCGCCGCCGCCGGTCTCGCGGCGCTGATCGACCGGTTCGACCACCCCGGCCAGGCCTATCTGTCGCAGCCGCATCCCGGACGGGCGCCGCGATTCTCCGACTACGCGCAGCTGGCCCGGGTGGCGGAGCGGTCGGTGGCGGGGGAGGGAGAGTAGCATGCCGCCGGGACCCGGGGCCGACGCCACCGCGCGAAGCCCGCGTGCGCGCGCCAACGCCGACCAGCGCGCCGCCGCCGACCCGGCGGTCTCGGCGTTCGTCGCCGCTTCCGCCGGATCCGGCAAGACGAAGCTGCTCACCGATCGGCTGCTGCGCCTGATGCTCGGCGGGGCGGCGCCCGAGCGCATCCTGTGCCTGACCTTCACCAAGGCCGCGGCGGCGGAAATGGCGCTGCGCCTGCAACGGCGGCTCGGCGCCTGGGTCACCCTGGACGATGCGGCGCTCGGCTGGGAGCTGGCGGCGCTCGACGTGCCGGTCACCGACGCGGCCTGCCGCAGGGCGCGCGCGCTGTTCGCCCGGGTACTCGACATGCCGGGCGGCATGCGGATCGGCACGATCCACGCGTTCTGCCAGTCCCTGCTGCGCCGGTTCCCGCTGGAGGCGCAGATCAGCCCGCATTTCCAGCTGGTCGACGACCGCGACGCGGCCGACGCGCTGGCCGAGGCGGCGGAAGACATGCTGCGCGACGCCGGGATCGGCCCGCGGCGCGCCGCGCTCGAAACCCTGGCGGGCCTCGTCGGCGCGCGCGACTTCCAGGACCTGCTCGCCGGCTTGCTCGCCCGGCGCGATCGGCTGGATCCGGCGCTCGCATTGGGGCCAGGGCAGCTCGAAGCGGCGCAGCGCCGGGTGCTCGGCGTCACCGCGACGAACGAGGCGGAGCTGATCGCCGGCGCCGTGACCTGGCCCGGAGAAGCCGCGCTGCGCGCCGCCCTTGCGCGGATTGCCGCAGGCGCGTCGCCGAAATGCCGCGAGCGGGCCACCGAGCTGCTCGGCTGGCTCGGCTGCGGGGCGGCGGATCGCGCGGCCAACTGGGATGACTGGGTCGGGGGGTTTCTGCGGGACGGCGACCAGCCGCGTGGCGATGGCGCGTTCATCAATCCGAAACTGGCCGCGGCCGCGCCGGAGCTGCTCGCCGCCTGCCGCGCGGAGGCCGACCGGGTGATCGCGGTGCAGGACGCGCGCCGCGCGCTCGGGATGGCGGCGCTGTCGGCGGCGCTGCTCCGTCTCGCCGCGCCGGTCGCCACGGCCTACGCGGCCCGCAAGGAGGCGTCCGGCCGCCTCGACTACGACGACCTGATCGACCGGACCCGGGGCTTGCTCGCCAATCCCGGCGCGGCCTGGGTTCTCTACAAGCTCGACGGCGGCCTCGATCACCTTCTGCTCGACGAGGTGCAGGATACCGCGCCCGCGCAATGGCGGATCGCGGAGGCGATCACCGACGAGTTCTTCGCCGGGCTCGGCGCGCGCGACGGCGCGCGTGGCCAGGAGGCGCCGGCCGCGCCGCGCAGCGTCTTTGCCGTCGGCGACCGCAAGCAATCGATCTTTTCCTTCCAGGGGGCCGATGCGGCGGCGTTCGATCGGTCGCGCCTTCGGCTGGGCGCACGGGTACGGCAGGCGGGGTTGCGGTGGGAGGAACGGCCGCTGGACGTCTCGTTCCGCTCCACCGTGCCCGTGCTGGAGCTGGTGGATGCCGTGTTCGCCGACCCGATCGCCGCGGCCGGGGTGGCGCCGCCGGGAACGCTGCGTCATTTCGCCGACCGCGCCGGCCACGCTGGCGCGGTGGAACTCTGGCCGCTGGCCCCGCCGCCGGGGGCCGAGGAGCCGGCCCCCTGGACCGTGCCCGGCGGGTACCAGTCCCAGGGGTCCGGGCGGCAGATCCTGGCCGAAACCCTGGCGCGGTGGATCGCGGCGCAGATCGGCAGGCTGGAACTTCCTGCCCGCGGCCGGCGGCTCCGCGCCGGCGACGTCATGGTGCTGGTGCGCCGGCGCGACGCCTTCGCCCGGGCGTTGCTGCGCGCCCTGAAATCCGCCGGGGTTCCGGCGGCGGGTCTCGACCGCATGGTGCTGACCGACCAGCCGGCGGTCGCCGACCTGCTGGTGCTGGCCGACGCGCTGCTGCTGCCGGAAGACGACCTCGCGTTCGGCTGCTTCCTCACCAGCCCGCTCGGCGGCTTGACCGACGCCAGCCTGATGGACCTCGCCATCGATCGCAGCGGCAGCCTGGCGGAGGCGCTGCGGAGCCGGGCCGGCGACCGGCCGGAGTGGGAGCGGGCATGGCGCTTCTTCGGCGGCCTGCTGTCGCGGGTGGACTATGCCTCCCCGCACGCCCTGCTCGCCGAGGCGCTCGGGCCGCTCGGCGGCCGGGCGCGGCTGTTCGCCCGGCTGGGAGCGGAAGCGGGCGAGCCGGTCGATGAGCTTCTGGCCGCCGCCCTGGAGTACGGCCGCACGCATCCGCCGGCGCTGCAGGGGTTCGTGCACTGGTTGCGGCGGTCCGCCGCCGAGGTGAAGCGCGAGCAGGAAGCCGCCGGGGAGACGGTGCGGATCCTGACGGTGCATGGCGCCAAGGGGCTGCAGGCGCCGTTCGTGATCCTGCCCGATACGACCGGCTTGCCGCCGGACAACGGCACCCTGCTGTGGGGCGAGGATCGGCAGACCGGCGTTGCCGTGCCGCTCTGGGCGCCGCGCAAGTCGCTGCGCTGCGCCGCGGCCGACCAGTTGCGGGCGCAGATCTCGGCACGCGGGATGGAGGAGCACAACCGCCTGCTCTATGTCGCCCTGACCCGCGCCGAGGACCGGCTGCTCGTCTGTGGCTGGGCGCCGTCGCGGCCGCTGCCCGAGAGCTGTTGGTACAGCGCCGTCGCGCGGGGCTTTGCGCGGCTCCCGGCGGTGACGGAGCCGTTCGGTCCGCCGCTGGCATCCTGGTCAGGATCGGTGCTTCGCCATGAAATCCGCCAGAGCGCGGAGCCGGGGGAAGCAAAGGGCCAGGCGGCCGCGGTGCCCCCGGCGCTGCCGGCCTGGCTCGGGGCCGCGCCGGACTGGCGGGCGGCATCGCTGCCGCCGGAGCCGGCGCGGCCGCAGCCGCTCGCGCCGAGTCGGCCCGA
>JAGWSV010000169.1 GCA_028869315.1 Rhodospirillales bacterium
CCGAGCCCGCCGCCGGCGCCGCTCCGTCTGTCAGCGCAATGACGTTGAGGATTCGGCGGCGGAAGCGGCGGCGCGGCCGGCCGAGACGGCGGGCCGGCGCTTCGCGGACCCGCGCGCGGCAGGCGCGCCCCGCGTCACATGCGGCGGGTGGAGCCGCGCGACGGCAGGTAACTTCTGCTCCCGCCCCCGCGAACCTGCTATGGAGCGGCATACGGCCCGGCGATACGCTGCGGCGCGCATGCCAGGCTACCAGCAGGTAACGCCTGTAACGTCGGAGACCAGTCCGCGGGCGCCTGGACTCCTGCGGGGACGGAGGCCGACCCGCGCCGCATGGTTCCGCCGTTCCCGCCGGGTCGCGCCGCCCGGGATCGACGGCGCCCGACCGACGATGACGCGCCGGGGACTTTGCGCCGGCGCGCGAGCACTGGCCCGGGCGTCGCGCCCGAAGCCGGCATGACCGAACTGGACCCGACGTCGCCGCTCGACACGTGGACGAACCGGAGACGAAACCGAAAGGGACATTGCCATGAAGGACACGTCCAATCCCCTGGTCGAAGGGCTGGACCGCTTCTCCGCCCTGCTCGGCTGGTGGGGCGCGCCCGGCCTCGGCGGCGGGTTCGAAGGACACATGAACCGCATGCTGCAGTTCGGGGCGGAATTGCAGAAGCTCTGCGCCGCCGCCTATGATGGCCAGATCGAGACCTTGATGACGGTCAACGACCGCCTGGCAAGCGGGCTGCAGGCGCTGCTGCACAGCCGGAACCCGCAAGACCTGGCGACCGCGGAGGCGGAGATCGTCGGCGCCATGCTTGCAGGCGCATCGTTGCAGGCGCAGCGCTGGATCGGGCTGTCGCAGAAGCTGCAGGATTGTTCGGCGGCGATCGCGTGCGCGACCGAAGCGGACGCACGACCGGGCGCGTCGGACGTGTCGGCCGTTCCCGTGTCGGCCGTTCCCGCGTCGGCCGTGCCGCCGGGGACCGCCGCGGCGCCGGCCCGCCGATAATCGGCGGGCGCGACGGTCGGCACCGCCCAACCACCAGCGGACGCGCGCGCCGGGCCCGTGGCGCCGCGGCCGCGGCTTTCAGGGAGACATCATGAGCAATCGCAATGTGCCGCGACGTCCGGCCTCGTACGACAAGAAGGTCGCGCTGGTCCTGCAGGGCGGCGGCGCGCTCGGCAGCTACCAGGCCGGCGTCTACGAGGGGCTGGCGACCTCCGAGTATCCGCCGGACTGGCTGGCCGGCATCTCGATCGGGGCGATCAATGCGGCGATCATCGCCGGCAACGCGCCGGCCCGGCGGGTGGAGCGGCTGCGCGCCTTCTGGGAGGGGATCACCGCCCCCACGGCATGGTGGCCGTCCGGCCTGAGCGGGTCGTTCGCCGAGTTGCAGCGCAAATTCAGCGCCCATGCCTCGCTCATGCTGGGCCAACCCGGATTCTTCTCTCCGCGCGGCATGGCGGACTGGCTTTCGATCCCGAAGCCCAACAGCTTCTACGACACCTCGGCCCTCAGGACCACGCTCGAACGGCTGGTCGATTTCGACCGCATCAACGATGGCCGCGAAGTGCGGCTGAGCGTCGGCGCGGTGAACGTGCGCACCGGCCGGTTCTGCTACTTCGACAGCGAAGAGATCGCCATCCGCGCCGAGCACGTGATGGCGAGCGGCGCCCTGCCGCCGGGGTTTCCGCCGGTGGAGATCGACGGCGAACTGTATTGGGATGGCGGCATCGTCTCCAACACCCCGCTGCAATACGTGCTGGACTACTATCCGCGGCGCAGCCGGCTGTGCTTTCAGGTCGACGTGTTCCAGGGCCGCGGCGACGCGCCGACCGATATCGAGGCGGCGAACGAGCGGCTGATCGACATCCGCTATGCCAGCCGCACCCGCATCAATACCGATGCCTTCCAGGAAAAGCACGACATCCGGCACGCCATCAACGAACTGGAGAAGGTGCTGCCGCCGGAGATCCTGAACACCGAGCCGGCCAGGCGGCTGCACGCCTATGGCTGCGTCACCCAGATGGACATCGTCCAGCTCATCTACCGTCCGCGCGAACCGCAGGGTGCGGCGAAGGATTACGAGTTCAGCCGCGCCACGATGGACGCGCGCTGGCAGGCCGGGATCATCGACGCCAGGACCACGTTGCAGGCGGCGCCGTGGCTGGCGCCGAAGACCGCGCCGCAGGGCGTGCGCGTGTTCGACGTCATGCACGATATCCTGCTCGGCCGGCGCCAGCCGCCGGCCGCCGCGGCCGCGCCGCAAAAATCCGCTGTTTAACGGGAGCACAGACCCTTGGACGTGAGCGCCTTGATCGGGGCGGTGGCGGCGATGCCGCTCGCCAGCCCCTCGTTTCCACCCGGACCGTACCGATACAGCAACAGGGAATCGCTGATCGTCACCTACCGCACCGATCCCGCCGCGCTGGAGCGGGCGGTGCCCGAGCCGCTGGCCTGCGGCGAGCCGCTGGTACGCTGCGAGTTCATGTGCATGGACAGCAGCACCGGCTTCGGGCGCTATTCCGGGGCCGCGCAGCACATCCCCGTCACCCTGGGCGGCTGGAACGGCGCCTATACCCACAACATGTTCCTGGACGTGCATCCGCCGATCTCGGGCGGGCGGGAATTGTGGGGCTTTCCGCAGAAGCTCGCCGCCCCAAGCCTGCAGGTCGCGCATGACACGCTGCTCGGCACGCTGGAGTACGGGCCCGAGCGCGTCGCCACGGCGAGCATGGGCTACAAGCACCTCGCCCTCCGCGACACCGAGGCGATGCGGATGCTGAACGAGCCCGGCTACCTGCTGAAGATCATTCCGCATGTCGATGGCACCCCCCGCATCTGCGAGCTGGTGCGCTACGTCCGGCGCGACATCGTCCTGAAGGGCGCCTGGAGCGGTCCCGCGGCGCTGGAACTGCACCCCCACGCGCTGGCGCCGCTCGGCGACCTGCCGGTGCGCGAGGTCGTTTCCGCCGTCCACCTGATCGCGGATTTCACCCTCGCCCTGGGCGAGGTCGTCCACGACTACCTGGCCTGAAGGGCGCATCGAGATGAAAGCCGAAGAAGTCCGCCAGCGCGCATTTTCGATGCCGCTGCACAGCCCGGCCTATCCGCCGGGGCCGTACCGGTTCGTCAACCGCGAATACCTGATCATCACCTACCGTACCGACCGGGAGGCGCTCGAACGGATCGTGCCGCGGCCGCTGGAAATCGTCGAGCCGATCGTGAAATACGAGTTCATCCGCATGCCCGACAGCACCGGGTTCGGCGACTACACCGAGTCGGGCCAGGTCATTCCGGTCCGCTTCGGCCAGGAGACCGGCGGCTACGTGCACGCGATGTTCCTCGACGACGACCCGCCGATTGCCGGCGGACGGGAGTTGTGGGGATTCCCCAAGAAGCTGGCCTCGCCGAGCCTGCGCGTCGCGCACGACACGCTGCTGGGCACGCTGGATTTCGGCCCGGTGCGCATCGCCACCGGCAGCATGGGCTACAAGCATCGCACGCTGCCGCTGCAGGATGCGCAGCGGGCGCTCGGCGAACCCGGATTCCTGCTCAAGGTCATTCCGCACGTGGACGGCACGCCGCGGATCTGCGAGCTGGTGCGCTTCCGCCTCGGCGACGTCGCGGTGAAAGGGGCCTGGAGCGGACCCGCGGCGCTGGAACTGCACCCGCACGCGCTGGCCCCGGTGAGCCAGCTGCCGGTCCAGGAAGTGCTCTCGGGCGTGCACCTGATCGCCGATCTCACGCTCAATCTCGGCGAGGTGGCGCATGATTATCTCGCCCGCTGAACGCGCCGCGCCGTGCGCGCGGGTCACGGACAGCCGGCGCGCGGCCGGGTGGAACGAGGATTAGCCCCAAGGGGATTAGCCCCAAGGGGATGATCCCCCGGGGGATCATCCCCCCAAGGCGCGGTCCCCGCTGGCGGGCCCGTTGTCGCGCGCGTCCCGCCCATCGTATCCTTGCCAATCGCCTGGCCGGATACGCCGCCATCCAAGGGACCCGACGCACATGGAATTCGGCATGTTCCACGAGTTCCAACGCACCCCCGGCCAGACCGAGGCCGCGGCCTTCGCCGCCGCGTTCGAACAGGTCGACGCCGCCGAACGCTGGGGGCTCGATGCGATGTGGCTCGCGGAATTGCACGTCGCGCCGGACCGGTCCGTCCTCGCCGCGCCGCTCACGGTCGCCGCCGCCATCGCCGCGCGCACCACGCGGATGAAGATCGGCATCGCCGTGCAGGTGCTGCCGCTGTGCCACCCGCTGCGGCTGGCGGAAGAAGCCGCGACGGTGGATCACCTCGCCCACGGCCGGCTGATCATGGGCGTCGGCCGCAGCGGCTTCGCCCGCACCTACGAAGCCTACGGCATTCCCTATGCGGAAAGCCGCGAGCGGTTCGCCGAAGTGCTGGAGATCCTGCGCCGCGCCTGGACGCAGGAGCGGTTCAGCTTCGAAGGCAGGTTCCACCGCTTCCACGATGTCTGCCTGGTGCCCAAGCCGTACAGCCGGCCGATGCCGGAAATCCGCATCGCCGCTACCAGCCCGGACAGCTATGCCGCGATCGGCGCCATGGGCTACCCGATCTTCTGCGCCGTGCGGCTGGGCGACCTGTCGGAGCTGGCGCCCAACCTGCGCGCCTACCGCGACGCCTATGCCGCCGCCGGCCACCCCGGAGACGGCAAGGTGTTCCTGCGGGTGCCGGTCTACGTGGCGGAGACCGAGGATCGCGCGCGGGCCGAGCCGGAAGCCAGCATCATGCATTTCTACCGCTATCTCGGTGCCCAGCTGGAACGCTCGGCCGCCGCCGCCGGCGCCCGGGCGGTGGAGCGGCGCGCCGAGCGCGGACAGCGGCTGCAAAGCATCGCCTATGACGAGGTGCTGGCGGAAAAGATCGTCGTCGGCACGCCGCGCAGGGTGGCCGACCGGCTCGCCGGGCTGCGCGACAGCCTGGGGATCGATGGCATCCTGGCCGAGCTGAACTGCGGCAGCCGCATCCCGCATGCACGGGTGATGCGCTCGCTGGAATTGCTGTGCGCGGAGGTGATGCCGGCGTTCCGGCAGGCCGCGTGAGGAACCGGGCGCACGGGTCCGCCGCGCGCACGTCTCCCCTGCGGGGCGCGGCCATCACGACGGTTGTATCCGCCGGCGCGGTGTCCTACTTCACGATCAGTTTTCCGCCCCAGGTCTTTCCTGTCCCAACTCTGCCATCCCGCGCGCCGCCGGGCGGTCCCGGTGCCGGACAGATGCAAAGACCCGATCCGACGCCATGAAAATCGTCAGTTGGAATCTCCTGCGCCGGGTCGGGGCCACCGTCCACGACGTCGCCCGCCTGGTTGCGCAGGAGCGGCCCGACCTGCTGCTCATGCAGGAAGCGACCAGCGAGATCGACGCGCTGCCCCACCTGATCGGCGGCCACTACGCGCGCACCCCCTTGCCCGACCGCATCCACGGCCTCGCGGTCTGGAGCGTCACCGCCATCCGCCCGCGCATCGTGCAGCTGCCGCCCGGCACCCTGGTCCGCCGCATCAGCCAGATCGTCGATCTGGGGGAGCTGGCGGTGGCCAACGTCCACCTCTCGCACGGCCAGATGCTGAACCGGCGCCAGTTGCGCCGGATCGCCGAGTTCCTGCCGCCGCGCGCGGCGGTGCTGGGGGATTTCAACCTGGTCGGCCCGGTCCTGCTGGCGGGTTTCGACGATGTCGGCCCGCGCCGGCCGACGCATGTGATGGGCGATATCGTGCCGATCCGGCTGGACCGCTGCCTCACCCGCGGGCTGGCCTGCACCGAAGCGCGGGTGCTGCCGCGCGGCACGTCGGATCATTCGCCGATCGTGGTGCGGCTGGATACCGGCACCGCGACCCGGGCGCTTCCCGCCGCGGCCTGACGGGCGGGGCGCGAGACCCGCGCCGGCTCAGACATAGGGCATCAGCAACCGCGCCGCGGCGTCGCGCAGCCGTGTCGGCAGGCCGCGCGCGTCCAGCTCCGCGCGCGTCAGCGGCCCGCCGCGCCGGGCCTGCATCAGCGCTTCCAGCCGCGCGCCCAGCGCCGGGTCGTAGACCTCCACGTTCAGCTCGAAATTCAGCCGCAGGCTGCGGATATCCCAGTTGGCGCTGCCGATCAGGCACCATTCGCCGTCCACCACCATGATCTTGGAATGGTCGAACGGCGGCGGGTTGCGCCAGATGCAGCAGCCTTCCGCCAGCAGCGGGCCGACATGCGCCCGCATCGCCCAGTCGATCAGCGGATGGTCGCTTTGCGCCGGCAGCACGATGTCCACCGCCACGCCGCGGATCTTGGCCAGCGCGAGCGAGGTGACCAGCCGCTCGTCGGGCAGGAAATAGGGCGTCATGAAGCGCACCGAGCGGCGGGCGCAGGCGATCGCTTCCAGGATCAGGAACTCGATCTTCTCCACATCCTGGTCGGGGCCGGAGGTGATCACCCGCGCCACCGCGTTCCCCGCCGGCGCCAGCGGCGGAAACCAGGCGTCCCCGGCAAGGTCCTCGTCCATCTCGAACGACCAGTCCTCGGCGAAGGCGGCGACGAGCTGGCGCACCACCGGACCGTCGAAGCGGAAATGCGTGTCGCGCACCGGGGCGGGCGGCGCGGCGGCGAGCAGGTTCTGGGCGGCGATGTTCATCCCGCCGGCGAAGGCCAGCCGCCCGTCCACCGCCAGGATCTTGCGGTGGGTGCGCAGGTTCAGCACCGGCCGGCGCCAGGGCTGCAGCGCGTGCATGAACCGCCCGGCCGGCACGCCGTTGCGCCGCAGCCGGGCATAGGCGGGGGAACGGAAGAACCCGCCGCCGATGCCGTCGATCAGCACCCGCACCGCGAGGCCGCGGCGCTGCGCGGCGATCAGCGCGTCGATGAAGCGCCCGCCCGCCGCGTCGTCGCGCAGGATGTAACTGGACAGCGCGATGCTGTGGCGCGCGCCGGCGATCGCCTCCAGCATCGCCGGATAGGCTTCGTCGCCGTTGCAGAACACCCGGACGGCGTTGCCGGCTTCGGCGACACGGCCGCTGATGCGCCCGGCGGCGCGTTCGAGCGGCGCGAAGCGGTGCTCCGGGTCGAAAGCGGCGCCCTGCGCGGCGCCCGGGGCGGTGGGAGCGTGGTCCTCCCGCAGCCGATGGGCGCGGCGGCGCACCCGGTTGATGCCGAAGATCAGGTACAGCGCGCCCCCGATCAGCGGCGACAGCCAGGCGAGGCCGATCCAGCCGATCGCCGAGCCGACATCGCGCTTGTGCAGCAGCGCGTGGACGCTGACGAGCACCGCGACCGCCAGCGCCGCCAGCGCCAGCAGCGGGCTCGGCGCCTCCGGCCAGACCCCGAGGGACCATTCGGAGAGCATGTACATCACGGCGCGTGGGCTCCATGGCGCTGGGCTCGGGCGGACCGGCGCTGTCGGGCATCCTCCCGCCTCCGGGCAATTCCGCGGCCGATCGACGGTAGGCGCGGATCATGGCCGGCTCGGGGCGGGCTGACCATGCGCCGCGCGGCGGCGGGTTGTCGCGTTGTTCACGCCGGCCCGCGGTTCGGGGGCCGACGATCGCGATGCAATTTGCAGGAGTCGGGGACGACGCTGGCCCGGCGGGCGGGCTGGCTTGAGTGGCGGCGGCGCCGGTGGCGGAGGGGCCGGGTCGGGATCGTGCGGCGCAACCGTGCGTATGTCAGAACGACACTATCAAGTGGATCGCCCGGTATATGGAACGTTGTCAACCTATCCGGCGCCGCACAATGAGGCTTTATGGTAAGCGGGCGGGCGAGCTACCTCTTACCAGACGGCACGAATATCACGGCCAGCTTGTGTCTGGTTGCGGCGGCAACACGTAGCAAGTCTCGGATGTTTGCGGGCGTCAGGCGGCGCTCAATGCGCGCGAAGCGGCGATACGTGTTCACTCGGTCTTGAGCAGAAGGTGCGTCGGATAGCGTCCCTAGCCATTGTGCAATCGGATAGCTGCTGAGCTTTTCCTCCATGTCGGAGTTGGTTTCTGCCTCGGCAAAAATTGCCCGGATGACTCCCGCGAGATCGTAGCAAAAATCCTCGAGAACGAACAAGGCCGTGTCTGCATCATTTCCATCAGGGAATTTACTAATATGCCGGAGATGTGGCCCTTCCCGTTCAGACCGATGGGTAATCAGAATCGACCGATCGCGTGCAGTAGGTGGCTCTGTTCCCACTGTCATAGGACCGTGACCCATTGGGCAATGCGGTGGCCCCCCTTTGTTTTGGACGTCCGAGGGAAGAACCAAAGCCGTGTAACCACAACCCTTAGTCCGACACCTAGCCATAACTCATGGTCCGACACCTAGCCATAACTCTTGGCGTTCGTCTTGGAACGAGACTGAAGTTGTAGACGAGACCGTTTCGTAACACATACTCCATCTGCTCAGGCAGATCCGTCTTGCCGTTCTTATAAGGAAAGGTCCGGTATTTCTCCGGCAAAAATTTTCGGACAAAGCCACTATAGTTGTGGCGATATCCAGTCATGTTGACTAGGTTGTCTATCATTGACGCGGCGCATAGAAATGGGAGTGGTGTGTGCTCCATTCGCACAATCGCATCCACTAGACCGAGAAGGTGGTCTTTCATTTTTAGGAGATTGCGCCTTCGTCGTGTTTTATCTGTCATACTTCAAATCTCGAAATCGTCGCCCGCCCGACGTTGTAGCTCTTCGCCAGTTCTTTGAGCGTCGCGCCCTCGGCCCGCCGCCGCCGGGCTTCCTGCTGCTGTTGCGGCGTGAGCTTCGGCGGACGGCCCATGTGCTGTCCCCGCGCCTTCGCCCCACTGTGGCCTTTGGCGGTGCGCGTACGGATAAGGTCGCGCTCCACGTCCGCCAGCCCGCCGAGAACGGCGATCATCAGCCGCCCGGTGCTGGTGGCTGTGTCAGCCCACGGCTCCGCCAGTGACCGGAATTGCGCCCCGGCATCCACGATCTGCTTGACGATGGCGAACCGATCGAAGGTCGAACGCGCCAGCCGATCAATGCGCGTCACCGTCACCACGTCACCGGGGGCAAGGGCTTTCAGGAGCTGCGACAACTCGCGCCGGTCGGCCCCTGCGCCCGTCACCTTCTCGCGGAAAATCTTCGTGCATTCCGCCGCGCGCAGCTGCTCAAGCTGCGCGTCGAGCGTCTGCCCGTAGGTGTTGACGCGGGCATAGCCGAGAGGCCGAGAAGGGGGGGGTCTTTTCGGGCATATCTTACGGGAAGCGTAACCCTTTGACCGCAAAGGGTCAACCGGAATGCCCGAAATTCTTGAATTACACGCGACGGCACGTTGGCTCGATGGCGCCATGCTCCCTCCATCGATTGCTTTTGCCGTTCGGGTAACATCCGGCGTCCCCCGCATCCGCGCGATCGTCTCGAACCAGGTCCCGCCCGCTTCCACCCGGAAGGGCTCGTCAAGCCTCGTGCGGAGCCGCCGGGCGACAATGCGCCCGCCGTCCGTCGCGACCCGCGCATGCCCGTGCATCACAGGTCGAGCTCGCTATGGGAACCGAGGCGTACAAGCTCAAGATTCGCGTCGTCCGGCTTGCGTTAAATGAGAACGAAGTCGGGCCGGATGTGGCAGTCGCGATGATCACCCCACTCGCCCGTCAGCGGATGATCGAAGGCGCGACGGGGCAGGGGCCTGTCCGCGGCGAGCATGTCCACGACCTCCATCAGCAGGCGGTCGAGCTGCTTGCCGTGCCGTCCCGACTTCTCGCGCCGATAGTCCCGTTTGAAGCGGTTCGTGTATTTAACAGTCCGCATTCAGGCTCGCGAGAAGATGCGCGGGCTCGCCGGCGGTGACGACTTCGCCGCGCCGTGCGGCCTTCATCGCCGCCACCGTCTCGGCGTTCGGCATCAGCGGCTCGAACGGCAGCGCCTTCTCGGCGGCAACCCGCTTCAGCAGCAGCCGGAAAGCGTCGGAAAGGGAAAGCCCCATGGCGGCCAGCACGGCCGCCGCCTCGCTCTTGGTGGTCGCGTCGATCCGGGCGCGGACAACGGCATTCTCGGTCACGGCATCATCTCCTTGAGCTACAATGTAGCCCACACACTGCCTCCCGTCCAGTGGCGCGAGCCAGCCCGGCCTTTCAAGGACCTGGTTTTAGGGACCAAATCCTTGAATGACCCGTGCCGGCATGCCGCGTCGATGGCGCCATGCTCCTTCCATCGAGGACTCTTGCGGTTCGGACAGCATCCGATGTCCCCCACATCCCCTCCATCGTGTCGAACCGGGTCTCGCCCGGTGCCGCCCGGAAGCGTCGGTTCATTTCGTGCGGAGAAGGGCGGCGCGAGTCCTAAGTGCAACACGGAACGGCCGATACCGGCGGCGGCCTGGCGCCCCGCCGCGGCTGCGCGTCGGGGCACGCCACGCAGGCCGCGCCAGCGCGGGCGCACGCACCGGATCGCGCGGGCGGCACAGGCGCGCGGCGCGCAGGAACCCCTCGGCGTTCTCCCTGTCCTCGCCCTGGCGGGCGCGGCACGGAAAAATCCGCGGTCGCCCGCCGCCCGAAGCCCGCCGGCCGGGGCCGGGGAAACCCCGCCGCCGCCGCCCCCGATGCGAGGCGACCTGGCCCGGCCCCGGATCCCTTCACCGAAGATTAACCACTGCCCGCGTAGAACGATCGCGCCGCCATGCCATCCGCCCCACGCCTCACCCCCACCGAGCGCCTCGCCAGCCTGATCGTCTGGCTGACCCGCTGCGTCGCCTTGCAGGGCCGCTATCTGCACGTCGCCGCCCCGCTGCTGGTCGCGATCGGGGACCGGCTGTGCCGGCTTTCGCTGCGCTTCCAGATCGCCGCTGCCGCCGCGCCCCGCCCGGAAGCCGCGGAACCCGCCCCCCAGGCCGCGCAGGCCGGGCGGACCCGCGCCATCTTCTCCACCCCCGCCGACCGCGCCCCGCCGCAGATGCCGTACGCCTATCGCTGGCTGGTGCGGCTGGTGCCCGGCGCCGTCGCCGGCCGCGACGCGCTGGAAACCCTGCTGCGCGACCCGGAGATGCTGGCCCTGCTGCGGGCCAATCCCCGCCTCGGCCGGATCCTCCGCCCGCTGTGCTGGATGCTCGGCGTGGCGCCCGCACTGATGCCGCCGGCGCGCACCCGCCCGCCGCGCGGCTTCACCCAGGCCGCCCCCGCGCCGGAAGGCTCCCCGGCGGAGGAGCAGGAGCAGGACGCCATGCCGCGCCCGCCCCCCGCCGGATTCCCCCGCAACTGGCTCGTCAACCGCCCCATGTGGGAGATGCTGAACCAGATACGGCTCGAATCGCTGGCGCCCCAGGGCTGAAGGCGTCCGCGCGCCGATAACGTTGCGAATAAGCAACTACTGGCGCAGCCGACAGCCAGCCGCAGCTGACCAGGCACAAGCCGCGAGCGCGGGCCGGCAGGGCGGAACGGCCTATCCGGCGGTTTCGGCGGCGGCGGGCGCGCCGGGCTCCGGCGTCGGCACCCGCCAGGACATCAGCAGGGCCGACGCGGCCAGCCCGGCGATGGCGAGCGGCGGCAGGCTGGCATAGCCGAACAGCCGCACCATCGGGCCGCCCAGAAACGTCCCGGCCACCATCGCCAGGGCGCCGCTCGCGTTCAGCAAGCCGATGGCGGCGCCTTCGCTGATCGGCGTCAGCCCGGCGGCCAGCGCGGTGCCGGAGACGCTGAGGACCGGCCAGGCCATCATCGCCAGCGCGAAGCCCAGCAGGGCCACCGAAGCGGCGACGACGGCGGGCAACGGGTGCAGGCCGGGAAGGGTGAAGGCGAACGGCAGGGCCAGCAGGACGAAGCCGGCCAGCCGCAGCGCCAGCCCCGCCCGGAACACCGCCTCGCCGCCGTAGCGCCCGGTCAGCCGGCCGGCGGCCACGAAGAGGAAGATGCCGATCCCGGCCGCCGCCGCATAGGCGAAGGCGGTGACGGGCGCCGGAATCCCGTAGCTCCGGCGCATCAGCAGCGGGTAGTAGGCGAAGAAGGCGGCGACGCCGAAATTATAGGCGGCCCATGCGAGCAGGAAGCGCCCGAACGCCCCGCGCAGCGGCCGGTGCAGCGCCAGCAGCGCGCGCCAGTGCAGCCGGTGCGAGTGGCGCAGCAGCCCGCCGATGCCGGGGCCAAGCTGCGTCGCGCTCAGCAGCGCCTGCATCTGCATGTCCGACAGCCCGCCGCGCAGCCGTTGCCGCGCCCCTGGCGGCAACCCGATCCCGCCAAGGACGATGGCGGCGAAAGCGAGCGCGGAGGCCAGGATGAACCCGCCGACATAGGCCCCGCCGGCGACGAGGCCGGCCACCAGCAGGCCGGCGAACTGGCCGGCGCCGTTGAAGCTCTGCAGCCAGCCCAGCCGCGGCTCCCACTCCCGCCGCGGCGCGAAGTTCACGATGAACAGGGTCGCGACGGTGGCGGCGGCCCCGGTCGCGAGGCCGATGGCGAGCGCCAGCAGGAACCATGCGGCCAGGGTGCCGGCGAACGGAAACAGCGCGAAGGCGACGCCGAGCGTGAAAAACCCGCCGAAAAACACCGGGCGGTAGACGTGCCGCCGCTCGGCCAGCCGGCCCAGGAAGGGCGCGCCCAGCAGGCCGAGATTGTACGCCCCGCTCACATACGCGACCTCGCCCGGCCGGTGCGACACGCCGGCCACCATGAGCGGCAGCAGGAACGGCAGCAGTCCCGCCGTGAGCAGGCCCAGGATCAGATAGGCCAGGTACCAGGGCGCGATCCGGCCTTGCCGAATGCCCTCCGCCGCCGTTTCGACTGCCGTCGCCATGCAACCAGACCGATCTTCCACAGTACCGCCTGCAAGCATGTCTGCGCCTTGGGCGGGGCAAGGTCGGCAGAAACCGGGGCCGGGTGCCCACCAGGGCGGACGCCACCCCGGCGCGCGGCCGGCGGCCAACGTTCCCGGAGATGTGGGGCGTCCGTCCCGGACGGACACGCGCCGCCCCTCCGAACGTGACCCGGTTCGGCGGATGAGGCCAGGGCGGGGCGCGAATGGCCGGCCTGCCTCCGGGGCGGCGCGCCCGGCATCGGCCGGGCAGACGGGCGGGCCGCGCCCGTGCCGGCCCCGCGGCCGG
>JAGWSV010000170.1 GCA_028869315.1 Rhodospirillales bacterium
AGCCGCGCGCGCAGCGCGGCAAGTCCCGCGCCGGTGGCGGCGCTGACCCCGATCGCCCCCGGCGGCACCGCGCCGCCGAGATCGGTCTTGTTCGCGACCAGGACGGTTGCGGCGGCAGCCGTCGTTGCGGATTCGGCGCTTTGTGGGTCCGCAGCCGGCATGTCCGCGCCGGCTTCGCCGACCACGATCACCAGATCGGCCGCCGCCGCGTGGGCCCGGGCGCGGCGCACGCCTTCGGCCTCGATCGGATCGGCGGCGTCGCGCAGCCCGGCGGTGTCGACCAGGGTGACCGGCACGCCGCCCAGCGCCACCCGGGTTTCCAGCGCGTCGCGGGTGGTTCCCGGCGTGGCCGACACGATCGCCACGTCGCGTTCGGCGAGCGCGTTCACCAACGAGGACTTGCCGACATTGGGCGGGCCGGCGACCGCGAACACCAGGCCCTCGCGCAGCCGCTCGCCGCGGCGGTCGTCGGCCAGATGGGCGGCGATGGCGCTGCGGAGCGCCGCGGTTTCGGCGGCGGCGGCAGCGGCGGTCACGGGCGGCAGGTCCTCGTCGGGGAAGTCGATCAGCGCTTCCTGCTGGGCCATCAGGCGGAGCAGGCGGTCGGCCCAGCCGCGATAAAGGTCGCCGAGCGCGCCCTCCAACTGGCGCAGCGCCTGCAGGCGTTGCGCTTCGGTCTCGGCGGCGATCAGGTCGGCGACCGCTTCCGCCTCGACCAGGTCCATCCGCCCGTTGAGGAAGGCGCGGCGGGTGAATTCGCCGGGCTCGGCGGGGCGGGCGCCGGCGGCGACCAGGGCCGCGGCCACGCCCTCCGTCACCGCCCGTCCGCCGTGCAGGTGAAGCTCGGCGGCGTCTTCCCCGGTGTAGCTGCCGGGGCCGGGCAGCCACAGGACCAGGGCGTGATCGAGCATCGCGCCGTCCGGCCCGCGCAACCGGCGCAACGCCGCCCGGCGCGGCGCCGGCCGCCGCCCGCCGCACAGCGCAAGCAGCAGCACCCCGGCCGCCGGCCCGCTGATCCGCAGCACCGCGATGGCGGCGCGTCCGGCGCCGGAGGCGGGCGCGAAGATGGTGTCCTCGTCCATCCCTCCAGCAAGCCCCGCCGGCGGCGGCGGTCAAGCGGCAAGCGGCGGGCGCGCCGGCACCGCAATGACCGCGTCGATGGCGGGTGCGGCCCGGCGGCGTGTGCCGTTCCGTCCAAGGCGGCCCGGTTGGACGGACTGCCCGCCGCGCCTGGCCGCCGCCCGGTTCCTTGGCGGCGCCAACGGCAAGGGTTGTACATTACGATATAGCAACAATATGGACGCGCGTCTCCCCGCCCCGTTCAGGCCCGGACCAGCGGGGTGCCCATCCGCAGCATGAGCAGGAGATCGGCCCGTCGGCTCGGGCGCCACTTGCGCCGGCGCGGCGGACGTGGGGGGCGCGGCGGACGGGGGCGGCGCGGGCGCGCGGGCGGGTCGCCCGGCAGCACCAGCCCCAGCATCCGGCAGAGCGGGCGCAGCATCCGTGCCAGGGAGGGGTTGGCGGCCAGCAGCGCCGCCATTTCCGGATCGTTCAGCAGGGCGGCGAGTTGCGACCCGCTGCCGCGGACCTCGAACCCCAGGCGCAGCAGCCAGCCGAAGCTTCGGGGCAGGCGGAGCGGCCGCGCGGGCCGATGCGGGGCGACCGGTGCTGCATCCCGCGGCGGTTCGTGGGGCGCGGCCTGGGCTGCGGCCAGGGTGGTGTCCGGAGTGGCGTCCGGGGCGACGTCGGCGGCGGCGTCCGGGGCGGCGCTTTGTGTCGCGTCCGGCGGGACCTCCGGCTTGCGGCGGACGGCGGCGGATGCCCCGCGGCCCCCGGGCCCCGCGACGCGCGCGGCCACCGCGGCGAACCGGATCACGAGGCGCCGCAACCGCCACCAGACCAGCGCCGTCAGCGGCCTGGCCAGCAGGCCCCGGCCGTCGCAGGCCGCGATGGCGTTGCACAGCCCTTCGATGACGAGGGCGAAACGCGCGACGGAGGGATGGGGCGGGGCGTCGGCCATGAACAAAATAAGAACACAACTACCCCGCCGAGGCAAGAGAATTCTGTCCCCGCACCGCCATCGCGGCGCGGAAGCCCGGAGCGGCGGACGCAGCGATGGCCCGCCGCAGGGCGCGGTCTTGCATCGGACCGGCGCGCGAGCGAGAGGCAAACTCTTCCTCTGATGTCCCTTGTCCGGTTGGCCGAATCATCCGTCCTTATGCCTCGCGCGGTGCGGACAGGCTCCTGCGTCCTGCCGGCTTTCAAGTCGACGACGACCGTTCCCTCAACCACCAGATCAGCCGAATAGTACCCGACGGCAACGCTGCCGTAGTAGACCGTGATGCCCTTCTGCAGTGCAACCGAAAGCCCTGCCTGGCGCAGTTCATGGGCAAGTGCATTGTCGTAAACCTTCTTACGAAACCCTGTCTCGAGCGTGTCCCGAATGCGGAACGCGCAAGCGATCATACGCTCCGACAAAGCGGTGGTCCGGATGGCATCTGCGTGCATCTGCGTGCATCTGCGTGCATCTGCGGCAAAATATACTTCTGGACACACAACACATCCCTTGCACCCGGCGCAGAAACCGAAGCTCGCTTGCTATGAATTTGCCGCAGATGCACGCGGATGCACGCAGATGGACCGAGTAAGCTCAAAGTTCGTGGGCTACGCGCTGGATGCCGATTCAGATAGATCAATGAACGTTGGACCAACGATAAGTGCCATATATTCTTCGATTTCGTTCATTGATACCATTTTCATTGCAGATTTCTATAGCAACAATGGGTGGTTCGGTATTGACTGCTTTTCCGCGCCGGAATCCGAAAATCCCCATTCTGTACCAACATTAATTGCGGCAGTCGCATGAACCCAGACGCGACGGCCGCAATCGGCCCCAAGCGGCGCCCCCAGGGGAACATCCCCCGCCGCCTCGGCACCGGTTTCGCCAATGGTCGAAACCCCTGTGCCTGTATGCCCACGGGCCGCGCCCCCTCGTATCGCCAGGTTCGCCGGCACGCGCCGGGGCCGGCACGCCGGCGCATGGGCCGCGCCATCCCCGCCTTCCCGCGCCCGCTCCCTGCCGAGATGGGCGCCGCGGCGCGCGCCCGACCGGCCACCGCGTCGCAGCCCCGCCGTGCCTCCGCGCGCGCTACCCCAGATACGCACCGCCGTTCACATGGATCGTCTGCCCGGTGATGAACCGCGCCGCCGGAGAGCACAGATACGCCACCATCGCCGCCACCTCCTCCGGCCGGCCGCGCCGGCCGAGCAGCGTGCCCGGCAACGCCGCCTTGCCGTGGGTGCCGCCGGCCGCCGCGCCGCGCACCGTATCGATATCGCCCGGCACCACCGTGTTCACGGTGATCCCGTCGCCGGCCAGTTCCTTCGCCAGCGCCCGGGTCAGGCCGATGATCCCGGCCTTGGCGGTCAGCGCGTGCACCCGCCCGGTGGCGCCGGCATGGGCGGAGATCCCGCCCAGGTTCACGATCGTCCCGCCGCCTGCCGCGGCGATCGGCCCCGCCGCCGCCTGCGCGCAGAAGAACGCCCCGTCCAAGGTGGTGCCCAGGATTTCCCGCCATTCCGCCGGGGTGATCGCGGCCAGCGGCGTCTGCCGCCGGCGGGAGGCGTTGTTGACCAGGATGTCGAGCCGGCCGAACCGCGCCACCGCGGCCTCCACCAGCCCGCGCGCCTGCGCCGGATCGCTGATGTCGGCAAGATGCACCATCGCCTCGCCGCCCGCCGCCGCGACCAGCCGCGCGGTCTCGGCGCAGGCCTCGGCGGAGTGCAGCGCGTGCACCACCACCCGGACGCCGTCGCGGGCCAGGGCCAGCGCGATCGCGCGGCCGATGTTGAGCGCGCTGCCGGTGACGATGGCGGCTCGGCGTAGGTCGGTCATGGTCGGTTCCTCACGGCGGGACTCATGTGCCGCGGATGCTATGCTGCGGACGCAACGGGCAGAAGGGGCGGGGCCGGTGTCCCGCCGCCCATATCGGACGAGGCCATGACATTCGCGATCGAGAGCATCGTCATCCTGCTGCTGATCGGGCTCAACGGAGTGTTCGCGTTGAGCGAACTGGCCCTGGTTTCGGCCCGCCGCGCCCGTCTCGCGGTGCTGGAGCGCAAGCAGGTCCGCGGTGCGGCGCGGGCGCGCTGGCTGGCCGAGGACCCGCAGCGGTTCCTGCCCACCGTGCAGGTGGGGGTCACTTTGGTCAGCGTGTTCCTCGGCGTGTTCGGCGGCGCCCAGGTGGCGCACCAGGTGGAGGCGTGGCTGCGCGCGGTGGCGGTGCCGGCTTCCGCCGCGGCGCCGCTGGCGCTGGCGCTGGTGGTGGTGGCGACGACCTACCTGACCCTCGTGCTGGGCGAACTGGTGCCCAAGCAACTGGCGCTGCGCCACCCGGAAGTGATGGCCGCCCATGTCGCCCGCCCGATCTTCTGGACCGCGCGGCTGACCGCGCCGGCGGTGTGGCTGCTCGGCCGGTCCTCGGCCCTCGTGCTGCGCATGTTCGGGCTGGCCCGGCTGCCGGCGCAGACGGTGACGGAGGAGGAGCTGCGCGCGCTGCTCGCCGAAGGCGCCCAGACCGGGGTGCTGGAAATCGAGGAACGGGACATGATCGAACGGGTGCTGCGGCTCGCCGACAAGCCTGTGCGCGCGCTGATGACCCCGCGCACCGAGCTGGTCTGGATCGACCGCACCGACCCGGGGGACGTCGTCGCCACCCTGAAGGCCTCGCCGCATTCGCGCTTCGTCGTCTGCGACCGGGCGGTGGACAACGTGGTCGGCATCGTGCGGGCGAAGGACCTGCTCGACCGGGTGCTGGGCGGCGAGTCCCTGTCGCTCGCCGCCGCCCTGCGCCAGCCGATGGTGGTGCCGGACACGGTCAACGCGCTCGACGCGCTGGAACGGCTGAAGGCCGATCCGCTCGGCATGGCGCTGGTGATGGACGAGTACGGCACGTTCGAAGGCGTCGTGACCGCAGCCGACGTGCTTGCCGCGATCGTCGGCACGCCGAGCGACTCCGTGCCGCAGGCGGGCGCGCCGGAGGGCGCGGTGGAGCAGGAGCTGACGATGGACGGGCTGATGCCGGTCGACGAGGTCAAGGCCCGGCTGATGCTGCCGGAGCTGCCGGCGGAGGGCAGCTACCACACCCTGGCCGGCCTGCTGCTGGCGCTGCTCCGGCGCGTGCCGCAGGACGGCGACCGGATCGTCTTCGGCGGCTGGCGGTTCGAGGTGTTGGCGATGGACGGGCGCCGGGTGGACAAGGTGCGCGCCAACCGCGAAGCGCCGGTCGCCTGATCAGGCGCCGCGCACCGCGAAGCCGATCTCGCCTTCCAGCGCGCCGCCGGGCGCCAGCACCGCGAGCCCGGTATCGGTGCGGTCGGCGAGGTGATGGATGGCGTCGGTCATGTGGCTGACCGGCTCGACGCAGAAATATCCGGCGCCGGGTGGGGTATAGATCACCAGGTGGCGGAAGATCGGGCTGGCCGTAAGGGTGATGGTCACCGGCTCCGACACCGGGGCAACCGGCGCCAGGGTCACCTCGGCCCGTCCGTCCCAGCCGGTGAACACGTCGTCGAGCGCCACCGTGCCGATCTTCAGCCCGGCGCGGTGGTCCCATTCGGGCGGAACCGGGACATGTACGGTCGGCAGCCGCTCGGGCGTCGCGCGCCACACGCCGGTTGCGGCGAAGCGCAGGCTGGCGGCGGCGGTTCGCGGAAAGAACGGGTGCAGCCCCAGTCCGGCGGGGGCCGGGCCGTCGTGCCGGTTGACCAGGCGCAGCCCGATGGAGAGCGTGGTTGCGGTGAGCGCGACGCGCAGATCGGCGGCGAAGGCGAACGGCCACAGGGCGCGGTCGGCCTCGGTCGCCGGATGAACCAGGCGCAGGTCGGCGGCACGCTCCGACACCGCGGCCAGTTGCCAGGGCCGCACCCAGCCCAGCCCGTGGATCGGGATCGGAAAGGACGTGTCCGCCCGTGCGAGGCGATACTCGCGGCCGCCGAACGCGAAGCGTCCGCCGGCGATCCGGTTGGAGAACGGCACCAGCGGGAAGGCACCCATGCCGCGGCCGCGGCCGCGCAGCAGCGCCGTGGGATCGGTCGCGCGCAGCAGCGGCTGCCGCCCGATCCGCCAGCCCAGCACGGCACCGCCGGCTTCCGGCGCCAGCACCACGGAGGCCTCGCCGGCGGACAGGGTGATCATGGGGCGGGCCTCCTTCGCGCGTCGCCGCGCGATCGCCGCCGGCGGGCACGCCGGAGGTCGGGATCACGCAGCAAGATCAACCGGCCGGAGCGGGGGCGTGCGCGCAGGCGAAGGCCGCCCGCCCGCGTGCGCCGGCGGGTTCCGATGGTTCGGCGGGTGTGCGGGCACGCGCGTGATGTGCTGGGCCGGCTCGACCACCGCGCGGGCGTGCCGGTTGGCATCGGATCACTCGCGTCCCGCCCCTGAGCTCCGCGCCCATTTCAGTGACCGGCAGGCCGCCGGAAGCAACGGTCGCGTGTGCCGCTGCCTGATGACGATATTCCCGGGCCGGGACACTAGCGCCCGCCGCCGAGGGTCCGGGTGACGGCCGCGCCGATCGCCGCGCCGGCGCCGAGCGCCATCACGCTGGCCGCAATCGTGTTGATCCCGAGGCCCAGCAGTGCGGCCGGAATCCATGGCGTGGTGGGCGGGCGCGATCCGCCCTGGTTCTTGGCACGACGCATTGTCCAGGCTCCTTCTTCGCGAAGTGCAGCACGCCTGCCACGGCCCTGCAACACGGCGCGCGGCGCCGGCGTTCTGTATCAAGAACGAAGACGCCTGGGCTTCGGCGCGACGACGGGGGTTGCCGCCGCCCGACTCGCCCCATCGGGCGTTCGGGGCCAGAGTGGTTGCCCACGTCACCGGGAGGGAGGTGCGCCATGATCCGGAAATTCGTCACCGTCTACCCAGGCCATATCGATCTGCCTGATATGGGCCAGGCCGCGACACCCGCCAACGCGCGTCGCTTCTCCAACGAGCAGCTTGCCGGCGTGTTCGAGAAGACCGAGGCGGTGGCGCGGCAGCTCGACCGCTTCGGCTGGGACACGCTGTGGCTCGCCGAGCACCATTTCCAACACGAGGGCTACGAGGTCCTGCCGAACATCCTCATGCTCGCCGTGCATCTCGCCCATGTCACGACGCGGCTGCGCACCGGCTGCGGCTTCAACATCGCGCCGATGTGGCACCCGCTGCGGCTGGCCGAGGATTTCGCCGTCGCCGACATCCTGACCAAGGGCCGCACCGTGTTCGGGGTCGGCCGCGGCTACCACACCCGCGAGGTGGAGACCTTCGGCGCGCCGATGCAGGACCAGGCCGCCAACCGCGAGCTGTTCGAGGAGCAGGTCGAAATCATCTTCAAGGCGTTCAACGAGGAACGGTTCGCGCATCAGGGGAAGCAGTACACCCTGCCGGCGCGGGTGCCGTATCGTGGCTACGAGCTCGAAGACCTCACCCTGGTCCCGCGGCCGGTGCATCGCCCGGTGGAGTGCTGGCAGCCGATCGTGAGCGCCAATCCGCGCGGGCTCGACTTCATGGTCCGCCACGGCATCAACGGCATGGTGGGCGGCGGTGCCGCGACCATGGCGGAAGGCCCGATCGTCGGCTACCGCGACGCCGCCGCGCGTGCCGGCAAGGACCTGAAGCTGGGCGAGAACCTCGCGATCGGCATCTTCTTCCACCTCGCCAACACCCGCGAGCAGGCGATCCGCGAGATGACACCGTTCTTCGAGGAGCACGTGAAGATGTTCGCCCCGCTCGGCTTCGTGCCCGGCCTGACGCCGCCCCAGGTGGCGGCGGTCGCCGGCCGCGGCGGCTGGGCGGCGGCCGGCGTGCCGACGGTGGAGCATTTCATGCAGCTTGGCGCCTGGTTTGCCGGCACCCCGGCGCAGCTGGTGGAGCATCTGCAGGGGATGCAGGAGCGGTTCCCCGGGCTGGAGACGATCAACCTCAGCACCAGCATGGGCACGCCGAAAGCGGTGATGCTGGAACAATTCCAGTGGGTGGCGGAGGCGGTCATGCCGTCGTTCCGCGGTCGTGTCGCGGTCTGAACGGCACGTCGGCACCGGCTCCGGTGCCAACCCGGCCGGATCGGGCACGAAGCGGGTTGCCTTTGGGACCCCCCGCCGGGCTAAACTGGTACGGCTAACTCCGCCATGGCCCGATCCCCCGCGCCGCCAAGCCCCGGTCCGGGGCCGCCCGCAACCCGAGGTGCTGGTGCTGACACAGCGCGAGACGATCCGCTTCCTTGCCGCTGCCCAGGAACTCTGGCTGCGTCAGTTTCCCGCCCTGCACCGGCGGGCACAGTGGCACCTGGCCAGCCATCTTGCCGTGCGCGGGCGGGAAGGCGCGGCGTTGGGCGAGCTCTATGGATTGGTCAAGCAGATCTTCCTGCTCGACGACGCCACGGTGCGGGAGCGGGTGAGCGAGCTGCGCGGCCTGGGCCTGTGCGTTCTCGATCCCGAGGACGGCGCGCTCTCGGCGCGCAGCGTGGTGCTGCCGACCGCGGCGCTGCTGGAGCGGTACGATGCCTATCTGCGCGACATCGGGGCGCGGCTGCTCGCGCTCGGCACCGCGGTGGCCGGGTTGCGTTCCGGCCGGGTTGGCCCGGACGACGCGGCGTCCCGCCAGGCCCTGCTGCGCGCGATCGAATCCTGCCAGGAGACCTTGCTGGGCGCAAGCGAGCGGGTGTTCGACGATTCCGGGCTGTCGCGCGCCCGCCGGCTGGACGCCAGGCGGCATCTGATGTCCGTCTCGCATGGTGGCCTGCTGCTGATCGCGCTCGAGCGGCAGTACGGGCTCACTGAAGCTCCCGACGAGGGGGAGGGCGTGCTCGCCGATCAGATGGCGGCGTCGTTGCTCGGGCTGATCCGGCAGAACTTCCAGACCACGCGCGACCACATCGCCTATCTCGTGCAGATCGGCCTGCTGGAGCGGCGGCCCGGCCGGGCGCTGCGCGTCGCCGTTGCCGAAGGCGCCCTGGCGCATTTCGACCGGGCGCTGGAGGAAGCCGGCGCGGATCTCGCGCGCCAGGCGACCGAGCTTGCCGTGGCCGAGTCCGTCATGGCCGCGCCTGGCGATCCGTTCGGCCTTGGGGGCGGAGCGGGAGACGCCGGGTCGGCGCCGCGGCTGCTGATCACCGGGCCGGGGGACGTGCCGTCCGAGATCCTGCTCGGTTCCGAGCCGGTCGTGATCGGACGGGCCCCTGGCGCCGGGGTGCTGCTGCCGTCCATCGAAGTGTCGCGCGCGCATTGCCGCATTGCGTTCGCCGACGGTGCGGTCAGCATCACGGATCTCAACTCGACCAACGGCACGTTCATCGATGGCGAGCGCGTGGACGGCGCGGCGCCGTTGCCGCCCGGCGCGGTGTTGCGGGTCGGCCCATACCGGCTGACCTATGCCGATCCCGATGCGGTGGACGGGACGATGCGCGCCGACCGGAACAGCGCCACCCTGCGCCAGCGGCCGCCCGGCGCGCCGGAGTGAACAAACCAGGAAATTCGCCGAATTGGGACGATGGAGACTCTGCGATCGTGGCGGGCTGGTTTCGCCGTGTCCGCCCTCCCCAACTTCGCCGGAAACCCGCCGCCAACCTTTCCGTTTCGCCAGGCCGGCGCGCGGCGCTACTGTCTCGGCGTCCCGGGCTTTGCCGGGCGCTGGCTTCCCCAGGCCAGAGCGAGCAGTGGAGCGGCCGCCTCGCCCCTCGGGCGGCCGACTCCCTGTGGGCACCGGGCTGCGCCGAGCATGTCCAAGCGCAAGCCAAAACTCGGCGCGCGAATCTCCCCAGGTTCGCCATGGCGGTCCCGGTGCCGCCCATTGTCTGCCGTAGCCGCTTCGTTGCCGGCAGTGACACACGTCGCTCACGCAGACGTGTTCCCCTTTCGCGCGCGGCGGACCGCTCAAGATGCTGTCATAGGTGAAACTCTCGCTCAGCTGGGCCATCCTGCCCGCCTCGGCCCGGCCCATGCCGGCCCTTCGGCATGGCAGAGAAAATTCCCGGCCCATGTCGGCCTTTCGGCATGGGAGAGAAAATTCCCGGCCCATGTCGGCCTTTCGGCATGGGAGAGAAAATTCATTGTAACAATCGCAGGTGTAGGCCTTGCCGCGACCGACTCCCGACTTGAAGCGAGAGACTGCATGCTTCCATCCCATCGCCGCCGCGCGGGTCGCGTCTTGCGAACCGGTCTGAGAGCGGCCGGCATCGTCGGCGTGACGGCCGTCGTCGCGCTGCTGGGGCTGCGGAACCTCACGGGCGTCGGGCAGAGCGTGGACCGCCTCGCCCAGGCCCGCCTCGGCGCGGCGGCGACCGCGGCCGTCCGCACGCTGGACGACGATTTCACGCGTTTCGCGAGCTTCGCCCAAGGCGTCGGCCCCACCGACCTGCGCGGCGACCGGCTGGCGCTCACCGCCCGTCTGCTGCGCATCCAGATCGCATTGCCCGGAACCAACGAGGTCTTCGCCGCGACCGCCGCCGGCCGCCTCATCGCAGCCTCCGACCCGCTGCCGAGCAAGGTGCCCGATCTTGCCGGGCAGGACTGGTTCCTGGCCGCGCTGCGGCCGGCCGTGCCCGGCATGTCGGTCCAGCCGTCTCCCGCCGGCTGGTTGTCGGCCGCACCGAGCGTGATGCTGACCGAGCAGGTGCGCGATGCGGCGGGGACCGTGGTCGGGCTGATCGGCGCCACCCTGCCGACGCAGGAACTGCGCCGGCTGCTGGATCGCGCGCCGCTGCCGCCTGGGGCCGATCTGCGCCTGCTCGGTCCCGGACATGTGGTGCTGGCCGCGGTGACCGCCGCGCCACCGGCGAGTGAAACGGGCGCGGGCGCGGCCCATCCGGCCCAGATGATCGCGCGGGTCGCGTTGCGCGGCATGCCGGACGAGCTCACCGTCGCCGCGCCGTCGCAGTTCGCGCCCGTCAGGGCCGTCGCCAGCATGCCGCAATCGGCCGCGTGGGCCACCGGCTGGCCGGCCCTGCGCGGCGACGTGGCGGGGTTCGCCTTCGAACTGCTGGGCCTCTGGGGCGTGCTGGGGCTGCTCGTGGTCTCGCGCGGATGGCTCGGGCGACCGGCCGGCGGGAAGGTCGCGGGAAGCCGGACCACGGAAGCGGCTGCGCCCCCGCCACCGGGCGATCCGGATGCGATCGTGGGCTCGGCCGCCCCGGCGGCGGAACCTGCGCGGCCGGCCGGGGATACCTTGGCACCGAACGCGGCCATGGCGGAGGGCACCGCCCTGGCCGCGTCGGAGCAGCGGAGGGCGGAGGCCGAAGCCGACCTGGACGTGGCCCGGCAGCTGATCGAGACGGAACGTCGGGAGCACCGCCTGGCCCTGGCGACGCTCGGACACGACATGCGCACGCCGATGCAAAGCGTGCTCGGGATTTGCGATTTGCTGCTCGATGGCGCGCTGGAGGATGACCAGCGCCACTGGGTGGAACAGCTGCGGACCAGCGGCGCCTCGCTCCTGGCGCTGCTGAACGGCCTGCTGGCGATCGCCGGCGGCGACGACCGCCAGGCGGAGGCCACCGATCTCGCGGGCTTGCTGGAAAGCAGCGTCGCCCTGTTCGCGGTCGAGGCCGGGCGGAAGCGCCTGGCCCTCGTCACCGCGATCGATCCCGCGGTGCGGGGCATCTGGCGGGTGGATGGTCCGCGGGTGCGCCAGATCGTCGTCAACCTGCTGGCCAACGCCGTCAGCCGTACGCCCGCCGGCCGGGTCGAACTGCGCGCGGTGCCCGAATCCGGCCTGCAGGACGGCAGCACGATGATGCGGATCACGGTGGCCGATACCGGGCCGGGCGTCCCCGTGGAGGACCAGGAGCGCGTCTTCCTCCCGTTCCAGCGCGGCGACGCGGCGGTGCCCGAGGGCCTCGGCCTCGGGCTGGCGCTGTGCCGGGAGAATGCGCGTGCCATCGGCGGGACCTTGACCCTGGACAGCCGGCCCGGAGAAGGGGCCCGCTTCACCTTGCTCTGTCCAGCCGAGCAGGAGGCGCCGGGAAGTGGCCGGGCGGCGTTCGCCGGCCGGGTGGCGGTGCTTGTCGGCCTCGCGGAGATGCCGCGCGAGGCGCTGCGCGTGCGGCTCGAACAGCTCGGCTTCAGCGTCGAGACCGCGGCGGACGGGTATCTTGGCCTCGCCCTGGCGGAGCGGACCGTCGCCCAGGCCGGGGTGCTCGACCTGCTGATCGTCGACCTCGCCGTCACCGCGATGGCCGCGGAGGCGTTCTGCATGCGCCTGCGCAGTGCCTCGTTCGGCAATTCCCTGGCGCTGATCGGCCTGACGGACGAAACCGCGGGCCCGGCCTCGTCCGGGCTGGACGCCAGCCTGCCGCGCACGGCATCCACCGCCGACATCGTCGCTGCCGTCACCGCGCTGATGGCCGAACAGCCGGCAATGAACGCCCTGCTGCCGCCGGGCGCCGGCGTCGGCGGCGGGCGCGTGCTGGTGGTCGAGGATGACGAGACGAACCGGGCCTTGCTCGGCGCCGCGCTGGCGCGCAGCGGCTTCACCGCCTTCCCGGCGGCGAGCGGCGAGGAGGCCGTGCGCATGGCCGAGCATGACGGGCTCGACGCCGTGCTGCTCGACCTGGTGCTGCCCGGCATGTCCGGGCTGGAGACGGCGAGCCGCATCCGCGCCCTGCCGGGCCGGTCGGCCTCGATCCCGATCATCGTGCTGACCGCCCGCGCCGATGCCACGGTGGAGGCGGAGTGCCGAGCCGCCGGGGTGACGGCGATGGTGGCCAAGCCGGCCGATCTCGACCGGCTGGCACAGCGGATGCGAGCCTGGATTGCGGCCGCCCCCCGCCCCGCCGCCTCGGGTCCGGGCGCCGATCATGGCGAACCCGCTTCGGCTGTTGCGCAGGTCTCCGGGCCGTTCCTGGAAGCGATGGTGAGCGAGATCGGGCTGGAGCGGACCCGCGCCTGCGTGCAGGAATTCCTCGACGAAGCCGAAACCAAGGCCGTGCGCCTGGCGGAACTGCTCCCCGGCTGGGAGTCGGGGGCCATGTTGCGGCTGTGCGACGACCTGAAAGGGCTGGCCGACCTGTTCGGCGCCGTCGGCTTCAGCGAAGTGGTGGAGGAACTGGCCTCCGCGGTCGAGCGGGGCGCCCGCGAACCGGCCGGCGAAGCGATGGCGCGGCTGGAAGGCGGCCTGCCCGCGCTGCCGGAGGCGATCTGGGCCTGCCTGTCCGGCATCGAACGCCAACGCGCCGCCCGCGGCCGACGGGCCGCGTAGGCTTGGGAACTGTAGCCGGCGGGCCGCGTCGGCCCGGGAACGGGGGCCGGCGGGGCCGGAGCCCCGCCGGATTTTCAGGTAGCCAGTGTTGGCGCGCTCAGAACTCGAGCGCCGTTGCCTGCACGACCAGCTCCAGCTTCCGCACCCGGCCCAGCACGTCCTCGGGCACCGGGCCGTCGACCGACACGAGGCAGATCGCGTCGCCGCCCGGCTCGGCGCGGCCAAGATGGAAGGTGGCGATGTTGATGCCCTCGTTGGCCAGGGTGGCGCCGAAGCGGCCGATGAAGCCCGGCTTGTCCTGGTTGGTGACATAGAGCATGTGCGGCGCGAACTCCGCCTCGATCGGGATGCCCTTGATCTCCACCAGCCGCGGCCGGGTGCCGGCGATCAGGGTGCCGGAGACGGAACGGGTGAGCTTGTCGGCTGCCACCGTGATCCGCACCAGGGTCTGGTACTCGCTCGGCCGATCATGTGCGGTCTCGGCGACCTCGATCCCGCGCTCGCGCGCCACCACCGGGGCGTTCACCATGTTCACGCCTTCCATCATCGGCGCCAGCAGCCCGGCGAGCGCCGCCGCGGTCAGCGGCCGGTGGTTCAGCCCCGCGGCCTGGCCCTCGTATTCGACGACGATCCGCCGCACCACGCCTTCGCGCGAATGGGTGAGCTGGCCGGCGAAGGAGCCGAGCAGGCGGCAGAGATCCATGTAGGGCTTGAGCCGCGGCGCATCCTCGGCCGAGACCGAAGGCATGTTGATCGCGTTGGTCACCGCGCCGCTAAGCAGGAAGTCGCTCATCTGCTCGGCCACCTGGAGCGCCACGTTCTCCTGCGCTTCCGCCGTGGCGGCGCCGAGATGCGGGGTGCAGACCACGTTCTCCAGCGTGAAGAGCGGGCTGTCCTTCGCCGGTTCCGTCTCGAACACGTCGAGAGCGGCGCCGGCGACGTGACCGGTGGCAAGGGCTTCGGCCAGCGCGGCCTCGTCCACCAGGCCGCCGCGGGCGCAGTTGATGATCCGCACGCCCTTGCGCGTCTTCGCCAGCGCCTCCCGCGACAGGATGTTGCGGGTCGCGTCGGTCAGCGGCGTGTGCAGGGTGATGATGTCGGCGCGCGCGAGCAGCGCGTCGAGCTCCACCTTCTCCACCCCCAGTTCCAGCGCGCGCTTCTCGCCCAGGAACGGGTCGTAGGCGATCACCTTCATCTTCAGCCCGATGGCGCGGTCGGCGACGATCGAGCCGATATTGCCGCAGCCGATCAGGCCGAGGATCTTGCCGGTCAGCTCCACGCCCATGAACCGGTTCTTTTCCCACTTGCCGGCCTTGGTGGAGGCGGAGGCTTCCGGGATCTGCCGGGCGAGCGCGAACATCATGGCGATCGCGTGCTCGGCGGTGGTGATGGTGTTGCCGAACGGCGTGTTCATGACGACGACGCCGTGGGCGGTGGCGGATTTGATGTCGACGTTGTCGACGCCGATGCCGGCGCGGCCGACCACCTTCAGGCGGGTCGCGGCATCCAGGAGTTCGCGCGTGACCTTCGTGGCCGAGCGGATGGCGAGGCCGTCATAGTCGCCGATGATCGCGCGGAGATCGGGCGCCGAGAGGCCGGGCTTCAGATCGACCTCGACGCCGCGGGACCGGAAGATCTCCACCGCGGCGGGGGAGAGTTTGTCGCTGATCAGGACTTTGGGCATGGGATGGGTTTCTTCTGGTGCCAGGATGGATCTGGGAACGAGCCTTCCCCGGCCTTCCCGCGCGCGGGGCGGCGGTTTCGGTCCCCCCGTTTGCGGGAGGGGCCGTGGGAGAGGCTCGCGGTCGGGCTACGCCTACTCGGCGGCCTGGGCGGGCGCGTGTTCGGCGGCGACGGTCGCGGCGGCCCAGTCGAGCCAGGGCAGCAGCGCCACGACGTCGGCGGTTTCCACCGTCGCGCCGCACCAGATGCGCAGGCCCGGCGGCGCGTCGCGGTAGGCGGCGATGTCGTAGGCGACGCCTTCCTTGTCGAGCAGGCCGGCGATCTGCTTGGCGGCCTTGGCCTGGGCCTCGGGCGCCAGCGCGGCGAACCAGGGCGCGACGATCTTCAGGCAGACCGAGGTCGGCGAGCGTGTCGCCGGCACCTCGGCCAGGAAATCCGCCCAGCCGGCTTGCGGCGCCCAGGCGGCGATCGCGGCGAGATTCGCTTCCGCCCGTGCGATCAGCGCCGGGAGGCCGCCGATCGCTGCCGCCCAGCGCAGCCCGTCCAGCGCGTCCTCGACGCAGAGCATGGAGGGCGTGTTGATCGTTTCTCCCCTGAAAATGCCCTCGTTCAGCTTGCCGCCCTTGGTCATGCGGAAGATCTTCGGCAGCGGCCGCGGCGGCGCGTAGGACTCCAGCCGGGCAACGGCGCGCGGCGACAGCGCCAGCATGCCGTGCGCGGCTTCCCCGCCCAGCACTTTCTGCCAGGACCAGGTGACGACATCGAGCTTGGCCCAGGGGAGTTCCATGGCGAAGGCGGCGGAGGTGCAATCCGCGATCACCAGCCCCTCCCGGTCGGCGGGGATGAAGTCGCCGTTCGGGAAGCGCACGCCGGAGGTGGTGCCGTTCCAGGCCAGCACCACGTCGCGGGCGAAATCGATCTGCGCGAGGTCCGGCAACCGTCCGTAGGGCGCGGAAATCACCCGTGCATCGGCCAGTGTCAGCTGCTTGACGATGTCCGTGGCCCAGCCTTCGGAGAAGCTTTCGAACGCAAGCACGTCGACGCCGCGGGCGCCAAGCAGCGACCAGAGCGCCATTTCGACCGCGCCGGTGTCGGAGGCGGGAACGATGCCGAGCCGCCAGCCTTCCGGCAGGCCGAGGATCGCGCGCGAGCGATCGATCACCTCGGCGAGGCGCGTCTTGCCGGCACCGGCGCGGTGGCTGCGGCCGAGAAACGCGCCCGAGAGCGCATCGAGCGTCCAGCCGGGACGCTTGGCGCAGGGGCCGGAGGAGAAATTGGGATTGGCGGGACGGATGTCCGGCCGAGGGGTGGCGCGTGCCATGTAGCTCTCCCTTTCAGAAGAGAAGCGCCCCGGTGGGGGGGCGTGACCCGCGGCGGGCGTAGGCGATCGGCCGGGGCGCTGTCAATGGCGTTTTCGACCCGCCGGGGGCGCCGTGCGGTGGGCAACCGGCCCGCGGCCATGGACCCTGGCGTCACGTCACGCCCGCCCCCGCCGCCGCCCGGGCCTTGGTGCCCTTGCGTGGGCGCCGTCTCTGCCTGACCCTGCGGCGATGCCGCACAGCAAGGGACGCCGCCGATGACGAACGCCGCCGCTGCTTCCGCCACCCGGGCCGGTGCGGTCGCGCGGGCGCTGCAGGATTTCGACTCCGGCGCCTTCCGCGACCAGCTGGCGGCGCTGGTCGCCATTCCCTCCACCTCCCAGGAGCCGTCCGGCGCGCCCGAACTGAGCCGCTACCTGACCGGGGCGATTGGTCCTTGGTTGCAACGAATGGGCTTCGCCATGGAGATCCACGCCAATCCCGCGCCCGGTTTCGGTCCGATCCTGACCGCGTTCCGGCTGGAAGACCCGGCGCTGCCCACGGTGCTGAGCTATGGCCACGGCGACACCGTGCGCGGCCTGGCCGAGCAATGGCACGCAGGCCGCGATCCCTGGCGCCTGTCCGAGGAAGGCGACCCGCGCACCGGCCGCTGGTACGGCCGCGGCACCGCCGACAACAAGGGCCAGCACGCGTTGAACCTTGCCGCATTGGATGCCGTGCTGGCGGAGCGCGGCGGCCGGCTCGGTTTCAATCTCAAACTGTTGCTGGAGACCAGCGAGGAACGCGGCTCGCAAGGGCTGCGCGCGTTCGTCGCCGGCGCGCGGGAGGCGCTGGCGGCCGACGTGCTGATCGGCAGCGACGGCCCGAGGGTGGCGCCCGGCATGCCGACCGTGGCCACCGGCACCCGCGGCACGTTCCATTTCGATCTCGTGCTGTCGCTGCGTCCGGGCGGGGTGCATTCCGGCCATTGGGGCGGCCTGGCGCCCGATCC
Organism: Rhodospirillales bacterium; assembly: GCA_028869315.1. GTDB lineage: Bacteria > Pseudomonadota > Alphaproteobacteria > Acetobacterales > Acetobacteraceae > JAJZVS01. The sequence continues at coordinate 17,225 of JAGWSV010000170.1, forward strand.
GGCGGGGATTCTCGCGCACGCGCTGGCCGCGATCATGGATCGCAACGGCCGCATCCTGGTGCGCGACTGGCTGCCGGCGAACGGCGTGCCGGCGGCGGTGCGCGCGGTGCTGGCCGGCTGCCCCGTGGATGGCGGCGGCGAGGGGGCCGCGATCGATCCGGACTGGGGTGAGCCGGGACTGAGCGCGGCGGAGAAGATCTATGGCTGGAACAGCTTCATCGTGCTGGCGATGACCTCCGGCCGACCGGAGAACCCGGTGAACGCGCTGGCGCCCGATGCCCGCGCGCATTGCCAGATCCGCTACACGGTCGACACGGACCCGGAGGGCTTCGCCCCGGCGCTGCGTCGGCATCTGGATGCGGCGGGCTTCCCCGAGGTGCGGATCGAGAACGCCGGCGTGCGCATGAAAGCGAGCCGCACCGACCCTGCCGATCCCTGGGTGGGCTTCGCCACCGCCAGCCTGGAACGGACTTTGGGCAAGCGGGTGCAGGTGATTCCCAATTCCTCCGGCGGGCTGCCGGGGGACGTGTTCGTCGACGAACTGGGGCTGAAACTGGTGTGGATCCCGCACAGCTACGCGGGTTGCGGCCAGCACGGGCCGGACGAGCATCTGCTGATCGCCACCGCGCGGGAGGCGATCGCCGGAATGGCGGGGCTGTGGTGGGATCTGGGGGAGGGCGGCACGCCGCGATAGGCTCCCGGTCCCCCGGTCAGGCCTCGCCCCGGGTCAGGCGTGCAGCGCGCCGCCGCCGAAGGGATGCATCAGCCCGAGGCCGATGCGCTTGGCCGCCAGCGAAACGGCGTGCCGGCGCAGTTCCCGGCGCGCGACCGCGGCGTCGGTCATCCAGTTGAGCATGATGTAGCGCCGCTCCCCCGCGAACGGCGGATGCCCGTGAAACGAATTCTCCGAGCGGCGGAAGGCGACGAAGGTGCCGGCCAGCGGCGACACCTCGGCGATCATGTCCTCGAGATCGGTCGGGCTGCGCAACAGGCGCAGCCGTCCGCCGGGCGCCGTCCATTGCTGGTTCAGATACAGCAGCGCCGTGACGACCTTGGTCCTGCTGTCGGTATGGATGCCGCCGTCGCTTGCCCGGCAGCGTCCCCGCAGGGTGACCATGAGGGTCGCGGGCGAAAGCTGCAGGCCGAAACAGGCCCCTATCGCCGCGCTGAAGGCGCGGCTGCGGAGGGCGCGCAGCAGATCGCCTATTCCATCCGCGGGTGCGGGGTCCGGGGCCGGCATGATCCCGGCGTGCCGGATTTGCGGGAACGCGGCGACCGCCGCCTCCCTTGCCTTCGGACGCAGCAGATCCAGCAGGACGAAATGCGCGAACGGCGTGCGCGCGGCCCGCACCCTGGCGAGCGCGTCCAGATCGAGGACGCGCGATACGCTGTCGTCCGCTATGGCCGCGTCACGGTCGGACGGACGAGTGGCGACGGCCAGGGCGACGGACATGGCGAACTCCCTCGGCTCCCGCTGGCGCGCCAGGCGCCTGATCGGGTCCGCGCAACGGCAGGACGTGGACAGCGTGCCGAAGCGGATCGCATGCTGGCGTGACCGGAGCATTGATCTGGATCAATGCGTCCCCCTGCCGTTCCGTGCCTGCGGCTACGCCCCGCGTGGCCGGTAGATCGCGACGTGGTGGATGCGTGCCACCTTCCGGCCGGCGCCGGCCAGCGCCAGCGCTTCCAGTTCCACGAAGCGGTGGCCTTTGCGCTCGTAGTTCGCACGGACGCGGGCGCGCACCGACAGCACCTCGCCGACCGCAACCGTACCAAGATGGCGCACCGTGCTGCCGACATGCATCCAAGGTCCCAGCACCACGTTGTGGCTGAGCGCCCAGTTGCAGGTGCGCAGGATCATGCCTGGATGCGCCAGGCCCTCGCGCGCATAGAGCGGGTCGGTCTCACGCACGTCGTCCAGGTAGGACGCGGCGAAGGCCGATGTGACGTCCAGCTTGTGCATTCCAAGCAGGGTGCCGACGGCCAGAGTGGCTTCGTCCGCCGGCGGACGCGCCGCGATGGCGGGCGGGGCGGGCGGCGCGGCGACGTCCGCGATCTCCGGCGCGTCCCCGGCCAACCGCGCCTCGCCGGTGGCGCACAGCGCGCCGTGGCTTTCCACCGTGATCGCCAATGCGCCGTCCGCAGCGTCGGCGGCGGCGATCGTCGCCGGGTCGCCGTGATAGACCGGCTGCACGAAGCGGCAGGTCGCGGTGCCGCCTTCCAGCCAGGCACGGCCCCAGCGCGCCACCGCCGGATGGGTCATGTAGGCATAGACGTCCACGCCCGGCACCAATCCGCCGGTGAAGCCGAACCGCCGCGCCACCGCGTCGTCGTGGATCTTGTTTTCGGAGTCGCGGGCGCTGTTGAACGCGACCACGTGGTACGGTGCGGCGTCGGCCATGGCGGCGGGTCCCTCGTGCTGCTGCCGGCCAGCATGGCATGCCGGGGCGGGAAGTCTATTCCGCCGCGCCCGGGATCAGGATCGGCGGGCGTTTCTTCCCGGCCAGCCGTTCCAGCGCCAGATAGACCGCCGGCGTGGTATAAAGGGTGAGCGCCTGCGACACGATCAGCCCGCCGGCGATGGCGATACCGAGCGGACGGCGCAGTTCCGACCCGGTGCCGAAGGCGAGCGCGAGCGGCATCGCGCCCAACAGGGCGGCAAGGGTCGTCATCAGGATCGGGCGGAAGCGGGCGAGGCTGGCGGCGTGGATCGCCTCGCGCGGCGTCATGCCGCGGTTCCGTTCCGCTTCCAGCGCGAAATCGACGATCAGGATGCCGTTCTTCTTCACGATGCCCATCAGCAGAACGATCGCGATCATGCTCATGATGTCGAGCGGCAGCCCGGTCATCCACAAGGCGAGGAGCGCACCGAGACCGGCCGACGGCAGGGTTGAAAGGATCGTGATCGGATGCAGCAGGCTTTCGTAGAGCACACCGAGCACGATATAGATCGCAGCGAGCGCGGCCAGCAGCAGCAGGGGTTCGGTCGAGACGCTCTCCTTCAGCCATTTCGCCGTGCCGGCGAAGTCGGTGCGCACCGAATCCGGGATGCGCAGCGCGGCGGCGGCGTCCTGCACCGCCTTTTCCGCGGTGCCGAGCGCGGTGTTGCCCTGCAGGTTGAAACTCAAGGTGGTGGCTGGGAACTGGCCCTGGTGGCGCACCTGCAGCGGCGCCCTGGCGCGCACCACCTTGGTCACGGCGGCCAGCGGCACCTGCGCGCCGCTGCTCGACCCCACGAAGATCCGGTTCAGCACCGCAGGGCTGGTCTGCCAGGCCGGTCCGTCCTCCACCACCACCTTGTACTGGTTGCGCCCGGCATAGATGGTGGAGACCTGGCGTTGCGCGAACGCATTGTTCAGCGTGCCGTCGATCGCCGCGGCGGAAACGCCGAGCCGCGACGCGGCGGCGCGGTCGATCTCCACCGTCGCCTGCGGCCCCGCCTTGTCGAGATCGGAGGTGACGTCGGTGATGCCCGGCGTCTGCTTCAGCCGCTGTTCGAGCTTCTGCGCCCAGAATTCCATTTCGTTCAGATGCTGGGAGACCACCGAGAACTGGTATTCGGCGCCGCCGGTGCGCCCGCCGCCGTGCAGGTCCTGCGCGGGAACCAGGAAGGACTGGATGCCCGCGAGCGCGCCCAGTTTTGGCCGCAGCCTCGCCACCACGCCGCTGGCGCTGATCCCGCGCTCGGCGAGCGGTTTCAGTTGCACCTGCACCCAGCCCCGGTTGAGCGTGCTCCAGCCGACGCTGTCGCCGATATAGGAGGCGACCGAGGCCACCGCCGGATCGGCGAGCAGCACCTTCACCGCCGCGCGCTGGCGCGCCTCCATGCCGTTGAACGAGATGTCGGGCGCGGCGACGGTCGAGCCTTGCAGCAGGCCGGTGTCCTGGGTCGGCATGAAGCCCTTGGGCACGGTGCCGTATAGCCGCACGGTGACGACGATCGTCGCCAGCATCGCCAGCAGCATGACCCCGCCGTGCCGCAACGACCAGCCGAGGCTGCGCGCGTAGCCGCGCTGCAGGCCGGCGAACAGCCGTTCGATCGCGCGATCGGCGGCGGCGAGCGCGCGGATGCGGGGCGGCCCGTGCGGCCGCATCCAGCGCCCGCAGATCATCGGCGTCAGGCTGAGCGACACCGCGGCGGAGATCGCGATCGCCATGGTCAGGGTCATGGCGAATTCATGGAACAGACGGCCGAGGATGCCGCCCATGAACAGCAGCGGAATGAACACCGCGACCAGGGAAAGGCTGATCGAGACCACGGTGAAGCCGATCTGGCGCGAGCCGATCAGCGCCGCCCGCAACGGCGGCACGCCGTCCTCGATATGGCGGACGATGTTCTCGATCATGACGATCGCGTCGTCGACCACGAAGCCGACCGAGACGGTCAGCGCCATCAGCGAGAAATTGTCGAGGGTGAAGCCGAGCGCCCACATCCCGGCCAGGGTGCCGCAGATCGACAGCGGCACGGTGACGCCGGCCGCCACGGTCGGCATCAGCCGGCGCATGAACAGCAGTACCACGAGCAGCACGAGCACGATGGTGATGGCGAGCGTGTACTGCACGTCGGCGACGCTGGCGCGGATCGTCTCCGTGCGGTCGGTGACGACATGCAGATCGATCCCGCCCGGCATCCAGGCTTTCAGCTGCGGCAGCAGCGCGCGGATGCGGTCGACCGTCTGGATCACGTTGGCGTCGGTGGTCTTGCGGATGGTCAGCAGCACCGCCGGCTGGCGGTCGTACCAGGCGGCCAGCCTGGTGTTGGTGACCGCGTCGGTGACGTGCGCGACGTCCCCCAGCCGCAGCACCGCCCCGCCTTTCGTCTTCAGCACGAGGGCGCGGTACTGCACGGCGCGGGAGATCTGGCCGTTCACGCCGATGAGGGCGGCGCGCTGCGGGCCTTCGAACCCGCCGGTCGGTTCCAGCACGTTGGCCGCCTTGATCGCATTCACCACGTCCTGCGCCGACAGTCCGGCGGCGGCCAGCCGGTCCGGTTCCAGATCGACCCGCACGGCCGGCGTCGCCGCCCCGTTCAGGGTGACGTCGGCGACCCCTTCCACCTGCGACAACCGTTGCGCCAGGATGGTGTCGGCGGCGTCGTAAAGCCGAGGGATCGACAGGGTCTTCGACGTCAGCGCCAGGTTCATGATCGGGATCGAGGCCGGATTGAACTTGCGGTAGTGCGGCCGCGTCGGCATGTCCGCCGGCAGGTCGGGCGTGGCGGCGTTGATCGCCGCCTGCACGTCGTTCGCCGCGACGTCGATGTTCTTGTCGATATCGAACTGGATGATGATCGAGGTGTTGCCGGTGGAACTGACCGACGTGATCTCGCTCACCCCCGGGATGTTGCCGAGCCGGCGTTCCAGCGGCGCGGCGACCGAGTTGGCCATCGTCTCCGGATCGGCGCCCGGGCGGGCGGCCATCACGACGATGGTGGGGATCGACACGTCGGGCAGCGAGGCGACCGGCAGTTCCTGGTAGGCGAGCACGCCGGCGAGCAGCAGGCCGAGCGCGAGCAGCACGGTGGCGACCGGGCGGGCGATGAAGGGGGCGGAGAAACCCATCCCGCGCGTGCCTATTCCGCCGGCTCGGGCGCCGTGCGCGGGCCGGCCAGGCGCAGCCGCAGGCGCTCGAACGCGAGATAGATCGCCGGCGTGGTGTAGAGGGTCAGCACCTGCGACAGCAGCAGCCCGCCGATGATGGTGACGCCGAGCGGTACCCGCAGCTCCGACCCGGCGCCGTGCATCACCACCAGCGGCACCGCGCCGAGCAGCGCCGCCATCGTGGTCATCATGATCGGGCGGAAGCGCAGCAGGCAGGCCTCGGCGATCGCCTGCTCGGCCGACAGGCCGCGGCTCCGCTCCGCCTCGATCGCGAAGTCGATCATCATGATCGCGTTCTTCTTCACGATGCCCATCAGCAGCACGACGCCGACCAGCGCCACCACGGTCAGGTCGTGCCCGGTGGCGAGCAGCGCGAGCAGCGCGCCGATGCCGGCCGAGGGCAGGGTGGAGAGGATGGTGACCGGATGGATCCAGCTTTCGTACAGCACGCCCAACACGATGTAGATGACCACCACCGCGGCGCCGATCAGCCAGGGTTCGGCGGCGAGCGAGCTCTGGAACTCGGCCGCGGCGCCGGAATAGGAGCCGGAAATGCCCGGCGGCAGGCCGATCGCCTGCTCGGCGCCCTGCACCGCGGCGACCGCGGCGCCGAGCGAGACGCCGGGCGCGAGGTCGAAGCCGATGGTGGCGGCGGGGAACTGGTCCTGATGCGTCACCACCAGCGGCACCGCGCGGCGGGTGATGGTGGCGATCGCCGACAGCGGCACCTGCGCCGTGCCGCTGCCCGGAACATGCAGCAGGCGCAGCACGTCAGGGTTCTGCTGCCAGGCCGGATTGGCCTCCAGGATCACGCGGTACTGGTTCGACTGTCCGAAGATGGTGGAGATCTGCCGCTGGCCGAACATGTCATACAGCGTGTCCTCGACCGCCTGCATGCTGACGCCGAGCCGGGTCGCGGCGGCGCGGTCGACCGTGATCGCCATTTCGCTGCCGTTGTCGACCTGGTCGGACGTCACGTGCGCGAGCTGCGGCAGGCCGCCCAGCCGGGCGAGCAGCTTCGGCAGCCAGGCATCGAGCTCCGCGGCATCGGTATCCACCACGGTGTACTGGTAGGCGTTGCGGCTGGTCCGTGCGCCCAGGGTGATGTCCTGCACCGGCTTGAACCAGGCGGTAAGGCCGGGCACCCCGGCGGCATCGGCGCGCAGCGCCGGGATCACGGCCTGCACCGGCGGCCGCTGTCCCACCGGCTTCAGCGCGATGGTCAGTTGCCCGGTATTGGGCGTGGCGTTGATCGTGCCGGCGCCGACGAAGGAGACCACGCCGGTCACCGCCGGGTTGCGGGCGATCTTCGCCGCCACCGCGTTCTGCATTGCGGCGAGGCGGGGGATCGACACGCCGGGTCCCGCCTCCATGGTGGCGGCGATCACGCCGGTGTCCTGCTCCGGCAGGAAGCCTTTCGGAACCACGGCATAAAGCGCGATCGTGCCGGCCAGGGTGGCGGCGGCGATCAGCAGCATCATCGTCTCGTGCTGCAGGGTCCAGCCGAGCGAGCGGCGGTAGGCGCCGCGCAGCGCCTCGAAGCCGCGTTCGAGGGCGCGGCCGAGCGCGCCTTCCTCCGCCGCCGATCCCTGGCGCAGCAGCCGCCCGCACAGCATCGGCGTCAGCGTGAGCGAGATGACCGCAGAAACCACCACGGCGACCGAGAGGGTGACGGCGAATTCGGAAAACAGCCGCCCGACCACCCCGGTCATGAACAGCAGCGGAATGAACACGGCGATCAGCGACACGGTGAGCGAGACGATGGTGAAGCCGATCTGCCCGGCGCCGCGATAGGCGGCGGTGAGCGGGTGCATGCCTTGTTCGAGGTAGCGCACCACGTTCTCGATCATCACGATCGCGTCGTCGACCACGAAGCCGGTGGCGATCGTCAGCGCCATCAGCGACAGGTTGTCGAGGCTGTAGCCCAGCTGGTCCATGATCCCGAACGTGCCGATCAGCGACAGCGGCAGCGCGACGGCGGGGATGAAGGTGGCGCGCCAGGAGCGGAGGAAGGCGAAGATCACCAGCACCACCAGCACCACGGCGGCGACCAGCGAGAACTGCACGTCGCGCACGGACGCGCGGATCGTTTCGGTGCGGTCGGTGACGATGCGCAGCCGGATGCCGCCCGGCATCGCCCGTTGCAGCGACGGCAGCGCCGCCTTGATGCGGTTCACCGTCTGCACGATGTTCGCGCCCGGCTGACGCTGGATGTCCAGCACCGCCGCCGGCTTCCGCTGGCCGTGGTCGAAATACCAGGCGCCGATGCGGTCGTTCTCCAGCCCATCCACCACGGTGCCGACCGCCGACAGCCGCACCGGCGCGCCGTTGCGCCAGGCGAGCACGAGGTTGCGGTAGGCGTCGGCGTTCACGAGCTGGTCGTTGGCGCCGAGCGCCACGGCGAGGCGCGGCCCGTCGAACCCGCCCTTGGCGCCGTTGGCATTGGCGGCGGCGACGGCGGTGCGCACGTCCTCCATCGACAGCCCGTAGCCGGCGAGCCGTGCGGGATCGATCCGCACCCGCACCGCCGGGCGCAGCCCACCTTCCACCGTGACCTTGCCGACGCCGGCGATCTGCGCCAGCTTCGGTTGCAGGATCGTATCCGCCGCGTCGCCCACCTGCTGGATCGGCACCTGATCGGAGGTCAGCGCCACGGTCAGGATCGGCGCGTCGGCCGGGTTCACCTTGGAATAGACCGGCGGGTAGGGAAGGTTGGCGGGCAGCGTGCCGGCCGCGGCGTTGATCGCCGCCTGCACGTCCTGCGCGGCGGAATCGATGTTCCGGCTCAGCACGAATTGCAGGGTGATCTCGCTGGTGCCCTCCGACGAGGCCGAGGTCATGGTGGCGAGCCCCGGGATCTGCCCGAGCTGCCGCTCCAGCGACGCCGTGATCAGGGTCGAAACGGTCTGCGGGCTGGCGCCGGGCAGCTGGGTGGTGACCTCGATGGTCGGGAAGTCCACCTCCGGCAGCGCCGAAACCGGCAACGCCTGGTAGCCGAGCAGCCCGGCGAGCAGCACCGCCACCGCCAGCAGCGCGGTGGCAACCGGCCGGGCGATGAACGGCGCCGAGATGTTCATCGCGCCGCCTGCTTGCCGCCCGTCCCGGCCGGCTTCCGCGCCGGATTTTGTCGCGGCTTCCCGGGCGGCGCGATCTTTGCCGCCGCGCCAGCCTGGGGCGCCACCGCGACCCGCGCGCCGTCCGACAGGCGGGACGCGCCGTCGGTCACCACCCGTTCCCCGGCGGCGAGCCCGGTGCCGATCACCGCTGCGTCGGCATCCTCATGCGTGACCGTGACCGTCCGCCGCGCCGCTTTGCCGTCGGCGCCGACGACATACACATAGAGCCCGTCCGGCCCCTGCTGCACCGCCGCCGGCGGCACCACCACCGCGTTGCGGTCGGTTGCGACCTGCAGCCGCACCGCAACGAACCCGCCCGGCCACAGCCGGTCCTGCGGATTGGGGAAGGTCGCCTTCAGCTTGATGGTGCCGGTGGTGGAGTCCACCGTGTTGTCCAGCACGGACAGGGTGCCGCGGTCGAGCACGTTGGCCGCGGTTTCCGCCGCGCCCTGCGCATAGGCCAGCACCGGTGCCTTGCCCATCGGCGTCGTGCCCATCGGCGTCGTGCCCATCGGCGTCGTGCTCATCGGCGTCGGGCCGGAGTGCAGCGCCGCCTGCACCTGCCCCAGATCCTGCTGCGGCAGCGAGAACACGACCGAGATCGGGTGGATCTGCGCGATCGTCACGATCGCCCCGGTGCTGCCGGGCTGCACGACGTTGCCCGGGTCGATCAGCCGCAGCCCGCTGCGCCCGGAGATCGGCGCGGTGATGGTGCAGTAGCTAAGCTGGGTGCGCGCGGTGTCGATCTGCGCCTGGTCCATCTGCACCTGCGCCGCCAGTTGCGCGACCAGCGCCTTCTGGGTCTCCGCCTGCTGGGCGGAGGTGTAGTTCTTCGCCACCAGCTTCTGGTAGCGAGCCAGATCGGCGCGGGCGTTGGCGAGGTTCGCCTCGTCCTGCGCCTTCTTCGCTTCCGCCTGTTCCAGCGCGGCCTGGTAGAGCCGCGGGTCGATGCGGGCGAGCACCTGGCCCTTGGTCACGTCCTGGCCCTGGCGGAAGTTCACCGACAGCAGCGGCCCGCCGACCACCGGCGTGACGGTGACCGAGTTGAATGCCTGCACGGTGCCGAGCCCGTCGAGATAGATCGGCACGTTCGCCACCCGCGCGGGGGCGACCAGAACCGGGATCGCCGCTGCCGGCGGCCCGGCGTGGCGGCCGGACGGACCGGTCGGCCACCGCCAGATCGCCGCCGCGATCCCGGCCATCAGCAGCGCCGACAGCACGAGCGAAACCGCGCGGCCACGCCGGGTCGGCGGGCGCGGTGCGCCGCCGTTCGGTTCGGCTTCGTAGCCGGGACGCGGCTCGTCGCGGATTGCGGGGCCGGGGGGGCGTTCGCGGGGGGTGATGTCCCCGGGGGCGATGTCCATGGCCTAGGCGACCTCCTGTCGCGTGCGCCGGGGCCCGACGCAGGGCACCAGGGTCGGATGAGGGGCAGATGGGCCGGGCGAAGGGTTCCGGCAACGTCGCGTCATCGCACGTTCTCCCCCACTGGCAGCGCCAGGCCGCCGCCCACCAGCCCCGGATGCAGGCCGGGGAATTGCTGCTGGATCGGTCCGGCCGGCTCCTTCCAGCCACCGCCCAGCGCCTTGTAGAGATCAAGCAGCGCCACGACCCGCGCGAGCCGCACCTGCGCCAAGGTGTCCTCGTCCCCGTACAGGGTGGCCTCGGTGCTGAGCACCGTGGTCACGTCCACCGTGCCGGCGCCCAGCTGGGCGCGGGCGATCGCCGCGGCGCGCGCCGCGCTCGCCACCGCCTGGCGTTGCAGCGCTTCCTGGGTGGTGGCGTAGCGCCAGGCGGCCAGCGCGTTGTCCACGTCGGTGAAGGCCTGCACCACCGCCTTGCGGTAATCGGCGAGCAGCACCTCGTACTGGGCTTTCGACTGTTCGAGCTGGCCGCGCAGCAGCCCGCCGTCGAACAGCGGCTGCGCCAGGCTGGCCGCCGCGGAGGCGATGATGCCGCCCGGGGTGAACAGGCTCGCCAGCGCCGCCGACTGGTAGCCGCGCTGGCCGGTGAGATCGACGGTCGGGAAGAACGCCGCCCGTGCCGCCTTGATGTTGAAATTAGCGGCGACCAGCTGTGCTTCTGCCGCCGCCACGTCGGGACGCCGGCGCAGCAGGGCGGCGGGCAGCCCGGGCGCCACCGGCGGCAGGGACAGGTCGTCCAGCGTTCCGGGCACGGCGTGCACCTGTTCGGGCGGCCGGCCGGTGAGGATGCCGAGCCCGATCAGCTCCTGCTCGATCTGGTTCCGCAGCGCCGGGATATTGGCCCGTTCGGCGTTCACCAGCGCTTCCTGCTGGGCGATGTCGAGCGCGGTCGCGGTGCCAGCGTCGAGCCGGCCGCGGATCACCGCCAGGGTCGCTTCGGCGTCCTTCAGGTTCTGCTCTGCGAAGCGCAGCCGGTCGGCGTCGGCCAGTGCGGTGAACCAGGTCTGCGCCACCGCGGTCACCGCCGTCAGTGCCACGGTCTGCGCGTTGTAGCGGCTGGCCACCGCGCTGGCTTCCGCGCTGCGCAGCGATGCCAGGTTCCGGCCCCAGAAATCCGCCTGGTAGGAAATATTGAGGCCCAGGTCATAGGTGTGCTGGGTGAACACGGTGGTGCCGACGCCGCGGCTGGTCAGCGCGGATTGCTGCCACCGTGCCCCGCCGCTGCCGGACAGGCTGGGGAGCAGCGCGCTGCCGCCGATGCGCACGGCCGCGTCGGCGGCGCGGATCTGCGCCACCGCGGCAGCGATGTCGAAATTATGCCGTTGGGTCTCCGCAACCAGCCGGTCGAGCTCGGAGGAGCGGAAGCCGCGCCACCAGTCGGGCGACGGCCAGATGCGCGCCGCGGCCGCGTTCGTCCCGGCCGGCGCGGCATCGCGGTAGCGGCCGGGCACCGCGAGCGCGGGCTGGCTCCAGTCGGGGCCGAGATCGCAGCCGCCGAGCAGCAGCACGGCGGCGAGGCCGGCGGCAAGCGGGGCGAGCCGCCGGAGCGGGCGGTGGGTCATGGCGGCCATATTGGCAGGAATTGTAACCGCCGTATTGCGGCGGATCGGCGCCGCGCGCCGGGGCTGCTATGTTCCCGGCGGCGGCCGGAGCGCAAGCGCCGGTGGATGACGCTGCTGCCGAAGGAGGAAGCCATGCAGGAAGGCGTACAGGGCATGCGGCTGGCGATCGCCGGCTACGACCGGGTGATGGAAGGGGCGGACATGCGCGCCTCGGTCCTGACCCTGGCGGCCGGGGAATGCGTGCCGTGGCACTATCACTCGACCATCACCGACAGCTTCGTCTGCCTGGACGGGCCGATGGAGGTGGAAACCCGCGCGCCGCGCGCGGTGCACCGGCTCGGTCCGGGGGAGCGCTGCGAGGTGACGCCGAAGACCGCGCATACCGTGCGCGGGGTCGACGGCGGGGCCTGCAGGTTCATGCTGCTGCAGGGCGTCGGGGTGTACGACAACGTTCCGGTGGGCTGAGGCGATCCGGGTTCTGCAACGACCCTGGCGCCGAGCCGGCGGTGGAGGGAGCCGGGGACGCCGGCCTGTGATTCAGACAGGGGCGCCGGCTGCTGGCACCTCCGCCGGCGGGGCATCGGACACGGCGCGGTCGGGTCGTGTCGCGAGATTCCGGTTGAAGCAGAAGATGTTCGCATCTATGGGGACGATGTCGAACCGTTCCCGGGCCATGCAGAGCCAGAACGGAAGGCTGCTTCCCTGGAACGGGAACAGCCAGTCGTGGGTTTCGATGATGATCAGCTTGGTGCGCTTCACCCAGTCCGTGTTGCCGCTGAACAGCCCTCGTTCCGCCCCCTCGATATCGATCTTCACGATCAGCGGGTCCCGGCCGCCGGCCATCTCGATGATTTCGGCGATCGCGTAGCAGCGGACCTGGCGTTCGCCGGACGCGGCGAGCTGCGCCCCCGGCGGGTTGTCGTCGCGGTAGTCGAAGGCCATCATCGCCGGCTCGTGCCAGACGGCGCCGCTGACGAGGTGGATATCCGCCAGCCCGCGGATGTTCTGCTGCATCAGCGCGACGTTTTCCTGCGCCGGTTCGATCGCATAGATCGCGGCGGTGGGGAACCGGTGCCGGAACCAGACCGCGGACAGGCCGATATTGGCGCCGCAGTCGATGATCAGCGGCGCGGCCACGCTGCGGGCATAGGCATGAAAGGCCGCGGCCTGCCGGGGTGCCCGGTCGAGATCATAGTGCCGGCCGAAGAAGACTTCCGTCATCGTTCCCATGTCCGCCGCCCGCAAGGCGAGCGTACGCCCGACCGAAGCGACGAACATGTGCCGTTCGCGGCGCGGCGACCGCGTCAGCGAGGCGGTGTAGAACATCGCCAACGAAAACGCGGATCGGAGGCCGAGGGTCGCGGTGCACCACGCCAGGGTGGCGACGGCGACCCGCAGCCGGGACGCGCCGCGGCGCTCCGCGACGTCGCGTGCGCGTGAACCGGGGTCGGGTGTGCGGGTCACCGGTCGCCTCCAGGACCCGAAGTTCGGGTCGACATGCCTTGGCACCAGAATCGGCGCGGATCGCGGCGTGCCATCCAGACCGTGACATGATCTGTCTCGGCCGTGCGCCTGGCTTGCTTCTCGTAGCGCGCGCCGGCGCCCGCCGGTCCGCCCGCGATCGAGCGGGTCCCGCTGTGCTGCGCGGCCGGCCTCTCACGGACCATCGCCATGATCGCCCTCCGGTTGGATCGCTCCCGGATGGATGGCGACCGCGATGCCGCCGCGGCCTGACGCCATGTCCTCGGGCGCGGGGCAGAGCGCGCCGGTGGCCGCCCGCGCGCGCCAGGCCAGGTTGTTGCAGGAATATCCGCCCCGGGCCGCCTTGGCGGCGACCACCGGCGCCTGCCGGAGACTTTCCAGCAGGATATGGCGCCAGCTTCCGGGTTCGTCGAACAGCAGGCGCCAGGAAGCGGCGAACGATCCGGCTTTCATCGCGTCGGTGAACGCCCGGTAGTAAAACCGGCGGTCGATGGCGGCTTTGTGCCGGTGCAGGGCGCGGACCAGGGACGCATTGCCGGCGACAAGCGGCGAGTAGCGCAGCATGCGTCCTTCCGCCTGGCGGATGCGATCGAGATCGGCGGCGGTCTGCACCTCCGTCAAGGTTCCCGGCCGGACCCGGTAGCGGTACATCGCCTCCGGCGTGATCCACCACCGGGCGCCGCAGAGCAGGCACCGCAGCGCCAGGATGTAGTCCTCGCCGAACCGGCTTGCCTCGTGATAGCGGATGTCGTTGACGTCGAGAAACCGCCGGCGGAACATCGGCTGCATGAAGCCGTAGCTGGTGTGAAGCTGCCGGCGCCGGCGCCGGCGCCGCTTGCCGATGTCGCCGATGATGAACTCCTCGGGCGGCATCCGTCGCGGCGCCGCCAGTCGCGCCGGCGGGATCAATAGGGACGGCGGCGAGGCATCCGCCTCCGCCCAGATCAGAAGATTGTCGGAGACGATATCGGCGCCGTTCGCTTCGCCGATCGCCAGCAGCCGGGCAAGGCGCTGCGGTTCGAACAGGTCGTCGGCGTCGAGCAGGGCGATCCAGCTGCCCCGCGCGGCCGCGAGCCCGCGGTTGCGGGCCGCGCCCGGCCCGAGATTGGTCGGATTTTGCAACAGGCGCACCCGCGCATCCTGCGCGCGCATGCCGGAGACGATGTCGGCGGTGGCATCGGTGGAGGCGTCGTCGATCACGATCACCTCGATCCGCTGCTCGGTCTGGCGCAGTGCGGAGGCAACCGCCGGTTCGATGAACGGCTGTGCATTATAGGCCGGAACGATGACCGAAACCCTGATCACGGCGCCCGCTCAAGCCGCCGCATGCCCAGGCTGCGCCACCGTTTACCCGCGGACGAACACTTCATGGGGACCGGAAAACAACGCGAGAAACGCCGGTTGGATGCGATAGCCGGTCGGATCGTCCGGGATCAGGTTCGAGACCTGGGACGCATGGCAGGCGATCGCACTGGCCTTGGCCGGCAGGTACGGCGTGACATCGATCCGCGCGCCGCTGATCGGTGCGGCCGGAAGCCAGGCGGTATCCGGCAGGGTCCATCCCCAGACCGGGTAGCACAGCAGGCCGGTAGCGCACCGCTGCGCCGCCAGGCGCGCGGCGCGAAAGGCGGCCAGATGGTCCCGATGCGGATCGTGTTCCCAGGTCGTGCAGATGGTGCCGATCCGGTGGCGCCGGACATAGTCTTCGACCTGCTGCGCGACCCGGTGCAGCGGGCGCCCGAACAACGGGGCAGCACCGTCGCGGATGCCGAGAAACGTCAACCGTTCCCGACCAACACCGAGAACGGCGGCCGCGCGACCTGCCTCCTTCGCCCGCAGGTCGACGAGGCGAGGCCAGGGATAGGCCCGCGAGCGAGGATGCGAGCCGCGTCCGTCGGTCAGGATCATGACGTGCACGTCCTGGCCCCGTGCGCAGCATTCCGCGATCAGGCCGCCGCAGCCCAGGCTTTCGTCGTCCGGATGCGGGGCGAGGACCAGCACCGGTGCCTCGCCGCCCAGCAGCGTGGGGAGAGGCACGACCGGAAGCGCCCGCAAGGTGGCCAGAACCTCGGTGGCCGGTACCATCGGCCGCGCATGCCGGAGAAGTCGCCCCGGTATCAGGTGCATGGCCGAGGCCCGTCACCCGCCAGCGTGCGGGCCAGGGAGGGCCGGTCGGTGGTCCGGGCGGCGGAGGTCACCGTGCCCGGCCCGTCGTCGCCGGGGCTGCGCAGCAGGCCCACCCGCGTGTCCGCGCCCGCCCGCCCGACGCCGCCTCCGCCGTCGCCTCGGCGGAGGCGGCGTCGATCACGATCGCCGCGATCCGCGGCACCCTCTGCCGCAGCGCGGAACGGATCGCCGGCTTGACCGATGGAGCGGCGCTCCAGGCGGGAAGGATCACGGACGCCCTGATCATGGTTCGAGTCCCCGCTCCGTCGCGTATCCCGCGCGAACCGCCTCTGTATCGAACTGCGCCGCTCTGGCGACTGGCAACATGCGTCAACCGTATCCGTTGCGTTGCCGGATGCGCGTTCCGCCGGCGCGATCTGCGCGTCCGGACACACCGCCTGACGGATCATAAGCCACCATCGGCCCGCATTGCTTTCACGTGTCCCGGAGCGGTATGCCAGACATCAGTACAGGCATGACATATGTATCGTGGCCCTGCGGGTGACACGGGAGGCGCGTCGGAGATAACCCGATGCGACAGGGTACCGATCCGCGCGGGCCGCACGGCCTGCCGGCAGCCGATCGGGTCCGCCTGGCCGGCGCCCGCCATTGGGGCGCCGGCGCGGCGATACCGCGCTCCGAAGCCGCTGCACCCGTCCGCCCGCCTCGCCTTCGCCCGCATCCGGTCGGCCGTCGGGCCCGCCGGTTGATCTGGGTCAACGACCCCCTTATGGCCATGCTGGACACTGACCCAGCGATCCAACAGGAGGAACCGGATGAAAGCCGGCGATATCATGACCCGCGGCGTCATCGCGGTGCGCGGCGAAGCGCCGCTCGCGCAGGCGGTGCGGCTGATGATCGACAACCGTATCAGCGGCCTGCCGGTGCTGGACGCCGCCGGCCGCGCGGTCGGCGTGCTGACGGAGGGCGACCTGCTCCGCCGGGCCGAAACCGGCACCGAAGGCAAGCGCCCCGGCTGGCTGGAGATCATCTTCGTCCCTGGCCGGCTGGCGGACGATTACATCCGCACCCATGGCCGCCGGGTATCCGAGGTGATGACCCCGGACGTGCTCACGGTGGACGAGGCGGCCCCGCTCGACGAGGTCGCGCACACGATGCGCAACAAGCGGGTGAAGCGCCTGCCGGTGACCCGCGACGGCGTCGTGGTCGGCATCATCAGCCGGGCCGATCTCGTGAAGGTGCTGGCCGAGAAGCTGGAAGTGGCCGCCGAAACCGGCGACGATGCCACCGTGCGCGACCTGATCCTGGCCGAGCTGCGGCGGGAAAGCTGGGTGCCGCTGCGTTCCATCACCGTCTCGGTGACCGACGGGGTGGTGGCACTCGACGGCGTGGTGTTCGACGAGCGCCAGCGCCAGGCGATCGGGGTCGCGGCGGAAAACGTCGCCGGGGTGAAGGCGCTCGACAACCGCCTGATCGTGGTGGAGCCGAATACCGGCATCGTGATGGTGGACCCGCTGGCCGAGGCCGAGCAGGCCGCCGCCGCAAAGGGCGGCGCGAACCCGGCGGCCTGAGCCGGCGGGCGGCACGACGGGCCGAGCCGGAGGAGGAAGGCAAGCATGGCGCATGACGCGGTCCTGGCGCTGAACGCCGGGTCCTCCTCGGTGAAGTTTGCCCTGTTCGCGGTGGCGGCGGGCGAGGGTCTCACCCGCGTTGCGCATGGGCAGATCGAAGGGATCGGCAGCGCCCCGCATTTGCTGGCCCGCGATCCCGCGGGCGGTGTGCTGGAGGAGCGCCGCTTCGCCGCGGCGGCGACGCATGAGGACCTGCTCGGCATCCTGATCGACTTCGTGACCGGGCATCTGGGCGGGCGGGCGCTCGCCGCCATTGGCCACCGGGTGGTGCATGGCGGCACGCGGTTTCACCGTCCCGAGCGTGTGACGGCGGAGGTGCTGGAGGCGCTGGATGCGCTGGCCCCGCTCGCCCCGCTCCATCAGCCGCATAACCTGGCGCCGATCCGCGCGATCGCCGCCACCCGGCCCGCGGTGCCGCAGGTGGCCTGCTTCGACACCGGCTTCCATCACACCATGCCGGCGCTCGCCACCAGCTTCGCCCTGCCGCACGCGATGACCGAAGCCGGCATCCGCCGCTACGGGTTCCACGGGCTGTCCTACGAGTTCATCGCCAGGCGGCTCCGCGTACTGGCGCCCCGGCTTGCGGCGGGGCGGGTGATCGTCGCGCATCTCGGCAACGGCGCCAGTCTCTGCGCCATGGCGGGCGGGCGCAGCGTCGACACCACCATGGGGTTCACCGCGCTCGACGGGCTGATGATGGGAACCCGTTCGGGCAGCCTCGATCCCGGGGTGGTGCTGCATCTCATTGCGCAGCGCGGTATGACGGCGGCGGCGGTGGAGGATCTGCTCTACCACCGCTGCGGCCTGCTCGGCGTGTCCGGCATCTCCAACGACATGCGCACCCTGCTCGACAGCGACGATCCGCTTGCCGCGGCGGCGGTGGACTTGTTCGTGTTCCGGATCGGCCGCGAGGCCGGCGCGCTCGCCTCCTCCTTGGGCGGTCTCGACGGATTCGTGTTCACCGCCGGCATCGGCGAGCACGCGGCCCCGGTGCGCGCGGCCGTGTGCGCGCGGCTCGGCTGGCTTGGCGTGCGGCTCGACCCGGCGGCGAATGCGCGCGGGGAGGGGTTGATCAGCGCCGCGGACAGCCCCGTTGCGGTCTGGGTGGTGCCGACCGACGAGGAAGCGATGATCGCGCGCCACACGCTGGAAACATTGCAGGGCTGAGCGGGCCGAAGCCGGGCGCGCGGGGCGCGGCGATCACATCGCGGTGACGGCGCCATCGCGGTCCGGTGAGCCTGCCTTGGAATTCGCGCCGCGCTGATTAGGTCGGATGGACGACGGGCGGCGTGTTCGATTTTTCGGCGCGAAGGACAGGATTCTTGCCGCGAACGAACGTGCCGAATTCATACCGGACAGCATAAACAACGAACGCGCGGATGGAACGTATATTCATAGATCCGTCGAAAACGAACTGACCTGCGGCGCTGTCCACGCGAATAGCCGGCGCCCGCGGGCCCATTTTGGCGGACGGTTGCATTGCAACAGAGAGTACATATAATGATCGAAACGAACTATCCCGAGTCCGCGACGAGCTATACCGCGCGCGAAGTCGTCGGGGTGCTGCCCAGTCCGGACGCGCTGCAGGCCGGCGTCGACGAACTCCTGATCGCTGGCTTCGATCGGTCCGCGATATCGGTGCTCGCATCCGACGCTGCGGCGCGGCGGCGCCTGAAGGATCTCTACGGCACGGTGGAGGCAGCCGCCGATGACGACGGCGCGCCGCATGCGGCGTTCGTCTCGGACGCATCGAAAGCCGAGGGCAAGGCGGCGGCGGTTGCGGTTCCGTTCTACCTCGGGAGCGTCGCCGGCGCCGCAGCGGTGGTGGCATCGGGCGGCGTCCTCGCCGCGGCGATCGGGGCCGCGGTGGCGAGCGGCGCGGCGGGCGCCGGGCTCGGGGCCTTGCTCGCGAATGCGCTGTCGAAGCGCCATGCCGACTCCGTGGCGGACCAGCTTGCGCGCGGCGGCCTGGTGCTCTGGGTCGGCGTGCCGGACCAGGCGGCAGAAGACCGCGCCTGCGCGGTGCTGCAGCGTCTCGGCGCGACCCAGGTGCATGTGAACGCCGTCGCGCATCGCTGGGGCGCCGAGGACCGGCCGCTGGGCGATGTCCAGCCGGACCCGTTCCTGGTCCGCTCGCCGGCCAAGCAGCCCTGAGGGCGGAACTGGCCGGTCAGTCCGTGGCGCGCGCGGGCTCCGGCCCGCCGGCCATCCAGTCCAGCAGTTCGATCGTGTGCACCACCGGCAGCCCGCCGCCGGCCAACTGGGCGATGCAGCCGATATTGCCGGCCGCGATCAGGTCGGGGCTGGTGGCGCGCAGGGTGTCGAGCTTGCGTTCCCGCAGCCGGCCGGCAATCTCCGGCTGCATCAGGTTGTAGGTGCCGGCGGAGCCGCAACAAAGATGTGCGTCGGCCGGCTCGACCACGGTGAACCCGGCCTTGGCCAGCAGCGCTTTCGGTTCGATGGTGACCTGCTGGCCGTGCTGCAGGCTGCAGGCGGAATGATACGCCACGGTGAGGCCCGGCGGCTCCCGCGTCGGCGCGTAACCGATACGGGTCAGGAACTCGCTGATGTCCACCGCCAGCGCAGAGACCTGTTCCGCGCGGGCGCGCAACGGCTCCGGCGCGGTGCGGAACATGAACCCGTAATCCTTCACCGTGGTGCCGCAGCCCGAGGCGTTGATGACGATCGCGTCCAGCCCGTCGCCGTCGATCTCGTGGCCCCAGGCCGCGATATTGGCCTCTGCGCTGGCGATTGCCGGATCGTGCTTGCCCATGTGATGCGTGAGCGCGCCGCAGCAACCGGCGCCCTCGGCCACCACCACCTCCACGCCCATGCGAGTGAGCAGCCGGATGGTGGCGTCGTTGATCCCCGGCGCCAGCACCTGCTGGGCACAGCCCGCGAGCAGCGCCACCCGGCCCTTGCGTGCCCCCTCCGCCGGATGGACGCCCGGCGGGGTGCCGCCTGACGGCAGCGTGTCCGGCGCCAGGGCCAGCATCGCCCGCAGCCGCTTTCCTAGCGGGTGCGACGCCGGCAGCAGCCAGGCGAACGCCCGCCCGGCCCCGGCCGCCGCCAGCGCGGCGCGGAACCGGCGCGGATACGGCAGCACGGAGGCCAGCACGGCGCGCAGCAGCCGGTCGTGCCAGGGCCGGCGATAGGTGTTTTCGATATAGGTCCGCGCGTGGTCGACGAGGTGCATGTAGTGCACGCCGGACGGGCAGGTAGTCATGCAGGACAGGCAGGAGAGGCAGCGGTCGATGTGCAGGACCACGTCCTCGCTGGCCGGTCGGCCGGATTCCAGCATGTCCTTGATCAGGTAGATGCGCCCCCGCGGGCTGTCCAGCTCGTCGCCCAGCAGCCGGAAGGTCGGGCAGGTCGCGGTGCAGAAGCCGCAATGCACGCAGGTCCGCAACACCTGGTTGGACGCGGCGATATCGGGGTCGCGCAGCTGCTCGGCGGTGAAATGGGTCTGCATGGCTCAGCCCTGCGTCATCTGGCGGCGCAACAGCAGCAGCGCGACGATCAGCCAGACCATCGCCAGCGGGAAGCAGACCCGCGACACCATCGGGTAGCTGCCGGCGAAGATGATCTGCGTGAACATCAGCAGGATCGCCCCGGTCATCATCAGGAAGCGAATATCGAGCAGGTGGTTCGCCGGGTTGCTGCGCCAGTGCAGGAAGGCGAGCACGGCGAACGCGACCAGCAGCGGCGGAACCACGAGATAGGTGGGAAAGACGACGGTGCTCACGTGCGGCCCCTCACAGCCCGGCGTACAGGCGGCCGGGGTTGAGGATACCGCGCGGGTCGAACGCCGCCTTCACCTGCCTCGTGATGCGCGCCAGCGCCGCCGGCTCCGGCGGCACCACCGCCACCGCGGCGCGCAGCGGCTCCGGGCCGCGCAGCAGGGTCCAGGTTCCGCCCCGTGCCGTGGCGGCGTCGCAAACCGCCTGGTGCACCGCCTCGCTCGCCGGGCCGGCCAGCCAGGCGAGCCCGCCGCCCCAGTCGAGGAACCCGCTCACGCCGGCTGTCCGCGCGGCCTCCAGCACCGCCGGGCCGGCGGAGGGGCGCACGGAAACCCGCCACACCGTGTCCTCCGGTGCCGCCGGCAGCGGCGTCGCGTCGCGCACCGCGCGCCACAGCGTGCGGGAGGCGGCTTCGTCGAGCGTGTCGGCAGCGCCGAACCCGGCCAGGTCGGCGCGCAGCCGCGCGATGCGATAGGTCACCGAGGACGCGAAATCCTCGATCCGGGCGATTGCGACGGCGCCCGGGAAGCCCGCTCGCGCGGCCGCGGCCGGCGGCAGGTACGCCGCGCCGGAGACGCCGTAGGGCGAGCCGAGCGCGGCGGAAAGCGCCGCCACGCCGGCTTTCGCGTCCAGCCCGGACACCACCACCGTGCCCACGGACTCGGGCGCCGGCAGGACCTTCAGGGTGATCTCGGTCATGACGGCAAGAGTGCCGTGGCTGCCGGTCAGCAGCTTGCACAGGTCGAGCCCGGTGACGTTCTTCAGCACACGCCCGCCGGAGCGGATGATCTCGCCGCTGCCGTTCACCGCCCGCACGCCCAGCACGTGGTCCCGCATCGCGCCCCAGACGACCCGGCGCGGCCCGGACAGGTTGGCAGCCACGATCCCGCCCAGGGTGGACGGCTGGGTGGCGCCGAACAGCGCCGAAACGTCGGGCGGCTCGGCGATCAGGTGCTGGCCCTGCGCGGCGAGCGCCGACTCGATCTCCGGCAGGGGCGTGCCGGCGCGGGCGCGCAGCACGAGTTCCTTCGGCGAATAGAGGGTGATGCCGCGCAGCCCGGCGGTGGACAGCGCGCGCGCCGCCTGCACGGGGCGCAGCATCGCCGCCTTGGTGGCGTTGCCCTGGATCGCCAGCGGCTCACCGGCCGCGGCGGCGGCGGCCACCGCCGCGGCGAGCGCGGTCTCCTCGGTCGGAGCGGTAAGGGACGTCATGTCGCGAGGGGGAAGACTTTGTGCGGATTGAGCAACCAGCCGGGGTCGAACGCGGCCTTGATCCGCCGCTGCTGGTCAAGCTCCGTCGCGGTGAACTGCGAGGGCATGAGGTCGCGCTTCTCCACTCCCACGCCATGCTCGCCGGTGAGGCAGCCGTCCACCTCGACGCAGAGCTTCAGGATGTCGGCGCCGAACGCCTCCGCCTTGTGGAAGCTGGCCGGATCGTTGGCGTCGAACATGATGAGCGGGTGGAGGTTGCCGTCGCCGGCGTGGAAGATATTGGCGACCTGCAGGCCGTACGCCTCCGACATTTCGCCGATGCGGCGCAGCACGTCGGGCAGGCGGGAGGTGGGGATGGTGCCGTCCATGCAGAGATAGTCGGGGCTGATCCGCCCGACGGCGCCGAACGCGCCCTTGCGGCCCTTCCAGATCGCCGCCGACTCGGCGGCCGATTGCGACACTTTCAGGCTGATCGGATCGTGGCGTTCGCAGATGGCGCGGATGCGTCCCAGCAGGTCGTCCTGCTCCGCGGTGCTGCCTTCCACTTCGATGATCAGCATCGCCTCCGCGTCGAGCGGGTAGCCGGCATGGGCGAAGGCCTCGCAGGCGTGGATCGCCGGGCGGTCCATGAATTCCAGCGCCACGGGGATGATGCCGGAGCCGATGATGGCATCGACGCAGGCGCCGGCGATCTCGTTCGACTTGAACGCCGCCAGCATGGCGCGCGCGCCTTCCGGCCCGCGCAGGATGCGCACCGTCACCTCGGTGACGATGCCGAGCTGGCCCTCGCTGCCGGTCAAGAGGCCGAGCCAGTCGTAGCCCGCGGCATCGAGATGCGCGCCGCCGATGTCGAGGATCTCGCCCTCGATCGTGACCAGCTTCAGGCCGAGCAGGTTGTTGGCGGTGACGCCGTATTTCAGGCAGTGCGCGCCGCCCGAGTTCATGTTGACGTTGCCGCCGATCATGCAGGCGAGCTGGGAGGAGGGATCGGGCGCGTAGAAGAACCC